>DBFBGQ010000145.1:0-24204 GCA_048201975.1 Candidatus Egerieenecus sp. | reverse complement strand
CCTCCGACACCTCCCTGGGGTTTTTCGACAGTCTGAGGCCGCGCTGGGGAAAGAAATTCCCGGCGCGGCCTTGGCATGTTGGCAATGCGTTCTGTTTTCATTATTTTTGCATGCGTTCTATTGCATTTTTGCAGGCATAAGAAATTTCGCGCCTGCGGGCCGCCCGGGGCTTCATCGTTGCACTTCTTCAATCATTTTCAACACCCGCTGCGTGCCGTCCGCCGGAGGCGCGCCGTGGAGAGCGGCCTCCAGCTGCGCCCGGTCCGCCCAGAGCCGGTCCAGCGCCGCTACCAGGCTGGCGCGGGTGAGGTTTTCCTGGAGCAGCACCCGGCACAGACCACGCTTTTCCAGGCTCTGCGCGTTCAGGATCTGGTCGCCCCGGCTGGCGCCTTTGGGATAGGGAACCAGAAGCATGGGCTTGCCCAGGGCCTGGAACTCGCACAGGGCGTTGCTTCCGGCGCGGCTGAGCACCAGGTCCGCGGCGGCCAGCAGGTCCGGCAGTGCCTTGTCCACAAATTCCATTTGATTGTATCCTGCCCGGCCCTCCAGCTCGGGAGCCAGGTTGCCCTTGCCGCAGATGTGGCACAGATCGAATTTGGGGAGCAGATCAGGCAGGGCTTCCCGAAGGACCTTGTTCACCGATTGCGCGCCCAGGGAGCCGCCCATCATCAGCAGCACAGGCTTTTCCCCGGTAAAGCCCAGCAGGGCGAGGCCGCGGGCGCGGCTGCCCTGAAACAGCTCCGGCCGCAGCGGCGTGCCGGTCATTTCCGCCTTGGGTCCCAGGGCGGCGGCGCACTCGGGAAAGGTGGTGGCAAACCGCCGGGCGAAGGGCTTGCAGAGCTTATTGGCCAGGCCGGGGGTCAGGTCGCTTTCGTGGCATACCACCGGAATGCGGTGCAGCCAGGCGCCGAACACCACCGGCACCGAGACGAAGCCGCCCTTGCTGAACACCACGTCGGGCCTGAGCTTTCCCATGAGCCGGGCGGACTGCACCGCTCCGGCGGCCACCCGAAAGGGATCGGTAAAGTTTTGCCAGGAAAAGTAGCGGCGCAGCTTGCCGCTTTTCACCGCATGGTAGCGCACCTGGGGAACCCGGGCGATCATTTCCCGCTCGATGCCCTTCTCGGTGCCGATGTAATCAATCTCGTAGCCCGCCTGCAGCAGCCGGGGGATCAGCGCCAGGTTGGGCGAGACATGTCCCGCGGTTCCTCCGCCGGTCAGTACGATCTTTTTCATCGCGTTCACGCTCCTCCCCTGTAGTATACCATATCCCGCGGCGGCTGAAAATAGGCGTGGAAAATGCCCGGCTTTACAGGCTCAGACTTTCGCCCGGCGCCAGGGCGTACACCTGGTCCTCCAGCTCAAACCACAGGGTGCGGGCGGTGGGGTTGTACAGCCGGCGGCCGTCCACGCTGGCGTACGCCTGCTTCCAGGCCAGCACATAGTCGCAAATGTCGATGTTGGTGGCGTACCAGATCTCCTTGCGGCCCGCCAGGCGGTCCATAAAGCCTTCGATCACCTGCCAGTTGTCGTTGGCCTCAAATTCGTACGCATGGCCCCAGAGATAGAACAGCTTGGCGTCGTGGGAATTCCGCGCGCTCAGGAAGCGTTCCGCCAGGTCCATCAGCTGCGGGTCATCGTGGTGGCAAGTGGGGTCCAGGCGCAACCAGTCCTGGGGAATGCGGAAGCCGTGGGTGCTCCGCGTGGTGCGGGCATAGCGGATGCCGCAGCAGCGCACAGCCTCCACCGTGGCGTCGTCCACCGCGCCAAAGGGATAGGCCATCCCCCGGGCCGTGCCCCCGAATTCCCGTTCGAGGTTTTCCCGGTCCTTCACAATTTCATATACTATCCGCTCCTGGGACAGGTCGGGCAGATAGGCATGGGTCAGGCAGTGCACCGCCACCTCGTGGTTGCCGTTGAACAGGGCCTTCACCTGGGACAGGGACATCCGCCGGTGAATGGTTCCGGGGGCGAACACCTTCCCCTCCGGGGAGTATAGCCCGGAGTTCAGGTTGAAGGTTCCCTTCATGCCGTGGCTGTCCAGAAGCTGAACCAGGCGCATATCCTGCTCCACGCCATCGTCATAGCTGAAGGTCAGGGCTTTCACAAGGCCGCCGGGGAAGCGCAGGAACATAAAGCAACATCCGCCTTTCTTTCGTGATCTGCGATTGCCCGGCCATTCGCCGGGCGCTGTGGCCATTATAGAATGCGCCGGCGGCTTTGTCAAAGGGGAAACTGAAAAAGGCGCGTTGCGGCGTTTCTTTGCTGCAACGCGCTGCAGGCTGTCAAAAAACTCCCTAGAGGCGTCGGAGGGGCCGCAGCCCCTTCGACTTTCATTCGTGTAAGCCGGCTTTGCCGGCTTCGCGGGTTGTTGATTTTGCTTGCAAAATCAATTCCTTACAACTTCGGACGACCTCTGGTTGGCCGAAGTTGCTCCCTCGAAAAAGTGGGTTTGCCCACTTTTTCGACACGCTGAGGCGCGTTGCAGCGTTTTTTTGCTGCAACGCGCCGGACAGAGCTTGCGGCTTACTCCGCCAGCACCCGCCCGTCGGTGGAAAGGGTGACCACCTGGAAGGGGATCTGCTTGCCGCTGCGCGCCAGGGCCTGGGCCGCGGCGCGCTGAATGCCGCCGCAGCAGGGCACCTCCATGCGCACCACGGTGAGACTGCGGATATCGTTGCGCGCAAGGATTTCCCCCAGCTTCTCCTCATAGTCCGCGGAATCCAGCTTGGGACAACCGATCAGCGCAATCCGGCCGCGGAGAAAGGCCTGGTGGAAGTTACCGTGGGCGTAGGCCGAGCAATCCGCGGCCACCAGCAGGTCCGCGCCCTGGAAATAAGCCGCCTGCACCGGCGCCAGCCGGAGCTGCACCGGCCACTGGCGCAGCTGGGAGGGGACGGGGGCGGTGGGTACATCCCCGGCGGGGGACAGCGCGCGGGATTGACTGCCCGGGCAGCCGCAGGCCAAGGGCGCGGCCTGTCGGGATTTGGCCGCCTGAACGGCGGCTTCGTCATAGGGCGCAGCCTCCCGCTGCACAAAGGTGATGGCCCCCTGGGGGCAGGCGGGCAGGCAGTCCCCCAGCCCGTCGCAATAATCCTCCCGGAGCAGACGGGCCTTGCCGTTTACCATGCCAATGGCGCCCTCGTGGCAGGCCTTGGCGCACAGGCCGCAGCCGTCGCACTTGCTTTCGTCAATGTGAATGATTTTGCGAAGCATGGAAAAACCTCCTGATTGCCGCGGTGGGCGGCTTGACTTTTCGGGCTGAGTATACTACCATCAGCCCGGCGCGTCTGTTGGAAGTACAACATGAGGTGAGAAAAATGCGCTGGGAAAACTGGATGGAATCGGCATTGTTTGCGGGCATGGAGCGGGAGGCGCTGGAGAGGCTGCTGGAGCGCATGCCTTGGAGCCGCCGTCGCTATGCCAAGGGGGAAACCGTGTGCGAGGCGGGGCAGCCGGTGGAGGCCCTGGGGCTGGTGGCTGCGGGCAGCGTGTATATCGAAAGCTGCGACGCCTGGGGCGGGCGAAGCCTGCTGGGCGCGGTGCCCGCCGGGGGCGTATTCGCCGAAGCCTATGCCTGTCTACCCGGGGAGATGATGTTGGTGCGGGTGGTGGCCGCCGGCGAGGCGGAGGTGGTGTTTCTGCGGGCGCAGGAGCTGCTGAGGGAACCGTTGCTGGCCCGGAACCTGGTGGCGCTACTGGCCCGGAAAAACCTGCATCTCTCCCAGCGCATGCGCTGCACCGCGCCGCGCACCATACGCCGCAGGCTGATGGCATATTTGTCCGAGCAGGCGGCGCAGCAGGGCAGCCGGAGCTTCCAGATCCCCTTCAACCGCCAGGAGCTGGCCGATTACCTGGAGGTGGACCGCAGCGCGCTGTCGGCGGAAATCGGCAAAATGTGCCGGGAAGGGTGGCTGCGCGCTTGCCGCAACGCCTTTGTGCTGGGGGAACCGGAAGCGTGACGGGCTTCGCATGCCGGGAGAGGATTTGCGGCATACTAGGCGCAAGCGAAGAAAGAGCGGAGGCTATATATGCTGACGGTGTTTGCGCGGGCGGTGATTCTTTTCCTGACGGCGGTGGCGGCCATGCGCCTGATGGGCAAGCGGCAGGTGGGACAGCTGCAGCCCTTCGAGCTGGTGGTGGCCATCATGATTGCGGAGCTGGCGGCCACGCCCATGGGCAGCGTGGGAGTGCCCCTGCTCTATGGGCTTCTGCCCATGTCGGCGCTGATCATTTGCCATGGGGCGCTGAGCTTTGCAGCGATGAAGAGCGAGCGATTCCGGGCCTGGCTGTGCGGGCGGCCCACGGTGCTCATCCGCAATGGCGTGCTGTGCGAAAAGCAATTGCGCAAGTCCAGCTTTACCCTCAATGACTTGATGGAGGAACTCCGCATGGGCGGTATGCTGGACCCGTCGGAGGTGGGCACGGCGGTGCTGGAGACCAGCGGCGCGGTGAGCGTATTCCCCAAGGCGGCCAATCGCCCGGTCTCTCCCCAGGACCTGGGGTTGCAGGCGCCGCCCCAGGGCCTTCCCCTGCCCCTGGTGCTGGACGGCAGGGTGAACCGGCCCAACCTGCAGCGGGGCGGGCTGACGGAGGGCTGGCTGGCCAAGCAATTGCAAAGCCTGGGGTATGCTTCTCCCCAGGCGGTGCTCTTCTGCTGCCTCAACACCCAGGGCCAGCTGATGGTCCAGGGCAAGGGCAAGGAACATGTGCAGCTTCTGCAAGCGTTGGAACAAGGACAGGCGGGGTGGTGAGGTCATGCGTACCAACTGGGTGATTACCCTGGCGCTGCTGGCGGTGGTGCTGGGGGGAAGCCTGTGGCTCTCCCAGCGGGCGGAGGCGGCGTCCCAGCGCTTTGGGGATGCCGCCCAGGAAATGCGCCGCCTGACCCAGGAGCAGGCGTGGCAGGATGCGGCCAACCGCCTGGCAGAGTTTCAGCAGGCCTGGGAGGAGACGCTGCCCTGGCTGCAAATGCAGGTCAACCATGAGGATACCGACGAAGTGACGTTGGCCATGCGCACCCTGGAGGCGGGAATCCTCACCCGGAGCGCTCCGCTGTGCGCGCTGGGCTGCAACCAGCTGGAGGAAAGCGCCCGCCACCTGTACCACCGGGATGCCTTCAACTGGGCAAATATTCTTTGAGAAGCGGGCGCGGCTCGGAGCGCTTTTTGTGTTTGCGAGGCGTTGCTGGATGCCTCCCGGAAGCCTTGGATGCGTGCGGTATCCTGGCCAGTCCCGGGAAGAGGAGCGGCGCCGCGCCTCCCGCGGCCTGGCAGGGTCAAGGCAGCAGGATGCGCTCCGCCTCCGCCAGGGAATGCGCGATCCAGGTGGGCAGGGGTGAGCTTTGTCCCGCCGGGGCCAGCCAGATGCTGTCGATTCCCGCGGCGCGGGCGCAGCCGATGTCTGCGGAGAGGCTATCCCCCAGGAGCACAGCCTCCCGGGGATCGACGCAGCCCAGGGCCTCCAGGGCGCAGCGGGCCAGGCGGGGGTCGGGCTTGGCGGCGCCCACCTCCTCGGAGACCACCACCGCGGAGAGCAGGGGCGTCAGGGGGCTGCCCGCCAGGCGGCTGCGCTGAATGCGGCTGATGCCGTTGGTGACCAGGGCCACGGGCATGGCGGCGCTCACCCGGCGCAGGAAGTCCTCCGCGCCGGGGAGCAGGAAGCGGCAGTCCCCCAGGGCCAGGGCGAAGTCCTCGCCCAGGACCGGCGCGTCGGTTTCCGGGAGGCCCAGGGCGGCCAGCAGCTGGCGGAAGCGCTCGATCTTCAGCTTCGCCTGGGTGGTTTCTCCCCGCTCCAGGGCCTTCCACAGGGCGGCGTTGATGCCCGCGTACAGCTCGGCGGTTTCCTGGCTGTCCTGGATGCCGTGGCGGCGCAGGGTCACGCCCAGGGCGTGGCGCTCCGCCCGGTGAAAATCCATCAGCGTGTTGTCGTTGTCGACCAATAGATACCGGTACATGTGGGACCTCCCTTGCTTCGTGGCCGCAGCGCAAAGCGCCCGCCCGCAGGCAAGCGGACGGGCGGCGCGCAAGGCCTTACTGCTTTTGCGATTCCCGGGTGTAGTTCAGCAATCCGCCCGCCAGGATCATGCCCCGCTGGCGCTGGGTCAGGGGCAGGCAGACCTGGTAATCCTTGCCGTTGGCGGCGTTGTGCAGGGTCAGGCGCTCCTGACCCTGGGCGATGGCCTCCCGCACCCCGGGCAGTGTCAATTCGTCCATGGGGGAGATGTCCGCGTAGTCCGCCTCGTCGGCGAAGGTCAGGGGCAGGATGCCGTTGTTGATCAGGTTGTCCCGGTGAATGCGGGCGAAGGACTTGGCCACCACCGCGCGGATGCCCAGGTACAGGGGCACCAGGGCGGCGTGCTCCCGGCTGGAGCCCTGGCCGTAGTTCTGCCCGGCCACCAGGATGCCCCCCTGCTCGGCCTTGGCCCGGGCGGGGAAGTCGGGATCCACGGGGGTGAGGCAGTAGTCGCTCAGGTAAGGGATGTTGCTGCGGTAGGGCAGCAGCTTGGCGTTGGAGGGCATGATGTGATCGGTGGTGATGTTGTCCTCCATCTTCAGCAGCACTTTGCCCCGCACCTCCTCCGGCAGCGCCTTGCCCAGGGGGAAGGGGTGAATGTTGGGCCCACGGACCACCTCCACCTGATTTTCCTGCCCCGGCTCCACCGGGGGAATCACCAGGTTATCGTTGACCTCGAACCGCTCGGGCTGGGGGATGTCCAGGTCCACGGTCAAGGTGCGGGGATCGGTGAGCGTGCCGGTGAGGGCGGAGGCCGCAGCGGTCTCGCAGCTCACCAGGTAGATGCCCGCGGAGGCGGTTCCGCTGCGGGCGTAGAAATTGCGGTTGTTGGTGCGCAGGGACACCGCGCCGGTGCGGGGGCTTTGCCCCATGCCGATGCAGGGCCCGCAGGCGGTTTCCAGAATGCGGGCGCCGGCGGCCATCATATCCGCCAGGGCGCCGTTGCGGGCCAGCATGGTCAGCACCTGCCTGCTCCCCGGCCCGATGACCAGGGATACGTTGGGGTGCACCCGCTTGCCCTTGAGAATCCGCGCCACGCGCATCATGTCCTGATAGCTGGAATTGGTGCAGGAGCCGATGAACACCTGATCCACGGCGATGGGGCCCACGGCCTGGACGGTGTCCACGTTGTCGGGCATGTGGGGCTTGGCCACCAGGGGAACCAGGTCGTCCAGGCAGATCTCGACGGTCTCGTCATAGGCGGCGTCCGGGTCGGCGGCCAGGGGCTGCCAGTCCCCCTCCCGGCCCTGGGCCCGGAGGAAGGCGCGGGTGACCTCGTCGCTGGGGAACACCGAGGTGGTGGCGCCCAGCTCCGCGCCCATATTGGCGATGGTGGCCCGCTCGGGCACGGTGAGGGTGGCTACTCCGGGGCCGGTGTATTCCATCACCCGGCCCACGCCGCCCTTGACGCTCAGACGGCGCAGCACCTCCAGGATGATGTCCTTGGCCGCCACGCCGTAGGGCAGACGCCCCGTCAGGCGGACGTTCACCACCCGCGGGCAGGTCAGGTAATACGCGCCGCCGCCCATGGCCACCGCCACGTCCAATCCCCCCGCGCCAATGGCCAGCATGCCGATGCCGCCGCCCGTGGGCGTGTGGCTGTCGCTGCCCAGCAGCGTCCAGCCGGGAATGCCGTAGCGCTCCAGGTGCACCTGGTGGCAGATGCCGTTGCCCGGCTTGGAGCACCAGATGCCGTGCTTGCGGGCCACGGTCTGGATGTATTGATGGTCGTCGGCGTTTTCAAAGCCCGTTTGCAGGGTGTTGTGGTCGATATATGCCACGGAGCGCTTGGTGCGCACCCGCTCCACCCCCATGGCCTCGAATTGCAGATAGGCCATGGTGCCGGTGGAGTCCTGGGTCAGGGTTTGATCGATACGGATGGAAATTTCTTCCCCGGGGTTCAGCTGGCCGCTGACCAGGTGCGCCGCGAGGATCTTCTGGGTCAAATTCATCATGCATGCCTCCGCCATGCCCGGCTCCGCGCCAAGGGAAGCCGGGATAAATTGTATACAGTAGCATCATGGTAGCAGCACGCCCTGCCCCCTGTCAAGACCAGGACAGCGAAAGAACAACCAGCCCGACGGAGCGGAAGAATGCGCTCCGGCGGGCTGGAAAACGTCAATAGGCGATCATGGGAATGGTCTGCGGACGGCGCTCCGTGGGGGTGGCCGCGCCGTTATGAATGGCCCAGACGCTTTCGCTGCAATGGCGTGCGGCCTGCAGCATCTCCGCATAGGGGCGCAGGCACACGTCGAACAGGCCGATGTTGTAGTTTTCCCCATCAAAGCGCCCCAGGACAAACTGGTCGTAGCATTGGAAGTAATGGCAGCCGACGCCCATGGGATGCGCGGCCACCCGTTCCACATAGTAGCGGAAGGCGGCGGCCCGCTCCTGCTGATTGGGCACGGCTTCCAGGCCCGTGGCGGTGAGCCCCGCGTCCAGCGCGCCGAAGTGGAATTCCCCGATCATCACCGGCAAATCCACCCCCAGCTCCCCTACCCGGTCCATGGCGGCGGTGGGGTCCACCGCGTAGCAGTTGATGGAGAACACATCGAAGTTTTCCCAGCCTGCGGCCAGGGCGGGATCGGAGATCCAGGCCCAGCGCATGCCCAGAATCATGTGGTTGGGGTCCGCCTGGCGGCAGGCCGCCGCGGGCACGGCCACATAGGCCTCCACCAGTTGCCGGGAGAACGCCCGCAGGTCAGCCTCTGCGCCGGGGTAGCGGGCGGACATTTTCTCCACCGGACGGCGCAGCTCCTCCAGGGAGGAGAAGGCGCTGCCCCAGGCGGCATTCAGCGCTTCCACGCTGCCGTAACGCGCCTGCAGGAAGGCCATCAGCCCCTCCTTGCAGCAGGTGTCCGCCGGGTCACGGAGCACCTCGTCGGCCAGGACCAGCCCATCCACAAAGGCCCAGCTGGGCTCGTTGCGCAGGAAATAGCCGATCATGAAGGGGTCCTCCCGCCGGGGAAGCAGCGCCTGGGCGCAACGGGCGGCATCCTCCCGGTATTCCGGGGACAGCACGTCCGGGAAGTCGCGGAAGATTTTGTGCTCCGTCTCCGGGAACCGGGGCAGGCTGGTCACGTAGGGCATCCGGCCAAACAGCGCCTCGTCCGACCAGTTGCCCAGGGTGTTCAGGCCCGCCTGCTTCAGCTGCGCCACCACCATCCGCCGCCAGACGGTTTCCCATTCCTCCCCGAAGGCCCGGCGCAGGTTGGCCCGCTCGTAGGAATACATGAGCCCCGGCCCCCGGGGCGTCTCCCCAAAGGGGCGGGTCAGGGGCGCGTAAAGCTCCCGGACCGCCGGATCATTCCTGTCCGGAAGCCCCTGCAGCAGCGGCTCCAGGCCGTCGATGCGGGCGTCGCACCGGGCCACCACGCAGTCCGGGCCCAGGCTGAAGAAGGCGCAGCCCTCCGGGTCCAGCAGATACCACCGGCCGTCCCGCTTCAGGCGGGTGAAAAATCCGCTTCCTGGCGCCATGGGCTCACGGGCGCAACCACCCCAGGCGTTCCAGGCCGGGGAAGGGTAGGCGTCGGGGAGCTGGGCCTGCTCCCGCAGAAAAGCGTTGAGGCTGGGGGCGTCCGCGGTTTTCCCCGGCCAGTGCTTGGGGATATATTGCCCCAGCTCGTCCACCAGGGGCGTGGCGGGCGTCGGGGCGGGCGGGCAGGGCGCGCCGCTCCATTCGCAGCGCTCCAGGCGCACGCGCACCGGATGGAAACAGGGCATGCTCACCAGCTCCACCCGCCGGATCTCCTCCGGGGCGATGCGGGAACCGTGGCACACCACCTTCAATTCTCCGGGAACATGCCCCGGAAACAGCACATGCCCGTCCAACCAGCCCATGCTCAGGGGAATCTGCGTGCGGTACCGCGGCATGAGCCCGAAGCGGATGATCACCCGGGGGGAGTCCTCCTCCCCCCACACCCGCAGCTCAAAGGCCAGGGAGTGCTCCTCCTCCACGGTCAGGGTGAGGTTCAGGTAGGCGTGGGCAGCGGCATCCCGGGGGGAGAGGATCACTCCGCCGCCCTGGGGCGGCAGGGTCAATAGGCCGTTTTCCCATTGCGCGCCGGGGGTGCATTGCGGTGTAGGACAAGCCATCATGCGTTACCTCCTTGTGGTCAAGGGCGGTGCGGGCGACGCTTCGCGCCGGACGCCCGCGCCGTGTATGGTACCATTATAGCCTTTGTGCCAGCCGGTGTAAATGGGGCGCGCCCGGCAGGCGGGGGATTGCCTTGCTCCGGGCTGCCGGGTATAATGAAGGCCAGGGCGTGCCGCCTGGAAAGGAGCGTTTCCATGAAGCTGATACATTTGTCGGATTTGCACCTGGGCAAGCGGGTGAATGGGTTTTCCATGCTGGAGGATCAGCGATATGTGCTCGCGCAGGTGCTGGAGGTGGTCCGGCGGGAGCAGCCGGAGGCGGTCATCCTGGCGGGGGATGTCTATGACAAGGCAACGCCCTCCACAGAGGCGGTGACGCTGCTGGACAGCTTTCTGGTGGAGCTGGCGGAGTGCGGCAGGCAGGTTTTTGTGATCAGCGGGAATCATGACTCTCCGGAGCGCATGGCCTTTGGCGGGCGGCTGATGGCGGGCAGCGGCGTACACCTGGCGCCGGTGTATGACGGGCATGTGACGCCCTATACGCTGATGGACGAGCATGGACCGGTGCGGATCTATCTGCTGCCCTTCCTGAAGCCGGCGCAGGTGAGGCGCTTCTTTCCGGACAGGGAGATCGTCACCTATACGGCGGCGGTGGCCGCGGCCATTGAGGCCATGGGGGTGAATCCGGCGGAGCGGAACGTGCTGGCGGCCCATCAGTTTGTAACGGGCGCGGCCCGGTGCGACTCGGAGGAGGTCACCGTGGGCGGGATGGACAATGTGGACGCTTGCGTTTTCGACGGCTTCGATTACGTGGCGCTGGGCCATATTCACGGTCCCCAGCGGGTGGGGCGGGACACGGTGCGCTATTGCGGCACGCCGCTGAAATATTCCTTTTCCGAGGCCCGGCAAAGCAAGTCGGTCACCGTGGCGGAGCTGGGCCCCAAGGGGAGCGTGGCCGTGCGCGCCGTGCCGCTGACGCCCCTGCGGGACCTGGTGGAGCTGCGCGGCTCCTATGAGGAGCTGACCTTCCGCGGCTTTTATCAGGGGACGAGCTATCAGCAGGACTATGTGCACATCACTCTCACCGACGAGGAGGACGTTCCCGACGCGGTGCGCAAGCTGCGGGTGATCTATCCCAACCTGATGAAGCTGGATTACGATAACCGGCGCACCCGGGCGGCATGCCTGGAAGCGGAGGGCGGGGACGTGGAGCAGAAATCCCCCCTGGCGCTGTTGGACGAGTTTTATGAAAAGCAGCAAGGACAACCCATGAGCCAGGAGCAGCGCGCCTTTGCACAGAGTCTCCTGGAGCGGGTATGGGAGGAGGACGGGGCATGCGGCCGTTGAAATTGACGGTATCGGCCTTCGGCCCCTATGCGGGGCGGGTGGTGATGGAGCTATCCCGGCTGGGACGGCAGGGGCTGTACCTGATCACCGGGGACACCGGCGCGGGAAAAACCACCATTTTTGACGCGATCACCTACGCCCTTTACGGGGAGCCCAGCGGCGGCCAGCGGGATGCCTCCATGCTTCGGTCCAAGTATGCGCAGCCAGACATGCCCACGGAGGTGGAGCTTGTGTTCCTCTACGCAGGCAAAACCTATACCGTTCGCCGCAACCCGGAATACCAGCGCCCTGCCCGCAGGGGCGGCGGCACCACCAAGCAGCTGGCGGAGGCGGAGCTGCGCCTCCCGGATGGGCGGGTGGTGACCCGGGTGAAGGAGGTAAACCGGGAGATCGTGCAGATTATCGGCCTGGACCGCAGCCAGTTTGCGCAGATTGCCATGATCGCCCAGGGGGATTTCCTCCGCCTGCTGCTGGCGGATACCGCCACCCGGCAGGAAATATTCCGGGAGATCTTCAAAACCCGGTACTACATGCTCTTCCAGGAGCGGCTCAAGGGCGAGGCGGGGGCGCTGCAAAGGGATTGCCAGGCGGCCTACGCCAGCGTGCGGCAGTATGTTCGGGAAATCGACTGCTCCGGGGATGATCCGTTGCGGACGCGGCTCCAGGCGGCGCAGGAGGACAAGCTGCCCCTGGGGGAGACGGCGGAGCTCCTTGCGCAGCTTTTGCAGCAGGACCGCCAGGAGGAAGCGCGCCTGCTGCAGGCGCAAAACCGTGTGGAAGCGCAGCTCCATGAAGCGGACGCCCTGCTGGGCAAGGCCGTCCAGGCGCAGAAGACCCGGGAGCAGCTGACCCTCGCCTGCGCCTCCCGCGCCGCGCTGCTGCCGCAGGCGGAGCAGGCCGAAAAAAACCTGGCGGAGCAGGCGCAAAAAGCTCCGGCCCTGGAGGCGGCCGCCAAAACGCTCGATCTGCTGGAGGCGGAAATGCCCGGGTATCGGGAGCTGGCCCGTAGGGAGGCGGAGCTTGCGGCGCTGGGGGAAAAAATGGCCGCCCTGGAGCAGCAGGAGAGCAGGCAGGGGGAGGCGCTGGAGCGCAAAACCCTGGAGCTGAACGCCTGGCGGGAGGAAGCCGCGGCGCTGGCAGGCGTGGAGGCGGAAGGGAACCGGCTTTCGGAAAGCAAGCGGCGGGCACAGGAGCGCTGCGCAGCCCTGGAAAATCTCATCGCCCGGGGGAAAAGCTGGCGGGGCTATCTGCAGCAGCTGTCCAAGGCCCAGGAGCGGTTGCAGCATTTGTCCCGGCGGCGGCAGGAGCTTTCCGAACAGATGCAAAGGGAGGAGGAAGCCCTGCAGGCCGGCGAGGCGAACCTTCGAGCCACCCAGGGCCTGACGGAGGAAAGGCAGCAGGCGCGCTCGCGTCAGGAGCGCGTCCAGGAACAGGAGCGGGCGCTGGAGGAGGTAAGCGGCGTCCTGGAGGCTTGCCAGGGGGATGTGCAGCGGCTGAAAGCCGCTCAGTGCGCCTATGAGGCGGCCCGGGAAAAGGCGGAGCGCCTGGAAGCGGTTTACCGGCAACGGCAGCGGGCGTTCCTGGACGAGCAGGCGGGCGTGCTGGCCCAGGGGCTGGAGGACGGGCAGGCCTGCCCTGTGTGCGGCGCGCTTCACCATCCCGCACCCGCGCGCCTGTCTCCGGGAGCACCCACCGAGGCGGAGCTGGAGGCGGCCAAAGCGGCCATGGAAACCGGCAGGCAGACGGCCCAGGAAAGAAGCCTGGAAGCCGGGAAACTGAAGGCTGTCCTGACGGAGCGGCAGCGGCAGTTGCTGCGGCGGATGGCGGATTTTGTGCCGTCCCCCGCGCTGGCAACCGCCCAGCAGCAGCTGGCCGGTTGCCGGGAACGGGCGGCGGAGGCGCGGCGGCAGCTGGAGGCCCGCCTGACGGAGCTGGAGGCAGGAATCGCCGGGCGTCAGGCGCTGGAGCAGGAGCTGGAGCGACGGAGAGCTGTCCAGGAGGAGCTTCACCGCCAGCAAAGCGCCCTGCAGCAGGAGATCACCCAGGCGGAGGTGGAGCGGGGCGGGCTGGAAGGCCGCCGGGAGGAGGCGGAGAAGACGCTTTTGCAGCATCTGGCGGAGTGCCTGCCCGGGGTCACCCTGCAGGATGCCCCGACCATGGCGCAGCAGGAAAAGCTCCGCGCGGCCGGCGCGCTGACGGAAATCGACCGCCAGGAGCAGGCCCTTCACGTGCGGATCGCCCGCCGGCAGGAGCTGGAACAGCTGATCCCCCAGGGAGAGGCGAAGCGCAAGGAACTGGAGAGCGAAGGCGCGCGGCTTCGGGAGGCGCTGGCGCAGGGGCGAGGCCAACAGCATGCCATGGCCGAGCAATGCCGCGGACTGCAGGCCCAGCTGCAATACCCCGATCTCGCCGCCGCCCAGCAGCAGGCTGAAGCGCAGCAGGCCCGTCTCCGCGCCCTCACCCAGGCCCGGGACGAGGCCGAGCGCGCGGCCAAGGATTGGCGCGGCAGGCTCATCGCCGCGGAGGCCGGCATTCGGGAGCTGCAAGGGTTGCTGGCAGACAGCGGGGATCTCCAGGTGGAGGCGTTGCAGGCCCGCAGCCAGGAGCTGACCCAAAGGCGCGCGGAGATCATCCAGGCGCAGAAGACACTGCATGCGCGCCTGACGCGCAACGTCTCCGCGCTGAAAAACATACAGGAGAAGGCCGCGGACCTGGTTGGGCTGGAAAAGCGCTATGCCTGGATGGCCGCCCTTTCCGACACGGTAAACGGCAAGCTGAGCGGCAAGGAGAAGATCGCGCTGGAGACCTATGTGCAGATGACTTTCTTCGACCGCATCCTTCGCCGGGCCAATCTGCGCCTGCTGGTGATGACCGGCGGGCAATATGAGCTCAAGCGCCGCCGGGAGGCGGAGAACAACCGCAGCCAGACGGGCCTGGAGCTGGATGTGGTGGACCACTACAACGGATCGCAGCGGAATGTCCGCTCCCTGTCCGGCGGCGAGTCCTTCAAGGCATCCCTGTCGCTGGCGCTGGGCCTCTCCGAGGAGATTCAGTCCGCGGCGGGAGGCATACGGCTGGACACCATGTTTGTGGACGAGGGCTTTGGTTCCCTGGACGAGGAATCCTTGCAGCAGGCCATCCAGGCGCTGGCGGATCTGAGCGAGGGCAACCGGCTGGTGGGCATCATCTCCCACGTGGCGGAGCTGAAGGAAAAGATCGACAAGCAGATTGTCGTCACCAAGGACCGGGCGGGCGGCAGCAGGGTGGAGATCATCGGGTGAAAGGCAGGCGAGGCGGAGCAAACGAAACATCCCCTGCGCTCGGGTGAGCGCAGGGGATGTGCCGTTACTTCTGCGCCATTTCCCAGGCCTTGCGCAGGGCGGCCAGCAGGTCGCCGTGGCTGTCCTTCAGGGACATGGTGGCCGAGGAGGTTACGTCGGCCAGCTGCTGCTTTTCTTCCTCGGAGAGGGCGGCGTACTTTTCCTGGTCGCCCTCCTGGGCGCTTTCGGCGGTGAGGGGACGGCCGTTCACGTCGGAACAGTATTTCTCAAACCAGGCGTCCACCTCGTCCACGGTCTTGCCCACGAATAGCTGCTGGTAGGCGTCCATCTCCTGGGTCCAGGTGCCGGAGTTCAGCTTGTAGTCGTTGCCACGCTCCCGCTTGGTGGTCCAGGCGGCGATCTCCGCCAGGTAGTTCTCCTCGGTGTCCTGGGTGACGCCGTTGGTTTTGCCCTGGGCGTCGTCCCACAGGGCGTAGCCGCCCTGGCCCGGGAAGCCGCTGAAGTGAGGCATGGAGCTGCCGTCATAGTTGGGGGTGGCCACCTCCAGCTGGTCGAACATCACCTGGGCGATGCGGCCGTCCTCCTGGAAGGCGGCGCTGCAAAACACCACGTTGAAGGAATAGACCGGGTTGCCGGCGTCATCGCTGCCGGGGCCCACGCGGCCCAGCGCGCTCATGCCCACCCCGGTGCGCAGGTTGCCGGCGCTGGCCTGGGCCGGGGCCTGACTGGCGTCCGGGGACGCGGAGGGCGATACGCCCATGGCGTTATCCACCGCCGCCAGAATGGCTTTGCTGGTGTAGGTGGCTCCGGCGACCACGTCCACCTGGGTGCTGTTGGCCTGGACAATGGCGTCGGGCAGGGTGTCGATGGCCTTGGTGCCCACGCCCTCGGTTTCCTTGTGCTCGGTGACGCGGACCTGGGTGATCTTGCCATCGGCCACGGTGACGGCCACCTTCAGCGGGCCGCCGTAGCCCTCGGCCTCGCCCGTCAGGGTCTCGGCCATGGCGGTGCAGGCGCACAGGCCTGCCGCCAGGGCAAAGGTGAGAATCATGCGCAACGTGCGTTTCATGGCTGGTTGCTCCTTTCCTTGCGTTCCGTCCCAGTTTGCCCGGAAAGATGCCAATCCATCCGCTTGCCAAAAGCAGGAATAGGAAAAGGGACGGAGAATAGAAAAAGAGCAGGGAACTATATTCGCCTTTTTGCGGCTTCCGCGCAGGGAAACAGCGCTTTGCGCCGTTTTCTCTACGACGGACAAGCCGCGAAAACGGAAGGGTAAAGGTGTGTGCGCATGAGCAAGGATAAGAAACGCGACCCGATCAAGGTCATGCTTCGGGTGACGATCGTGCTGGCGGTGGTGGCGGTGGCGGCGCTGCTGCTGGGCAACGCCATCATCGGCTACCGGGCGAACCTCCTCAAGGAACGCCAGGAGGAGGCCGAGCAGATCAATCAGCAAAAGGCCGAGGAATATGCCGTGGCGCTGGCCGAGTTTGAGGCTGCCAGCCAGAGCGGCGCCAACCTGGCTTGGCCCGCCCAGAAGACCGAGGGCTGGGATGTGGTGGATCTGACCAACTATCCCCTGGAAAACGCCTATACCACCACGGTAACCCGGGCGGACATCATGAACGGCGGCATGCTGCTGGTGAACCAGTGGCACTCCCGCCCGGAGGATTTCTCCGAGGCGGAGCTGGTGAGCATCGCCAGCTACGTGGGCTGGAACAACCTGGTCTATGGCCTGCCGGGCAGCTCCACGCAGCTGTTCCCCGTGGCCATTGACGCCCTGAACGAGGCCCTCACCGATGCCAAGGCCGTGGGGTTGACGGACTACACCATCCTGGAGGGCTACCGCTCCATGGACTACCAGACCGAGCTGTTCCAGTCCGCGCTGGACAAGTATGCCAGCCGCTACTCCGGGGACGCGCTCATCGAGCGGGCCAAGCGGGATGTGAACTACCCCGGCACCAGCGAGTATCAGACGGGGTTGAGCGTCCGCCTGCGCATCTACAAGAGCGGGGACGATTCCGTGGACAACCAGTCCTTCTCCGCCAGCGCCCAGGGCGTGTGGCTGGCCGAGAACAGCTGGCGCTACGGGCTGATCTTCCGCTTCCCGCTGACGGACTTCCCCCTGCCCTACACCGCCGACAAGAGCTACAAAACCGGCATCAGCTCGGAGATGAACATCTACCGCTATGTGGGCAAGGGCAACGCCGCCGCCATGCATACCATGGACCTGTGCCTGGAGGAGTACATCGAGTACCTGATGGAGCATCCGCACATCGCCGTGTTTGAGGATGGCACGCTGCGCTATGAGATTTACCGGCAAACCGTGGGAGATGCCGATCCCATTCAGCTGGAGCTCACCGGGAAAACGGCCAATTACGATGCCTCCCTGGACAACATGGGCGGCGTGATCACCG
Organism: Candidatus Egerieenecus sp.; assembly: GCA_048201975.1. Lineage (GTDB taxonomy): Bacteria > Bacillota > Clostridia > Christensenellales > Aristaeellaceae > Egerieenecus. The sequence continues at coordinate 7,052 of DBFBGQ010000145.1, read as the reverse complement.
TCTTTACCTATTAAGCAGCCTGGATGCGGCCGCGGACATTGCGCTGCGGCCGCTTTTTTGTAAGAAAAAAACGGCCTGTGAAGCCGTGCAGAAGGAGGACGATCCTGTGCAGCCAACCCTGGATGTCAAGGAAAAGACCCCCGCGCTTCCCATTGCCTGCTATCCCTGGGGCGGGGACTACCGCCCGGAGGCCTGGGCCCAGTGCGGCCTGGAGGGAGAGGAGATGCGCCTGCTGCTGTGGTGTCGGGAGGACCATCGGGACAAGCCCAGGTATATCCACGATAACGAACCCGTGTACACGGACAGCTGCCTGGAGGCCTTTCTGGCCTGCTATCCGGAAAGCTCGGCGGAATATGTCAACTTTGAGGTAAACCGCGCCGGGGCCATGCTCATGCAGCGGGGAGAGGGCCGCCAGGGTCGCCGCTTCCTGACCGCGGCAGATTTCCCCGCTGTTCCCTTCCCCAGGGCGGAAGCCTTTGAGCATCCCCAGGGCTGGGGCGTCCGGCTCCGCGTGCCCTTGACCTTTCTTCGGGCGCTTTACGGCATGGACCGGCTCCCGGACCCCCGGGCCATGCGGGGCAACTTCTATAAGTGCAGCGAGATCCCCGACCGGGAGCACTACGCCTGCTGGGCGCGCATTGAAACGCCCAGGCCGGACTTCCACCGGCCGGAGTTCTTCCGTCCCTTCTGGGAGGATTGACCCCGCGGCTTGACGGCCCCGGCGATTCCCCGCTGGACGGCGCCGGCGGGCAAGGATGCCCATTTTGCAACCCGTAACGGCAGGGAACCGTCGCCCCTTTGAAAAACCTCCGCTTTCAGGCGGCGCTTGAAGGCGGGATTTTTTATACCCCTTTTCCGGGGAGGGAGGCCCGCTGCGGGCCTTCGCGGCCCAGGTTGACCACAATGACGCCCTTTCTTTGGGCGTAGGCCAGGGTCTGCGCCGCGCCGCCCATATCCCGGGTGACGTAGGCGATCATGTACTTGACCTGATCCACCATCCAGCGGTTCCGGCGGGCGATGGCGAACTGGCTGGGCACCAGCTCAATCCCCTCCGGGAGAATGGTGGGAATCTCGTCGGCGTAGGCGCGCTTTTTCCCCGGCAGATATGCGAGCACCACATAATACTGAATGTCCGCATATTTCTTTTTCAGCTTTTGCAGTATGCCCGTCACAATCCGGTCGTAGGCGCCCTGGTTTCCCACATAGAACGTATCCACCTGTCCGCTGACGATGTACCTTTCGATGGCGCTTTCCAGCGCGGAGCGGATGGAGCTGGGGGCGTCCCGATGCCCACAGAATCCGCAAATGCCTTTCATCGTGTTTTCCTTTCTGCCATGGCGGCGCTTTTCCTCTCCTCGGTCACAGAATTTTCCGTGAGTATCATGTTTGGATTAAGAATATCTTGCTTAGTCCACATTGTATCTTGTTTTGGAATAAAATCAATAAGCTAGAGAGAAAATTATCGAAAGGATTGCAAGGCAAGGAGCGTCGGATGGCGAAAAGTATGTTTATGATCAAGGGCAACTTATGCGCGGAGCGCGTGCGGCTGGGACGGGCCCTCCAGCGGCCGCCCATGACACAGGAGGATCTTGCCAGAAAGATCCAGCTCATGGGCGTGGAAGATATGACCAAACTGATGATTTCCCGCATTGAGAAAAACCAGCGCCACGTGTGCGACGCGGAGCTGCGCATTCTGGCCAAGGCGCTGAACGTATCCATGGAATGGCTGGTGGGGGACGCGGATGTCCTGGATATCCGGGGCAAGTGACCCTCGCTGCAAAAAAACAGGGGCCGTTGCGGCAGGCATTCGCCTGGCAACGGCCCCGTTCCCTTTCCGGGGGCTTACAGCAAGTACATATTGCTCAGCAGGATTTGCAGCACGCTCTGGGGGAGCAGCTGGAGCGCCTTGGGAATGCTGGCGGAGAGCGTGGCCAGCTCCTGGTTCAAAAAGGTCTGGAATTCGGTATCGTCCATGGTGCCGGGGGTGACCACATTTCCTTCCGACAGAGAGGCGGGCGCCTCGATGCTGCCGGTGGTCCGCGTCAGGGTGAAGATGGGTTCCTCCTCCCCGGTGAGGAAGAGGTTCGCCACGCTGTTCAGGGAGGCGGATTCGCCGTCAAAGGCGGCGTCGGTGCTGCTGGTCAGGGTCAGCTGCAGGGGGTCCTGGTCCACCTGCGGGCGGAAGGAGAAGGTCAGGTTGGCATTGAGTTTGGCCTGGCTGTCCTCGTACTCCTTTTCGGCCAGGTAGCTGACGCTGAGCATTTCCACATCGTCGGCGCCCTCCTGCTTGGCCACCACGGCCAGGGAGAACACGTCCATGGTCTGGCTGTCCGCCAGGTAGGAGAGGGTGATGCCCGCCAGCGCCACATCATCCTGGGCCAGTTCCACATTGAGCGCCCAGCCAATGCCATCGATGGTGGTCTGCCGGGTGAGCACAAGGGTCATGGTGCTGCCGTTGGTTGCGTAGCTCATGGTGCTCGTGACCATTACCGGCTGGTTATTGCTGTCCAGGTAAATCTCCACGGGGATTTCGCCGAAGTTTTCCGCCTGCTCGCGGATCATTTCCGGAAAACGGTCCATGGCCTCGGTGACGGACATGGATTCGCCGTTCAGTGTGGCGGTGAAGTTCATCTGCTGGAGCAGATTCATCATGCCCTGGTTGTTCCGCATCATGGAGAAAGCGATCTCATAATACTGGGCGATATCCTCTGCCGTGAGGGTGAGGGAATAGACCGTCTCCGCGGGATCGCAATTGCGGGGCTGCTGGGTCACGTCGCTGACCTCCACGCGCTCGGACAGCCCTTCCAGGAAGTCAAGCAGCTGATTGCTGTCGTCGGGGATGGACACCCAGTCCTCCTGGGAGAACAAGGCCTCCAGCTGCTTTTCGATATCCTCCAGGGTGACGCCCGCCGCGCCGCCGAACAGTTGAAGCATCCGGTTGACGGTGGTTTCCAGCTCCTCGCCGTTAAAGGAGATCACATCCGTGCCCAGCCAGTTGCTTTGGAAATAGAGCCGGTTCTGGGTGAGCTCCCAGTCCGCCCGGAAGGCGTCCTTGCCGGACAGCTGCAGGGCAAAAGCGTTGCGGCCCTCCCGGGAAATTAGCTGATAAATGCTGCCGGCGTTGAGCAGATCGCTCAGGGGCCCGTTCACTTCCTCGCTGAAGGGAAGGTTCTGGGTGGAAAAGGAAATCTGCGTCTCCAGGGTGAAGCCGGCGTCCAGGGCGTTCTCCATCAGTTCGTCAGGGCTTTCCGCCAGGCCGGCCAGCGGGAGCGCCAGCAGCAGGGCGGCCAGAAGCGCAGCAAGCCATCTCTTCATGTAACAATCCTCCTACTTATGGTGGTCATTTGCCTGGAAAGCCAGGCGCTGATATGATTATAACGCAAAGTCCCGCCCTTGTCATGCAATTCTTGCAAAAGATACGCTTTTCCTCATCATTCCATCCATTTCGCGCACGAAAGCATTTCCGGGCCTGGCGCGCCTTGCTCCCGGAGGGGCGGGTGTGCTATACTCATGCTATTCCATCCATGGGGGAGGCGGGCGTATGGCGTCCATTCCGGCATTTTTGGTTCAGGCGCTGCAGGCGCAGTATGGGGAGGAGCTTACCGGGGAAATTTTGCAGGGATATGCCTGCCGGCGGCCGGTGACGCTGCGGGTGAATACCCTCAAGGCTGCCCCGGAGGAGATTCGCGCCCGGCTGACCCAGGCGGGGCTGGAGTGGGAAGACGTGGCCTGGAGCCCGGAGGCGCTGATTCTTCCTGGCTGCCGGGAGGAGGCGGTGCAGGCCCTGCCCATGTACCAGCAGGGGGGAATCTATCTCCAGAGCCTTTCCTCCATGCTTCCGCCGCTGTTTCTCCGGCCGGGAGCAGGGGAGAGCATATTGGACATGGCGGCGGCCCCCGGGGGCAAAACCACGCAGATGGCCGCCCTTTCCGCAGGCAAGGCCATGATCACCGCCTGCGAGAAGAACGCCATTCGCGCGCAGCGGCTGCAATTCAACCTCCAGCGCCAGGGGGCGGGGCGGGTTTCCGTGCTGGTGCAGGATGCGCGCCGCCTGGACGACTTTTTTTCCTTTGACAAAATTCTGCTGGACGCGCCCTGCAGCGGCAGCGGCACCCTGGCCCTGCGGGATGGGGAATTGGTCAGCAAGTTCTCCCAGGAGCTAGTGGAGAACTCGGCCCGCCTCCAGGAGGCGCTGCTGCGAAAGGCGCTGCGCCTGCTTAAGCCGGGCCACGAGATGATCTATTCCACCTGTTCCATCCTCGCCAGGGAAAACGAGGAGGTGCTGGCTCGGGCGGCCTCCGCCGGAGGCGAGGTGCTGCCCCTGGACCTGGAGCCCTTCCAGGCGTTGCCACGCCTGCCCAGCCGGATTCCCGGCACGCTGCTGGTGGCTCCCGGCCCGCTGTATGAGGGTTTTTTCGTGGCCCGCCTGCGCAAAACCCATGAAAAAAAGAGCGGCCGGTGAGCCGCTCACAGCGTGTCGAAAAAGTGGGAAAACCCACTTTTTCGAGGAAGCAAATTCGGTCAACCAGAGGTCGCCCGAAGTTGTAAGGAATTGATTTTACAAGCAAAATCAACAACCCAGCAAGGTGGGCGCGTTGCAGAAATCAACTTCTGCAACACGCCCAACCTTGCTGGCGCGAAATCTCTGCGCTTGCAAGAACGCAATGCGCAACCTGCAAGAATTTCGAGATGAAATCCTTTGTCAACGTACTGAGAGGCGCACGCCCCCCTGCGCCCCCCCCTTTACCCCCTGCTGGCAAAGCCGATTTTCTTCTGCACCTTGCGCAGGGTCTTATTGGCGCGGTAGGCGGCCTTTTCCGCATTGGTGTTGATGAGGGTCTGCAAATAGGCCTTGTCGGCGATTAGGCGCTTGAACTCCCGCTGCAAGGGGGCCAGGGCCTCAATGACGCAATCGGTGGTCCGGGCCTTGAGCTCGCCGTAACCCTTGCCGGCCATCTCCGCGCACAGGGACTCGATGCTCCCCGCGCCCAGGGCGGACATGATGCTCAGCAGGTTGGAAACGCCGGGTTTGTTCTCGGGATCATAGCGGATCTCCCCGTCGGAATCGGTGACGGCGCGCTTGATCTTGCGGCGGATGACGTCGGGCTCGTCCAGCAGGGCCACATAGGTTTCCTCGGGGTCGGACTTGGACATTTTTCTGGTGGGCTCCTGGAGGCTCATGATCTTCGCGCCCACCTTGGCGATGTAGGGCTCGGGAATGGTGAACACATCCCCGTACACGCCGTTGAACCGCTGGGCGATATCCCGGCAGATCTCCAGATGCTGCTTCTGGTCCACGCCCACGGGCACCAGGTTGGTCTGATAGAGCAGGATATCCGCGGCCATGAGCACGGGATAGGTGTACAGGCCGGCGTTGATGTTGTCGGCATGCTTGGCGCACTTGTCCTTGAATTGGGTCATGCGGTTCAGCTCGCCCATGTAGGTGAAGCAATCCAGGATCCAACCCAGCTCGGCATGGCCGCTCACGTGGCTTTGGCAATAGATCAGGCTCTTTTCCGGGTCCAGGCCGCTGGCCAGATAAATGGCCACCAGCTCCTGGCAGCGCCGGCGCAGCGCGGCGGGGTCCTGCCGGACGGTGATGGCGTGCATGTCCACCACGCAGTAGATGCAGTCATAGTCATCCTGCAGCAGGGAAAAATTCCGCAGCGCGCCGATGTAGTTGCCCAGGGTCAGCGTGCCCGAGGGCTGAATGCCCGAAAAAATGACCGGTTTCTTGGCTGTTGCGACCGTTTCGCTCATGGTACAGTCTCCCCTTTCCTTCCGTGCGGACGGCATGGCGCCCGCGTTTTGCAGCGTTCGGGGAAATAAAAAAGCAGCCTCGTCCCTCCCTGGGGACAGGTTGCCTGCGGTGCCACCCCGATTGAGCGCCGGGCTGCGGCGCTCCACTCCTTGCCCTGATCACGGGCGGGCGCCCGTCCCGGGATACTGGCCCATGCGTTCCCCCGGACCCTCGGGGCGCCATTTCCCACGGCTCCGCGCCGCCGGGCTCGCACCCTCCCCGGCTCGCTTCCGCCTGTAACCGCGTTACTTTTGCCCCTCATCGGTGTAGGGACAGTATAGCACGTTTTTGCCGCCGGCGCAAGAGCAGGGGGCGGTTTTTCACCACCTGCAAGAGGGGCTGCCTCCTTTCGGAAGCAGCCCCTCCTTGTATGCCATGCATTATTTCCGGTTCAGGAACACCGTGGCGCGCTGGGTCAGCGGCGCGATGTAGTAACGGTCGGTAAACATGATCTGCGGATACTCCACCAGGGTCAGCTCGTTCTCCCGGAAGGGAATGACAAAGGCGCTTTCCAGGGCGGAGGCCTGACCGTCGGCGGCAACCTGGGTCAGGGCGCAGAACTCGGGGAAGGTTTCCTCCTCGTAGAGCTCAAGCCCAGTGAGGATCTGCGCCACCGGCTCGGCATCCACGGTTACCTGCAGGCTGGGCAGATAGCTCTCAAAGGGGATCTCCTGGCCTTCCATCACCATGACCACGCTGGCCTGCCAGGCGTTGGTCATGGGCTGCTGGGCAGCCACGGCCGCCTGCTCGGTTTCGCTCAGCTCGGAAGCGGGCTGGAGGGTAAACTTGAAGCGCACCTCCTTGAGGCTGCCGCCCATCTCGTTGATGGTTTCCTGCATTTCCTCGTTGAGGATATCCTCCAGGCGGACCAGCATCTGCACGCCGTTCTGGCTGAAGCTCAGGCTATCCACGCCCAAGCGGTTCAGGTTGCGCAGGCCCAGCCAGCTCAGGCGGAAGAAACGGCCCTGATAGCTGGGGTTTCCGTCCGCGTCGGTGACATAGCCGCCATCCTCGTTGAGCTCCGCTTCGCAGCGGATCTGGAGCAGCACCTCGTCGGTGTCTTCGTTATGGCGCAGGATGGGGCTGAAGGGCCGGTACTTCTCGTCGGAGGTGGCAAACACCACGTTGCCCACCACCGAGTGGGTCACGGTGAGCTTATCCTGGGTGTTGAGCACCACGGCCACCGTGCGGCCATCCTCCCGGACGATTTCCTGGCGCACCGGGCGCAGCACCTCAAACTTCTGGGTAAAGG
>DBFBGQ010000144.1:0-5702 GCA_048201975.1 Candidatus Egerieenecus sp. | reverse complement strand
AAAAAGAAGTCCGTGCTCCCGGAAACACTTTACACGAGAAAAGATAGCATTTTCGGACATTTCAGCGCTTTTATCTGTGATTTTCACATGCAATTTTTGCCTAAATAGCCATAATCTAAGTCTTACAAATATTTTGAAATTTTGGGAGATGATTGAGGAAGCACTGTATGCTTTCAACCATTTTTGCACGCAAGCTCAAAATGCATGGCATTCTATTTTCATAAAATTTCTGTAAATTCTGAATCAAATATGTGGCAACAGGCTTCTGGTTTGTTTTATGTGATATATGCATATCGCCTAGAAATATTGCAACATTTTTCCGAATTCTACTTGCCATTTCGAAAGTTCAATTGTATAATCTGATTTGTCTCAGAGGTTTTTCAGAGCTTCGTAATGAATTTCCATGAATTTCATGACTATTTTTTCAGAAGGTGATTGCCTGTGAAGCCGCAAGCCTGCACCATCCGCGATATCGCCCAAGCCGCTCAGGTTTCCCCCACCACCGTTTCCCGCGTTTTTGCCGGCCATGACTACGTCAGCCCCGAAACTCGGGAGCTGGTGCTGTCCATTGCCAAGGAGCATGGCTACACCCCCAAGCAGTACCATCGCCGCCCCAACCCCCGCCGGAGCGATGTGGTGGTGGGCATGGTTGTAGCCGACCTGCACAACCCGTTTTTCTTGCAAATGATCGACCGGGCGGAGCAGGTGCTCATGGAGCAAGGCGTCAACGTCATCCTGTGCAACTCCGACGAATCCTCCCAGCGGGAGATCTGCAACCTGAACGTACTCAAGCACCGGGTCAACGGCATCATCATCTCGCCGGTCTCCGAAATGGTAAAGTACAACCAGGAGTTTCTCCACGAGCTAAACGCCTCCGGCACCTCCATTGTGCTGATTGACCGGGACGTGAAGGGTGTAGGGCTGGACGGCGTGTTCCAGGAGAATTACAACGGCGCCATCGCGTCGGTGGAGGCGCTGATCCGCAATGGGCACAAGCACATCGCCACCATTGCTGGGCCTACCTCCTCCAAACCGGGCTTGGACCGTCTCAACGGTTACCTGGACGCCCTGCGACTCAACGATATCCCCGTGCGGCAGGAGTACATCGGCTATGGGGACTTCAAAATGGAGAGCGGCTACCAGCTTGCGCAAAACCTGCTGACCAGTTACAGGGAAATCACCGCGCTTTACTGCTCCAACAACCTGATGGCCATTGGCGCTCTGCGCGCCATCCACGACATGGACCTCCAGGTACCAGATGATGTCGCCTTCATCTGCAACGGCAGTCTGCATCAATATGATCTGCTGCACGATTCCGCCATCACCGAGCTGGTGGAACCCATCGACCTCATGGGCGAGGAATGCGCCATGATGATGCTGGAAAAGCTCAACGGTGGAAAAAAGCGCAACCGCGCCGCCCGTCGCATCAGCTATGACGGCCATCTGGTACTCAAAGGCTCGGAGGTCTATCCCAAGCACCGCAGCAAGTCCAACCCGCTGCTGGCCGCCAGATGAAAACCTGCGTCGAAAAATGACGTGCGTCACCCCCTCATAGGGCGGCACAGCGTATCGAAAAAGCGTTTCCTCTGTACGCAAAAAAGCGGAACCGCGTGCAACGCGGTTCCGCCGGAAAGGGACGGCATACCTTATGCCGTTTTGGTCTTGGGGGCAGGCTTGCGGCCCTTGCGCTTTTCTTCCAGCAGCGCCCAGATGTAGCCGTTGATCATGTTGGCGCTGTACACGCCGGAGAGCAGACCCACAATGATGGGCAGCGCGAACTCCCGGATGCTGTCCACGCCCAGGATGTACAAAAGCACAATGGTGATCAGCGTGGTCAGGGTGGTGTTGACGGTACGGCCCAGGCACTCCTGCACGGAACGGTTGACCACATCCGCCCGGGGAGTGTTGGGCGAGAGCTTCTTGGCATTCTCGCGGATGCGGTCGAAGATCACGATGGTGTTGTTGATGGAATAGCCCACGATGGTGAGCATGGCCGCAATGAAGCTGCTGTTCATCTGCACCACCGAGCGCAGCAGCACCATGAAGCTGAGCATGATCAGCACGTCGTGGATCAGCCCCAGCACGGCGGCGATGCCGCTGTTCAGGTCAAAGCGGAAGGCAATGTACAGCAGCATCAGCACGCTGGCGATGAGCACGGACATGAAGGCGTTATACAGCAGCGTCTGCCCCGCCACAGGGCCCACATAGCTCACATCGCCGGACTGGGTCATGTTGGGATACTTCTCCGCCAGCGCGGATTCAAAGGCCGCCTGCAATCCCTGGACGCCCTCTTCGCTGACTTCCTTGATGCGGACGATCACCTCGCTGGCGCCCTGCTCGGTCACCGTGTAGGAGCCAACGTCCATGGCATCCAAGGCGCTGTGGATGTCTGCCTGGTCAAAGGCGCCGCCCATGTCATACTGCAGGGACAAGCCGCCGGTAAAGTCGATACCATAGTTGATGCCAAGCCCGCACAGGGAGAGGATCACCGCCAGCGCCATAATGCACGCGGAGACGATCAGGCAGGTCTTGGAGTGATTTTTTACAGTCATTTCTGCTCCTCCTCAGCCACGGGCAGCTTGGCAAACATCTGCTTGTCCTTCACGCCCAGATTGATGATATTCTTCATCAGGAAGCGGGTAATGACCACCGCGGAGAACATGGAGACCACCACGCCCAGCAGCAGCGTCTTGGCAAAGCCCTGAATGGTGCCGGTGCCGAAGAACAGCAGCACGATGGCGGCGATCAGCGTGGTCACGTTGGCGTCCAGAATGGCGCTCATGGCGTTTTTGAAGCCGGTGCGCAGGACGGTGCGGATGCCGCGGCCCGCGCGGAGCTCCTCGTTGAAGCGTTCAAAGATGATAACGTTGGCGTCCACGGCCATGCCGATGCCCAGCACGATACCGGCCAGGCCGGGCAGGGTGAGCTGGATGCCGGGGATCACCGCCAGCAGGAAGAAGAGGATGATCACATAGTCGCATAGCGCCCAGCTGGCAATGACGCCATTGAGCCGGTAGCGGAAGATCATCAGCAGCATAATCAGCACCAGGCCGATCACCGCCGCCATCACGGAGGTGGAGAGCGCGTCGGTGCCCAGGGTGGCGGACACGGTGTCCACCTTCTGCTGGGTCAGCTCCATGGGCAGCGCGCCGGACTGAATTTGCGCGGCCACGGTCTGGGCGTACTCGGCGCTTTGCATATTGGTGATCACGCCGCTGCCGGTGGTGATGGCGCTCTGCACGGTGGGAGAAAGCAGCTCCTCGCCGTCCAGGTAAATGCCCAAGGTCTTACCGATGTTGTTGCTGGTCATGTCGGCAAAGATTTTCGTGCCTTCATCCGTCAGGGTGAAAGCCACCTGATGGTCGCCCTCGCTGTAGGCATATACGGCGGTCTTCACCATGCTGCCGTCCATGAAGGTGTTCCCATCGGGGTCCTTGAACTCCAGCTTGGCTGTGGAGCCAATCAGATCCAGCACGTCGCTGGGATCGGTCACATCGGGGATCTCCACGCGGATGCCGTCGGTGCCGATCTGCTGCACGGTGGCCTCGGCGTAGCCCTTATCGGTCAGGCGCTCCTGAATCACGCGGATGGTGCCGTTGAGCAGCGTATTGAAGTCCGCCTCGGAGCCTTCCGGCGCGGCGCAGGAGTATTCCACATATACGCCGCCCCGCAGGTCCAGGCCCAGCGCCAGGCTGTCGGGCCAGTTGTCCGCGTTGGTGGTGGGCAGCCAGCTCTTGAGCTTGTACAGCCCGTCGGGGGTCAGGTTCATGCCGGTCACGCCCACGATGCCAAAGAATATGGTCAGCACCGCGGCAATGCTCAGCGCGATGATGGACTTGGTGCGCCCATTCATGCGCTTGCCGCTGATCTTTTTCATAATTGATCGCATCCTCCAGTTCTTTTTTTCATGGCCGCTTGATTCTGGATGTCAGGGCGCGCTATCCCGGCATATCCTCCCGGGGGAAGGCCTGATACCGCGCCTGCACAAAACCTCCGCCCCGCAGGGGGCAGCCGTTGGTGTCACACTCCTCCACGCAGCCGCCGGCAACGCATGCCTCAGGGGCGGGCAGGGTGTCGCAGACCTCTTCGCGGATCTGCCACCGCGCGGCTGCGCCGGCGGCCTCCGGCAGGGCGAAGTCCTCCGCGATCAGGCAAGTGGCGGGAGGCGCGGGGGGAAGCTCCGCGGCTTCCCGCAGCGCCACCGGGCGCTCCACCAGCGACACGGAGGCCAGCAACGCCAAGGCCGCCGCCACCAGGGCAAGCAGCATCCAGCTTGCTCGTATGCGCACGGCCTACGCCTCCCCTCGCTGAAAAAATTGGCAGCGTCTGGAAATGATCCATCGCCAAACACATGTAGGTCCATTATAGCCATTCAGACACAAAACGTCAAGAAAAGATCCTCGGAAAGCATCCTCAGCCACGAAAAGCGCTACCCCACAGCGGAGAGCGCTCAGAGCGCTGACAAAGTATTCTGCGTTAACTTTTTTGCATGTTATAATGCATGCTTGCAAGCGCAAAGGATTTCGCGCCTGCGGGCGCGACCAAAGGGCTTTCCGATCGTTCCGTAACCTCAATCGTCGCGGCGTTCCGCCGCTTGTTTCGGTGAAGAAAAGCGGGCATGCACTGCCACGAGGCTGGTTGCCTGCGCCTTGCGCAGCCAACCAGTCCGCCGTAGGCGGAGCCGTTCGCCGGCGGAACCGGCTTACACAAATGCAAGTCGAGGGAGATGTGGCCCCTCCGACGCCTTTGGGAAGTTTTTTGATAGTCTAAGCGGGGGATCGCGCTTTCTGCCGCGATCCCCGCTCTTTTTTCAAGTCCGTTTCAGTTTTCCCGCTTGTCGCCCCAGAAGAACAGCGCCACGGTGCCGGGGCCCGTGTGGCTGCCAATGGTGGTGCCGATGTGGTTGATCTCCACCTTGCCGTTGAGGTTGGGGAAACGCTCCTCCACCAGCTTGGCCACCGCCTGCGCGTCCTCCAGGCAGGCGGACTGGCTGATGTAGCACTTGCCGCTGTAGTTCAGCCCGTCCCGGGCATGCTCCTCCATCCGCGCCTCGATCTCCTTGATGACCTTGCGCTTGGAGCGAACCTTCTGCCGGGGCACCAGATGCCCCTCGTTGTCCATGTTCAACAGCGGGCAGATGCCCAGCATCTGACCAAGGAAGCCCGAGGTTTTGCTGATGCGCCCTCCCTTGACGTAGAAGGACAGGTCCGTGGAGAAGAACCAGTGATGCAGCTCCAGTCGGTGCTGCTCCAGCCAGGCGGCCAGCTCCGGCGCGCTCATGCCCCCGTCCCGCAGGTCTGCCAGGGTATCCATGATGAGCCCATAGCCCGAGGAGGCTCCCAGGCTGTCCACCACGTACACCTTGCGCCCGGGGAATTTGTCCTCCAGCTGGCGCTTGGCCAGGTTGGCGGAGTTGATCACCCCGCTGATGCCCGAAGACAGCGTCACATGGACCACGTCCTGCCCCGCCTCCAGGAAGGGGGTAAAGTATTCTACAAATTCCTCCGCGTTGATCTGGGAGGTGCTGGTTTCCGCGCCCGCGGCCATGGCTGCGTAGAACTTGTCAAAGGGCATGCTCTGCCCCAGGTCGTCCAGCATTTGACGGCCGTTAATTGTATAATGAAAGCAAATGTAATGAATGTCCCGCGCCTGGAAATGCTCCTTGGAAAGGTCCGCGGTGGAGCAGCAGCTCAGTATGTACT
>DBFBGQ010000143.1:0-34097 GCA_048201975.1 Candidatus Egerieenecus sp. | reverse complement strand
AAATGGTGATGCCTGGCGATAACATCGACATGGAGATCACGCTGATCACCCCCATCGCATTGGAGCAGGGCCTGCGTTTCGCTATCCGCGAGGGTGGCCGCACGGTTGGTTCCGGCGTCGTGGCCAAGGTGATTGAGTAAGCTTCGTTCTTTCAGGGAGCATCCTCCAAGCGGGGATGCTCCTCTTTTTTTTGCATTCGCCGCCTCTTTCGGCCGGGAAAAAGCGGTTTGTGCCCGGGCGTAGTTGCTTTTTCATGGAAAAAAGGGTACAATAATTCTGTTTATTCGGAATCATATTTTCCCGGATGGATCATAGAAGGAGGTTTGTTGCATGAATTACGTTTTCATGACCGACAGCGACAGCGATCTGCCGTACAGCCTGAAAGCCAAGTATGACATTCCCGTGGTGTACATGCCCTATGCCATTGACGGCAAGGAGTATTTTGACGACCTGGGGCAAACCATGGATCACCATACCTACTTTGACAAGATGCGCGCGGGCGCATCGCCGGTGACCTCCGCGCTGAATCAGGCGGATTACCTGGAATACTTCGAGCCCATCCTCAAGGAGAAGGATCTGCTCTTCGTCGCGTTTTCCAGCCAGCTGAGCTGCACCATACAGGCGGTGTATGCCGCGCGCGAGGAGTTGCTGGCCAAGTACCCGGAGCGCAAATTCATTGTGGTGGATACCCTATCCATTTCCGGGCCCATGACCATGCTGCTGCTCAAGGCCCATGAGCTTTACCGGGCGGGTAAGTCCATGGAGGAGGTCGCCCAGTGGCTGGAGGAGAATAAGCTCCGGGCGCAGGCCTTCTTCACCGTGGACGACTTGAAGTACCTCAAGCGTGGGGGCCGTCTTTCCGCCACCAGCGCCGTGCTGGGCACCATGCTGGACCTGAAGCCCATCATCGTGGAGTCCAAGGAAGGCAAGCTGGTGCCCGTGGACAAGGTCCGCGGCCGGAAGAAGGCCCTGAGCTACCTGGTGGATAAGTCCGCGGAAAACATCACCCAGCCTGAAGGCCAGGAGGTCATCATCCTCCATGCGGACGCGCCCCAGGATGCCGCCAAGCTGGACGAGATGCTCAAGGCGAAGGTGCCCGGCGTGCGCACCCGCATCGAGTGCGTGGGCCCGGTGATCGGCGCGCACTGCGGCCCCGGCACGGTGGCCATCTGCTTCCTGGGCAAGGAGCGGGCGGTTTGATTCCAGCCTGCCCTGCAACGACTGAGCCATTGGATGCTGTCGCGCCTGCGGACCGGCCCTGGGGCCGCCGCGGGCGCGCTTTTTCAAGGAGGGCAGCTATGCCGCGTTTGCTGTTTCTGGGTTCCACCTGCGCTGATGTGATCCTGCGCGTGCCTTTCCTCCCGCGGACCGGCGACGATGTGAACCTGCTGGGGCAGTCCGTAGCCCTGGGGGGATGCGCGTATAACGTCTGCGCTGCCGCCCGGTGCGTCGGCGGAGCGGAGACGACGCTGTTTTCCCCGGTGGGGAGCGGCCTGTGGGGGGACTGGGTCCGGGGAGCGCTGGGGGAGCGGGGAATCGTCACGCCCATTCCCCCGGTGGCGGATGCCAACGGCTGCTGCTATTGCCTGGTGGACGCCGCCGGGGAGCGGACGTTTCTGTGCCAGCGGGGGGCGGAATACCGCTTTCGTCCGGAGTGGCTGGAGCTGCTGGGGGATGCGCCCTTTGATGGGGCGTACCTGTGCGGGCTGGAGCTGGAGGAGGAAAGCGGCGACGTGCTGCTGGACTATCTGGAGCGCTGCCCGCCCCGGCGGCTGTATTTTGCCCCCGGACCGCGGCTGTGCCACATTCCGCCCCGGCGCATGGCGCGGGTATTCGCCATGCATCCGCTGACGCATCTCAACGCCGCAGAGGCGACCTTCTTCACCCGGCAGGAGACGGTGGCGGCAGGGGCGGCGGTGCTGGCCCAGGCCACCGGCGGCGATGTGGTGGTTACCCTGGGGGAGGCGGGAGCGTACCTGCTGTGGCAGGGCCGCGCCCGGGTGCTCCCCGCCGTTCGGGCGGAGGTCCGGGATACCATCGGCGCGGGGGATGCGCACATGGGCGTTATCATGGGCTGCGAAGCCCTGGGCATGCCCCTGGAGGAGGCTGTGGCGCGGGCCAACGCCGCCGCCGCCGCTGTGGTCAGCCAGGAGGGCGCGGAGCTGTCGCCGGAGAGATTTGCACAATGGATGGAGGAGATGTAACCATGGGATTTGACGAGGTAAACGCATATTTAACGCAGGCGGGCTATGGGGACCGGGTGCAGGAGTTCGATGTATCCAGCGCTACGGTGGAGCTGGCGGCGCAGGCTCTGGGCTGCCCGCCGGCGCATATTGCCAAGACGCTTTCCTTCATGGCGGGGGAACAGCCGGTGCTTATCGTGGCGGCGGGAGACGCCCGGGTGGACAACGCGAAATACAAGGCGCAGTTTCACCAAAAGGCCAAGATGATGACCGCCGAGGAACTGGAGCGCTTTACCGGGCTGCATTTCGGGGGCGTATGCCCTTTTTCCATGCCCGAACCGGTGCAGGTGTGGCTGGACGTGTCCCTGCGCCGCTTTGCGGAGGTATATCCGGCCTGCGGCAGCGCCAACAGCGCCGTGCGGCTCTCCCTGGAGGAGCTGGAGCGGCTGAGCAAGCCCGCGGGCTGGGTGGATGTGTGCAAGGGCTGGGCGTAAGGCGCGCGATATTCCTGCGGGGGAGTGTGATACGGTGCTGCGGATAGGCAACCTTTCCGTGCCGCTGTCGGCCACGGAGGAAGAGGTGGAGCAGCAGCTGCTCCGGCGGCTGCGCTTGCCCCGGGAGGCGCTGCTTTCCTGGAAGATTCATCGGAAATCCGTGGACGCCCGGGACAAGGGGGATGTGCATTTCGTCCTCACCGTGGACGCGGCGCTGCGGGACGAGGCGTCGGTTCTCCGCCGCCTGAAGCCTGGTGTTGCGGCGCGGGTGCAGCAGGCGCCGGCCCTGCGTCTGCCCCGGGCGGCGTTTGACCGGCCGCCGCTGGTGGTGGGCGCTGGTCCGGCGGGGCTCTTCGCGGCGCTGACGCTGGCGCAGGCGGGGGCGAAGCCCATCTTGATCGAGCGGGGAAAGCCGGTGCAGCTGCGCGCCCTGGACGTGGAACGCATGGCCCGGAGCGGGGAATTGGATCCGGAGAGCAACGTGCAGTTTGGCGAGGGCGGGGCAGGCGCTTTTTCCGATGGAAAGCTGACCACGGGCATCAAGAGCCCTTATCAGCAGACCGTGCTGGAAACCTTTGTGCACCATGGCGCGCCGGAGGAGATCCTGGTGCTGGCCAAGCCCCACATCGGCACGGACCTGCTCCGGGGCGTGGTGGCCTCCATGCGGGAGGAGATCCTGAAGCTGGGGGGACAGGTGCTGTTCGAGACGCGGCTCACGGAGCTGCTGCTCCACGGAAACCGGGTGACGGGCGCGTTGGTGCGCCACGGGGACGAAACCCGGGAGCTGGCGGCGGACGCGGTGCTTCTGTGCATTGGCCACAGCGCTCGGGATACCATGCAGGCGCTGTTCCGCCAGGGGGTGCGCATGGCGCAGAAGCCCTTTGCCATGGGCGTGCGCATCGAGCATCTCCAGGCCATGATTGATCGCAGCCAGTACGGGCGCTTTGCAGGGCATCCCGCCCTGCGCGCTGCGGAGTACAAGCTGGCGGTTCGCACGCCGGACGGCCGGGGGTGTTACACCTTCTGCATGTGTCCGGGGGGCGAGGTGATCGCCGCGGCCTCCCAGGCGGGGGGCGTGGCGGTGAACGGCATGAGCTATCACGCCCGTGCGGGGGAAAATGCCAACGCAGCGGTGCTGGTGGGCGTGCGGACGGAGGATTTCGGGGATGATCATCCCTTGGCGGGCTTTGTGCTGCAGCGCAGTGTGGAGCAGGCGGCCTACCGTTTGGGAGGCGGCGGCTTCAAGGCGCCGGCCCAGCGGGTGGAGGACTTTCTGGCGGGGCGGGCGTCCACGGGCTTTGGCGCGGTGCGGCCCAGCTACCGTCCGGGGGTTACGCCGGCCAACCTGTGGGACTGCCTGCCCCGATTTGTGGGGGAAGGGCTGAAGCTGGGCATTGCGCAGATGGACCGGCAGCTGCGGGGCTTTGCGCTGCCGGATGCGGTGCTCACCGGCGTGGAAACGCGCTCTTCCTCCCCGGTGCGCCTTACGCGGGACGGCCTGCGCATGGGCAACCTGACGGGCCTGTACCCCGTGGGCGAAGGGGCGGGGTATGCGGGGGGTATCGTATCGGCGGCGGTGGACGGCATCGAAAGCGCCCTGGCCGCCCTGGAAAGGAGCGCGTGCTTATGATTCGTGGCGTTTGCTTTGATATGGACGGCCTGCTGTTTGACACGGAACGCCTGGGGGCGAAGGTCATGGGGCAGGCGGCGGAGCTGCAGGGCTTCCACGTGACGGAGCCGCAATGGCGCAGCGTGATTGGGAAAAGCCTGGCGGCCACCCAGGAGGCGCTGCGGCGCTGGTTCGGCCCGGAGATGGATACGGAGCGCTTTGTGGCGGATTGGTGCCGCCTGATGCTGGAGCATGTGCGCCGGGACGGCATACCCGAAATGCCCGGCGCCCGGGCCGCGTTGGAAGGGCTGCGCCGCCGGGGAATCGCCACGGCGCTGGTCACCTCCAACGGCCGGCCCGTGGTGGAGGAATACCTGGCGCTCAGCGGCTTCGCCCCGTATTTCGATCAGGTGATTACCGGGGAAATGGCGGCCCGAAGCAAGCCTGCGCCGGATATTTACCTGGTGGGGGCGGAGCGGTTGGGCCTGCCGCCGGAGGCCTGCGCCGGGGTGGAGGATTCGGTGAACGGGGTCAAGGCCATTCGCGCGGCGGGCATGCTGTGCGTCATGGTGCCCGACATCGTGCCCTATGGCCCGGAGCTTGCCCCCCATGTGGATATTTGCTTGAACAGCCTGTGGGAGTTGGAACAGGCATTGACGCAAGAAGGAGTGACGAAACCATGATGACGGTTGCCCAGCGATTTTTGAAGTACACCACCTTTGAGACCACCTCCTGCGAGGCGTCGGAGAGCTGCCCCTCCACGCCCGGCCAGATGGAGCTGGCCCGGGAGCTGGTGGCGGAGCTCAGGGACATGGGCGTTGCGGATGCCCGGGTGGATGAGCACGGCTATGTTTATGCCACCATCCCCGCCAAGGGGGACCATCCCGCCAGGGTGGGGCTGATCGCGCACATGGATACCTCCGATGGGGTCAAGGGTCCCACCCACGCCCAGGTGATTCCCAATTATGACGGCAAGGCCGTGACGCTGCAAAACGGCGTGGTCATTGACGGCTTCGACTTTCTGGAGAGCCTCAAGGGACAGGATCTCATCGTCACCGACGGGGAGAGCGTCCTGGGCGCCGATGACAAGGCGGGCGTGGCGGAGATCATGGCGCTGGCGGCGCTGCTTACCGCCCCGGATGCGCCCGAGCACTGCCAGGTGTGCATCGGCTTTACCCCCGATGAGGAGATCGGCCGGGGAGCTGATTTGTTCGACGTGGCCGGCTTCGGTGCGGACTACGCCTATACCGTGGACGGCGGCGCAGTGGGCGAGCTGGAATATGAAAACTTCAACGCCTCCGCCGCCACCGTGGAGGTGCGGGGAGTGAACATTCATCCCGGCTCTGCCAAGAATCAGATGAAGAACGCGGCGCTCATTGCCATGGAGTTCAATGGCATGCTGCCTCCCTGGGAAACGCCCTCCCATACCGAGGGGTACGAGGGCTTCTACCACCTGTGCTCCATGGAGGGCGAGGAGGAGCGGGCTGTGCTGCGCTACATCCTGCGGGACCATGACGGGGACAAGCTCCGGCAAAAGCAGGAGAACCTGCGCCGCATCGCCGCATATCTGAATGCCAAATGGGGCGAGGGCACGGTGGAAGTGCGCGTCAAGGAAAGCTACCGCAACATGAAGGAAATGCTGCTGCCGCACATGGAGATTGTGGACAAGGCTCGGGCGGCATTTGAGGCCTGCGGCGTGACGCCTAAGGTACAGCCCATCCGCGGCGGCACGGACGGCGCCCGCCTGAGCTATATGGGGCTCCTGTGCCCCAACCTGTCCGCCGGCGGATACAACTGCCATGGCCGCAAGGAGCTCATCACCGTCCAGGCGCTGGAGAAAATGACGCAGGTGCTGCTGGAAATTGTCAAAAAGGCATGAATGCATGCTGTATGCGCCCAGCCATGACGTGGTCGAAGATGCTTCCATAACCCGGAAGGAGCTGGCCGTAGCTTTCCGCCGCAGGTCGTGAAGCCGGTGGCGCTGCCGACGGGCGGCAAGGGCGAGGAGCATTTCGGCTGCATTCGCAGGCTGAAAGTCACTCCCTTGGCGCGCAAGGTGAAGCTGGCGGGCCCGGCGCAAAGCGCCGGCCAACCCCCATGCGCGTCCAGGGAACGGCCCACGGAGAAGCTGCGTCTATGGCAGGAGAAGTATCGCCGCGCCTGGAAACGCTAACGGATTGAACGCCGCAGGCGGGGATATGGCTTGCCAAAATGTGCCATCAATGGTATACTGTATCGACGAAAGCGGGCCGCCCGATTGCGCGCAGACGCCTTTCTTGGGCGGCGGGCATGCGGGGGACGCAAGCCGGAACGGCATTTCACCTCTGCGCGGAACCTGCCTGCGATGAAACGGAGGCCGCGCACAGAGAAACGCAAGGGAGCGGAAGATACCGATGACAGCCCATCCTACCATCGAAGACAAATTACAACAGGTTTGCAAAGCGTTTCGCATCCAGGGTGATTTCCAGTCCTTCCAGGAAATCAAGGTCGGCAACGTCAACAGAACCTATCGGGTGAACTTCCTGCATGAGGACGGCAAGCGCAAGTCCTACATCGTTCAGGCGGTGAACACCTATGTGTTCAAAAATCCCGTGCAGGTGATGAACAATATTGACCTGGTGACCGAGTATATCCACGCCAAGGTGCCCAAGAAGCGGGTGCTGCACTTTCATCACACGGCGGATAGAAAGACCTATTTGATGGATGAAAACGGCTTCTGGCGCCTGTTCAATTACATTCCCTCCAATACCTACAACGTTACGGAGAACCTTGACATTGTTCGGAATGCGGGGGAAGCCTTCGGTGAATTCCAGATGCTGCTTTCCGATTTCGATGCTTCCAGCCTGTTTGAGACGATCCCGGATTTCCACAATACGCCCAAGCGCTATGAGCGGCTGATTGCCGACGCTCAGGCGGACCCCAAGGGCCGTTTGGCGGAGGTGCGGAAGGAATACGACTGGCTGCTGAGCGTGCGGGAACAGGCCAGCCGCCTGGCGGAGCTGCATGCCCAGGGACAGCTGCCCCTGCGGGTGACCCACAACGATACCAAGATCAACAACGTGCTCTTTGATCCCGAGACGGACGCGGCGCTGGTGGTCATCGACCTGGATACGGTGATGCCCGGTTTGGTGGGGCATGACTTCGGGGACGCTATCCGCTTTGCGGCCAATTATGTGGAGGAGGACTGCCCCCAGGCGGAGCGCGCGGGAGTCAACCTGGATGTTTTTCGCACGTTCACGGAGGGCTTCCTGAAGCATACCGCCGGATCCCTGACGGAGACGGAGGTCGCTACGCTGCCGCTGAGCTGCTTTGTGCTGACCTGCGAGCTGGCCGTCCGCTTCCTGGACGATTACCTGCTGGGCGATCCCTATTTCAAGATCAATTACCCCGAGCACAACCTGATCCGCGCCCGGTGCCAGATTGCCCTGGCCCAGGATATGTTAAAGAAAATGGATCAAATGGAGCAGATTGTCCGCACATGCGCCAGCGCCTGCTGACGCGCTGCGGAGCGAAAAAATGCATCCCCGGCGGTGGCCAGGGATGCATTTTTTTCATCAGGATCGGGTTATTTGCTGGTATCCACCAAGGAATTCAGCGCGTCCACCACAGCCTGGGAGGTAATGGTTGCGCCGCTGACGGCGTCCACATCCTCACCCAGGGTCAAGGGTAGGGCTTTGCCGATGAACTGCTGCGTAAAGTCTTCCTGGGAACATTTCACGCCAAACCCGGCGGTCTCCTGGGGAGTCTCCACGGTTAGGGCGGTGATGACGCCGTCCTCCAGGGTGACCAGCACGGTCACATCGCCGCCAAAGCCCTTGGCGGTTGCGGTCAATTCCTCCGGTGAGGCTTCCGTCGTGGCGGCGCGCAGGGTTTCCAGCTCGGCTTGGAGGGAATCCAGCTGAGCGGTCAGGTCTGCTGTGTCCGCATCCCGCGTTTCCAGCTCGGTGCTCTTGGCGTCCAACGCAGCTTGCAGGGTGGCCAGCTCCGCCTCCAGGGCGTCCCGGGAGGATTGCAGCTCCTGGTTCTGCTGGCTCAGGCTCTGTGCGTCGGCTTCATTGGCGGAGAGTGCGGCAACCTGGTCGGTCAAGGCCGTGTTTTCGCTGGTTAAGGCATCCACCTGCTGGGTCAGGACGGTTTTTTCATCGGTGAGCGTGGTGACCTGCTGGGTCAGGGAATCGTTTTCAGTGGTCAGGGTGGTAAGCTGCGTGTTTAGGTCGGCTGCCTGCAGTTCCGCGGCTTCCTTCTCGGCGGTTAGCGCGGCGATCTGCTCCTCCAGGGCGGCGATGCTTTCGGTCAGCGCGGTCTTGTCGGCTTCCAGCGCGGCGATGGAGGCCGTAGCCTCGGCCAGGTCCGCCTCAGCGGTATCCTTCAGGGCGGTCAGATCGGTGATGCTCTGCTGGGAGGCGGCGTTGCCCGCGGTGAGCTCCTGGTTTTCCGTCTCCAGCTCCGCCTGACGGGCGGTGGCCTCCTCCAGGGATAGCTGCGCTTCCTTCAAGGCGTTCTCGGTTTCCGTGAGGGTTGCCTCCAAAGCTTCCTTCTCCGCCGCGATCCCTTGCCACTCGGCCTGTTCCGCGGCGATCTGCTCCTCCAGCGCCGCTACGCTGGCGGATAGGCTGTTGCGCTGGGAGACCATGACGATGACCACAATGACGGCCACGAGAAAAACGCCGCATAGCAACAGTACGGGAAGGTTGGCTTTCTTGTTTTCTGACATCCGGGCATACCTCCTTCTTCCTTGAGAAAGTGTGAAACGCGGTACTCCGCTTGAGGGAACTTTGGTTAGGGTTCCAGCTGCTGCTGCAGGACGGCCAGCTCCTGGGCCAGGCGCTCTTCCTCCAGGCGCAGCTGCTCCACTTCCTGGGTTAGGGATTGCTGGGTTTGCCGTGCCAGGGCCAGGTCTGCCTGCGCCTGGTCGGCGGCGGATTGGGCGGCGGCAAGCTCCAGGGCCAGGTCGTCGCGCTGCTGGCGCAGCTGCTGACGCTCCTCCTTGAGCTCGTCCACGGCCTGCACCATGGCGTCGGATTCGGGCTGGACCAGCGCCAGCTCCGCCTGGGTTTCCGGGATCGCTGCCGCGGCCTGATCGTATTCATATTGCTGCTTGAGCACGCGCTGGCTGTTGGTCTCCAGGGTAACGGCCAGATCTTCCACCTGAAAGCGCAGGCCATACACCGTCCAGGTGTGCCAGGCCAGAAAAAGGCAGAAGGCGAGCATGCCGATGATAAAGATCCAGCGCAGGGCTGCCGCGCCGCGGCTGGGGAAAGATTGCTGGTGCATGGGCTTCGCCCTCCCTTCGTGGACGCATACTTTTTTTTATTCTATCATAGCGCAGCAGAAAAGAAAAGCGATAACTTTCTCCATGGAGCAATCTGGCTGCGTCCCGGGGCAGGAAAAGTCAGCTCCCGGGTCGAATAATGGGGAAGAAAACCCCGCCCTGGCGAAAGCTGTGCGCAACGCCTCGCCTTGGGCTGGAAAGGAGCGACCCTGTGGCTAAGAAAAACCTGTTGGTTATTGCCGTCGCGCTGGTGGTGATTGCGCTGGTTGCCTGGGTGGGATTATCCATGCCTCAGCAGCGCAGCGTGACAAAAACCTCCGACGGGGATGGCGCCGTGCTTGCCGTCAGTTCACCCCAGGCGCAGGACGATGCATCCGGGCAGGGCGAGGTTACGGCCGCTCCTACGGCGACGGAAACGCCCCAGGAGACTGCCGCGGCGGAGGATACTGAGGATACTGCGCAGCAGGGCGCGGAAACGCAGGAGGCCAAAGCGTATCTGCTGGTGACCGTCAACGGCATCCTGTATGAGCCCATTCCGCTGCTGGAGGAGCGCGATTACAGCATTACCCAGCGCAACGGAGAGGTGGAGAATGTGGTCCACGTTACCACGGACAGCATTGAGATGGCCAGCTCCACCTGTGAAAACCAGGATTGTGTCATGCAAGGCGTCGTGACGTTGGAAAACCGCGATACCCGGGTGCTGCAGGATATGATCGTCTGCCTGCCCAACGGTGTGATTCTGGAGTTGATCACGCCCCAGGAAGCGGCGGAAATCATGCAAAACAGCGGAGCACAATGAAAATGGAGGCGTAGGCATGGCGAGGAGCGTCCGGGAACAAAACCAGCGCATTGCCCTATGCGGGCTGCTGGTGAGCCTGATGCTGGTATTGGGATATGTGGAGACCTTGATTCCCATTCCCATAGGGGTGCCGGGTGTCAAGCTGGGCTTGAGCAACGGGGTGCTGCTGTTTGCGCTGTATTTGCTGGATATCCCCACGGCCTTTTTGCTGATGGTGTTGAAAGTGGTGCTTTCGGGCCTGCTCTTTGGGGGCGTGAGCGCAATGATGTATGCTTTTGCGGGCGGGCTTCTGAGCATGATTGCCATGACGGCGCTTCGGTGCGTGAAAGGCATTCACCCCGTCACCGTGAGCATGATTGGCGGCGTGGCGCACAATGTGGGGCAGGTGGGCTTGGCCATGCTGATTGTGAAAACCTCCCTGCTGGTGTATCACATGGCGGTTTTGATGCTGGTGGGGTTGGCGGCGGGCGCGCTCACCGGCGTGGTGGCCAACAGCGTGCTGACGCATTTCCGCAAGATCAACCGGGAAAAATAAGCAAAACCCCTGCAGTGCTTCAGGAGACGCGCTGCAGGGGTTATTGCATAAAAAAAGTACACCATTAGGGACTCGAACCCTAGACACCCTGATTAAGAGTCAGGTGCTCTACCAACTGAGCTAATGGTGCATACGCTGCATTTGCAACAAACAATATTATACACAAGTGGCGCGAAAAGTCAAGCAAAATAAATGAAAAAAGTTTTTTGCTTTGCGTCCCTGGCGGTTTGCCGTCTAGGCGGGCAGCGGCGGGCATATCCTTCCGTAACGGCATTAAGGAGGGAAGCGCGTCATGAGCAAGCGCCGGCGATGGATTGTAGCCTGCCTGGGCACATTGCTGGCCCTGGGCTGTCTGTATGCTGCCTGGGGCGTGCGGACGGCGGGGGAAATCTCCCTGCCGGGCACGGGGGAGCGGCAACGGGTGATCCTGCGGGTATGGGACGTGGACGGTCCCACGGGTTCCAGCGCATGGCTGCGCGCGCAGTGCGCCGCCTTTGAAAAAACGCTGCCGGGGCTGACGGTCTATTTGCGGAGCGTGCCGGCGGAGGAGTGCTTTGCCCCGGAGACGGTGCTGCCGGATGTCATCTGTTTTGCAGACGGTACCTTTACGGCCCCGGAGCAGTTGTTTGCGCCTCTTTACGGCGTGGAAGGGGTTGCGGAGCGCTTTTTGCAGAGCGGACGGTGGCAGGGGGAGCAGTATGCAGCCCCCTTGGCTGCGGAGGGATGGATTCTGGCTGTGGGTGAGAACTATCTGAATGCCCCTGTGCGAACGCCTGCGCCCACCACGCTGCTGGGGCGCGCCGCGGCAACCCCCACGGCGGCGCAGGAAACGCCGCCTGTGGAGAAGCTGCGGGAACAGGCTTTTCCCCTGGCGGCCCGGGGACAGGGACTGTTTGCGCTGTGCGCCTGGCTGGGGCCGCAGCCGCTGCCCCTTCCGGAGCTCTCCATGAGCCAGGCGGAGACGATGAACGCGCTGACCCGCGGGGAGGCGGCGTCGGCGCTGCTCTCCACGGGGCAGTGGGCCAAGGTGAGCGAAATGATAGCCCAAGGGCAATGCGCGGGCTTTCAGCCCTGGACGCCGCCGGAGGCGCTGGCTCCCCGCATGCTGTACGCAGGGCTGACCCGTCAGGCGCAGCCGGAGGCCGCCGCCTTGCTGAGCTATCTGCTCAGTGAACAGGCACAGCAGGGTTTGGCGCAACGCTACCTGTTTTCGGTACGGGAGGATACGCTGCTGTATTTCGCTTCCCCCTGGTCGGAGCTGGAGAGCTCCATGCGGCGCAGCGGCTGCCCGGTGAATGGGTTCTGGCCCAGGGAGCGTGTGGAAAATGCCGCGCGGGCTGCCTATCAGGGCGCGGTGGACTGGGAGACGGCGCTGGCGGAGCTCCGCTAATGCATCTATGCCTTGCGACGATGTAAAAAAGCTGTTTCCCTGCCTGCTTTTCGAACCTTCCAGCTTGACAGAGAGCCTCCTTGCCGAGTACAATAGCATAGACGGTTTCTATATTTTCAGCGGGGCGTATGCCTGCGGAAACATAGGTCTGACCCGAAGTCGGAAGGAGGAGGGCGGCGGCGTTGCCGCCCGTGAGCAACAATGAAACGACGGATTTTGATCGGGTTCATGGTATGCGTGGCGCTGTGCTGCCTGTATGTGGCGGCACTGGCGGATACGGACCCGTTGAAGATTTCCATGGAATTGAGCCAGACCAAGTTTACCACCACCCAGGACATCACCGTATCCATCACTGTGACCAATGTGGGTGAAGGCGATATGCCCGGTCCGGTGACGCTGTATTATCCCAACGGGCAGGTGGTGGAGGAGTTCGGCAGCCCGACGCTGGCCGTGGGCGCCAGCCAATCCTGGAGCGGCACCTGGTCGGTGACCCAGAAGCAGCTGGAAGCCGGGAAGATTACCTTCAAAGCCATATACAGCATGTATAACGACGATGGGGAACTAACCAACAAGACCAAGAACTTCGCCTATCCCATCACCTATGCCTCCGCCTCCGCCGAGGAAGCCTCCCAGCCCAAGGTGCAGGTGGAGGTCAACCGTACCATCCTCCCCACCGTGGCCGAGAAGGGGCAGGAGGTCAACATCACCTATGACGTGGTCAACGCTGGCGAGGCGGAGATCACCGATGTGACCATCAAGGAAAACAGCAGCATTTCCAAGTCCACGGGCACCATTGCCAGCATCCCCGCGGGAGAGAAGGCCAGCTATACCTTCACGGTGACCATGGGCACCAAGAACCTCACCAGCCAATCCACCATCACCTACAAGGCCAATGGCAAAACCTACGCTACCCAGAAGGACAAGGCCACCATCAAGTATGGTCAGGTAAATCTGAGCGCGACGCTGGAAGCCAACAAAAAGGGCGGCGCGCCCGGCGAGGTGGTCACCCTGACGCTTACGCTGAAAAATACCGGCAAGGTGAACTTCACCAACATCAACGTAACCGATCCCACCCTGGGCACGGTGCTTACCAATGTGACCCTGGAGGCGGGCAAAACGCAGACCTATACCAAGGAAGTAGCCATCACCGAATCGGCGGACTATCTGTATACCATTACAGCCACGGATGCGGACGAGCAGGAGACCGTCACCAGCACGGGGAAGGTGTCCGTCATGGCTGTAAGCCCCGAGGACCAGGTGATCCTGAGCGTCTCCGCCCAGAGCGACAGGGGAGCCGTATACTCCCTGCCTGGTACAGTGAAGTTCACCGTTTCCATCACGAACCAGGGCGCCAACGAGGTCAAGGATGTGTACGTGTCCGCCTCCGGGGTGCAGCTGTATCACTTCCCCACCATCGCCGCCGGGGAGACCCGCTCCTTCAGCCGGGATGTGTCCGTTTCCATGGCGGGGCAGTATCAGTTTGTGGCTACGTGCAAGAACCTGCTCCAGGAGGATGTGACCTTCCAGAGCAATATCATTTCCATCATGTACGCGCAGCCCACGGCGGTGCCCACCGATGCGCCCATCGTTACGCCGCCCCAGCCTGACTATGTGGAAACGCCCACCACGGACGGCTTGCCGGAATATGTGGATACAGTGCAGCAGGCGTTGGATGTGGTGTGGACCATCTGCGCGGTGCTGGCGGTGGTGAGCGCCGGGCTGCTGTGCGTGGGCCTGGTCCGCCGCATGCAGCAGAAGGCGCAGTCGGCCAAGGCGTATGACCATCTGGAACGCGGCACCTATCGGGATTACACCACGCCCGCGCCCAAGGAAAAGTCCAAGGGCAAGGCGGCCAAGGGAGGCAAGGGCTCCGGGGCCAAGCCTGCCGACGCCTCCGTCACCATGGAGGAAGCCGGGGACATGATGGAGAGCGCCCAGGAGGAGGAGAGCGGCCTGGCCTCTTCGGCGGAGGAAGCGCCGGGTGCGGACGAATGGCTGGACACTGAGGATATGCTGGACGAGGCAGCGGCGGCGGAAGCGGCGCAGGAGGATCTCGACCAGGCGGAGGAAATGCCGCCGGAGGAGAGTCAGGCCGAGGAAACTCCCCAGGAGGAAGCCACATGGCGGCGCACGGGCCGGCATGCCCGCGTGAGCGCCCAGACGGCTCCGGAGGACGACGGGGACGATCAAGTGCCGGAGGACGTTGAGGAAGAAGTGGCGGAGGACGCCGTGGAGGAGACGGAGGAAGCGCCGGTTCCCCCGCAGGTAGAGCAGACCCAAGCCAGCCGCCATCGCCGTTCCAGCCGCCATCGGAAGTAAGCGGTATGCGAATGCACGCCCCGCGAAGCAGCGCGTCGCTTCGCGGGGCGTTTTTGGTTTCATGCGCGGGAAAGGACTGCAAAGCATCATGAAGCAGCTATGGAAGGATTTCCGACAGTTTATTTCCAAGGGAAACGTGATTGACCTGGCGGTGGGCGTGATGATTGGCTCCGCCTTTGGGAAGATCACCACCTCCCTGGTGAACGATGTGTTTACGCCGTTGGTGGGGCTGGTGCTGGGCAAGCTGGACGTTTCGGAGGCGTTTGTGGCGCTGGATGGCAAGAGCTACGTCTCCGCGGAGGCGGCGAAGGCGGCGGGCGTAAGCACGCTGAACTACGGGGCGTTTTTGCAGTCGGTGCTGGATTTTCTAATCATCTCCCTGTGCGTGTTCTGCATGATCCGG
Source organism: Candidatus Egerieenecus sp. (assembly GCA_048201975.1). Lineage (GTDB taxonomy): Bacteria > Bacillota > Clostridia > Christensenellales > Aristaeellaceae > Egerieenecus. Next base: position 19,093 of record DBFBGQ010000143.1, on the reverse strand, counting down.
CTGCTGCAGCGGCTGCGCCCCGCCAAGCCGGAAGCGCCGAAGCCCGCGCCGCGGCTGTGCCCCTATTGCTGCACGGAGATTCCCCAGGCGGCTGTGCGCTGCCCCCATTGCACCAGCGATCTCCGCGAAGCTGCAAAGGAGGGAACAACCCGATGACCATTGGGATTGTGGGCCTGGGCCTCATCGGAGGTTCGCTGGCCCGAAGCATCAAGGTACATACGGATTTCCAGGTGCTGGGGGTGGATATTGATCCCCAGACCATGCTGCAGGCGGACCTATTGGGTGCCATCGACGGGAAGCTGGATGAAGCCGGGCTCGCCCGCTGCGACGTGGTGCTGGTGGCGCTGTACCCGGAGGCCATTGTGAACTGGGTCACCGCGCACCAGGAGGACTTTCGTCCCGGCGCCTGGGTCATTGACTGCGGCGGCGTGAAGCAGGCCGTCTGCGCGCCGCTGAGCGCGCTGGCGCAGGGGAAGCCCTGGCGCTACTGTGGGGGACATCCCATGGCCGGGCGGGAATTTTCCGGCTTTCGCTACGCCAAGGACGATCTGTTCGACCGGGCCAGCATGATTCTCACCCCGCCCCGGGATGCGGACCTGGAGACGCTGGCCTGGCTGAAGGATTTTTTCCTTTCCATCGGCTTTCGGCGGGTACAGTTCACCACGCCGAAGGAGCATGACGAAATGATCGCCTATACCTCGCAACTGGCGCATGTGGTCTCCAGCGCGTATGTGAAGTGCCCCCTGGCGCAGAAGCACCGGGGATTTTCCGCGGGCAGCTTTGCGGATATGACCCGGGTGGCGAAGCTGAATGAGGAGATGTGGACCGAGCTGTTTTTTGAGAACCGGGATGCGCTGCTCTCGGAGGTCAGCGGGCTGATCGACCGCCTGACCGCCTACCGTGACGCACTGGCGGCGGAGGACCGGCAGGCCATGAAGCGCCTGCTGCGGGAAGGCCGGGAGATCAAGGAAGCCCTGGAGGAATGAGCAGCCTCCGCCACGTTGAAAAGGAGATGAACCCGTGGGATTGTTCGCCTTTGACGCGCAGCACGCCATGTTTGACGCGACTCCGGTGCAGAACCTGTTTTTGCTGGAATATATGCCCACCGCTCCGGGGGATTATGTCAAGGTGTATCTGTATGGCCTGATGCGTTGCTATCATCCCGGGGAGGAGATGTCCCTGGCGCAGATGAGCCATGACCTGAACCTGAGCGAGGAGGACATCTGCGCCGCCTACCGCCATTGGGAGCGCCGGGGACTGGTCCGCCGGGTGAGCGACGATCCGCCGGCATATCAGTATGTGAACGTATGCCAGCAGTTCCTGACCCGGGACGCCGTGCCCCGGGATACCGCGTATGAGGATTTTGCCGAGTCGCTGTACGCGCTGTTCGGGGAGGACCGCCAGCTCCACGGCCGGGAGACGACCATGGCCTACGAATGGGTGGAGGACATGGGCCTGCCCCAGGAAGTGGTGCTGATGCTGATCAATTACATGATCACCAACCACGGCAAGCATTTCAGCTTCGCCACCGCGCAGAAAAAGGCGGTGGAGCTGGCCAAGGAAAAGGTCTCCACCATTGAGGAGGCCGAGGAGATCCTGGGCAGGGAAAAAAAGATTGAAGAGGGGCTGAAGCGCCTGCTCCGGCGCTTTGGCCGGCCGCGGCCAGCCAGCGCCTACGAGCGGGCCATGTACACCAAGTGGGTCAAGGAGTGGGGCTACACTCCCGAAGCCATTGAGGCCGCCTGCGTGGAAACCCTCAACGGCGAGCCCACCATGAAGTATCTGGACGGCATCCTCAAGGGCATGCGGGAGCGCGCCGGCGGCGCCTTGACCACGCAAGGGCAGGTGGAGCGCCTGCGCAAGGGCGAGCAGGATCGCTTCGCGCCCCTGAAGGCGCTGCTGCGTGTGATGAACATCCAGGGCGTTTCCGTGAACGAAGGCACGCTGGATATGTATGATCAAATGCGGGCGCTGTATCCGGACGAGATCATTCTGCTGGCGGGCAAGGCCTGCGCCAAGGCCGGCGGCAAGCTGGATGACGTGATGACCACCCTGCGGGCCTGGAAGCGCATGGGCCTGCAGGATGCGGCGCAGGTGCGGGAGAGCCTGAAGCAGGTGGAGGAGCGGAACGCCTTCCTGGATGCGCTGTATGGCCTGTGGGGACGTCCTCACCGGCCCAGCGCCGGGGACCGGGCTTTGGTGAACCGTTGGGAGCGGGAGCTGGGATACAGCCAGGAGACGATCCTGTTCTGTGCCGCCTATGCCCGGGACGCGGAAAAACCCATGCCTTACCTGGACAAGCTGCTGACCGTTTACCATGCCCAGGGGCTAACCACGCCCGAGCAGATTCAGGCGGCGCGGGAGGCGGAGCGCCCTGCGCCGTCCGCCGCGCCCCGCGCAGGGAAGGTGGTTCGGGAGCAGCAGTATACCCAGCGCAGCTATGAGGAGAGCGATGAGCTGCCCGAGTGGATGCAGCGCAAGATAAAGGAGCTGAAGGGCGATGCGTAACGCCATACTGCGAGAGCTGCTGACGGAATATGAGCAGCTCCGGGCGGCCAATGCCCGGGAGGAGGAGCGCCGCCGGGAGGAGGTCTCCCGCCGCTGCCCGGAGATTGCCGCCGTACTTGGCCAGCGCCAGCAGTTGATTTATCAGGGGGTGCGCAACGTGCTGGCGGGGCAGGGGAGCGCGGAGAATCTGCCACAGCAAATGGAGGTGCTCAACGGGCGCGTGCAGCGCCTGCTCCAGGAGCAAGGGTATCCGGCGGATTATCTGGAACCGGTGTATCGCTGCGCCCGCTGCAAGGATACGGGCTATGTGGGGGACACGGTGCGGGACATGTGCGAGTGCATGAGGAGCCGCTACTATGCCCGGCTGTACCGGCAGGTGGGCCTTTCGGAAAAAGGGGCGCAGTCCTTTGAAACCTATGACGAGCGGCTGTTTTCCACCGACCTTTTGCCCAATCAGCGCATCAGCCAGCGGGAGTGCATGGGCATGCTCCGGGATATCTGCCGGGAGTATGCCGATACCTACCCCCAGGCGCCCACGGCGGATCTGCTGCTTACGGGGCCCAGCGGCCTGGGCAAAACCTTTCTGATGCACGCCATGGCCAAGCGCCTGCTGGACCGGGGGCTGAATGTGCTGATGCTCAGCGCTTACCGCTTTCTGGACCTGGCCCGCAAGGCATATTTCTCCAACGGCGGCGGGGAACTGGATACCCTGATGGAGACGGACGTGCTCATGCTGGATGACCTGGGCAGCGAGCCGCTGATGGAGAACATCACCATTGTGCAGCTGTTTAACCTGATCAACGAGCGGCAGACCGCGGGCAGGGGAACGGTGCTGAGCACCAACCTGACCGTATCGGAGCTGCAGGCCCGCTACACCGAACGGATCGTGTCCCGGCTGATGGATCCCCGGCAGTGCACGCTTTTGCAGTTTATGGGCAACGACATTCGCAGGAGGAAGGCATGAACATACAGCTTTACGCGGTGAAAAAGAATTTCGATCAGCAGAAGGCCGAGCGCTTTTTCAAGGAGCGCCGCATTCCTTTGCAGCTGATGGATATGAAAAAGCACAAACTGGGCCGCCGGGAGCTGGAGACATTCGCCCGGGCCGTGGGCGTCCAGAACCTGCTGGACAAGGAGGACAAGAAGGTCAAGGAACATCCCGCCTGCTATTACAACCAGGAGGCGCTGATCCTGGACGCCATGCTGGAGGCGCCCTGGCTCATGCGCAGCCCCATCGTGCGCAGCGGCAATCGGGTAACGGTGGGATATTGCCCGGAGATATGGGAGCAGTGGATTGCCGCGGAGAAATAAGCCGCTCCGGATGGAGTATCCGGCGCGGCGCACAACGGAGGAATGCGACCATGGCCAAGGCTGTGAAAACCAACGTATTGCGTCATTTGGACGCGCTGAAGATCCCTTATGAAACGCGGGAATACACCGTCGAGGAAGACCAGTTCGACGGCCTGCTGGTGGCGCGGAAGCTGGACATGGACCCGGCCATGGTGTTCAAAACCCTGGTGCTCACCGGGGATAAGCTGCCCCACCTGGTGTGCTGTGTGCCCGTGGACCGGGAGCTGGACCTGAAGGCCGTGGCTCGCGTTACGGGCAACAAGCGGGTGAGCATGCTGCCCCAAAAGGAGCTGCTGGGTCTGACGGGATATGTGCGGGGCGGATGCAGCCCCATCGGCATGAAGAAAGCTTTTCCCACCTTTGTGGATTCCTCCGCCCAGGGGCTTGAAAGGATTGCCGTCAGCGCCGGCGTGCGGGGCTGCCAGGTCATTCTCCCCACGGCGGAGCTGCTGCGCTGCGTTCACGGCGTGCTGGCGGAGCTGACGGCTTCTGCGTGAAAAAGGAAAAAAAGAAACGGCTTTTCGCACCCGTCACGGGGCGAAAAGCCGCTTAGACCGTTGACAAAGCATTTGATCTCACAATTCTTGCAAGTTATAGAATACATCTTGCAAGCACAGAGGATTTCGCCTCTACGGAGGCGACCAAAGGGCTTTCCGATCGTCCTTTGGAAACCTTCGGTCCCATACGCGTTGAAACTTTTGCAGGTTATGGAGTCGTAAGTTTCATTTTCTCATGCTGGTGTGAAAAATAGGCTTTTTTTCAGCAGTCTAAACGGCTTTTCACCCCTACGCGGGGCGAAAAGCCGCTATTCGATGGTCAAAGAACTTTCCAGAGGCGTCGAAGGGGCCGCGGCCCCTTCGACTTCCGTTCGTGGAAGCCGGTTTCGCGGGCGGTTGATTCTGCTTGCAAAATCAGTTTCCTGCCCACCTGAGGGTTATTCCTTGTCGTCCTCGGGGTCTTCCTCTTCTTCCACTTCGGGGAACACGGGCTTGCCGCAGGCGGGGCAGCGGTAGTCCTCGTCGAAGTCCACGCTGGACGCCTTGAAAACGATCTCGTGGCCGCAGGAGGGGCACTCGTAGGAGATCAGCTCCTCCTCTTCCTCTTCCTCGTCGTCCTCGTCATCGCCTTCGTGGCATTCGCATTCGTCGTCCTCGCACCCGTCCTCCTCGTCGCCAAAGAGCACGTCCTCCAGATCGGCAAGATCGTCGTCGATGCTTTCCACGTACTCGTTCAGCTCGTCGTGGGCGTCGGACATGCGCTCCATTTCCTCCGCGATTTCCTGGAGCACGTTCAGCACTTCCATCAGGAGTTGGTTGGAGTCCTTTTCCATGTTCAGCTTCATGCCGGCCGCCAGGCCCTTGAGGTAGGAAGCGCGATCCGTCAGCTTGCTCATATGTCCTCCTTGCGCCAATGGGCGTATTGATTCCAGACGTTATGCAATGGGTTTACGCACGCTCCATGTATTCGCCGGTGCGGGTGTCGATGCGGATCATGTCGCCGGTGTTGATGAACAGGGGCACCTGCAGGGTGTAGCCGGTTTCCACGGTAGCGGGCTTGTAGGTGTTGGAGGCGGTGTCGCCCTTGAAGCCGGGCTCGGTGTCGGTGACCTCCAGGGTGACGAAGTTGGGGGCCTCCACGGAGAAGGCGCTGCCCTTGAAGAAGCGCACGGTGACGTTGGTGTTCTCCTTCACGTAGGGGATGGCGTCCTCCACCTGGCTGTGGTTCAGGGGCAGCTGCTCATAGGTTTCCAGGTCCATGAAGTAATACAGATCCCCGTCGTTGTACAGGTACTGCATTTCCTTGGTTTCCAGAATGGCCTTGGGCATTTTATCGGTGGGGTTGAAGGAGCGCTCCACCACCGCGCCGGTCATGACGTTCTTGATCTTGGTGCGGACGAAAGCGGCGCCCTTGCCGGGCTTCACGTGCTGGAAGTCCACGATGGTCCACACGCCGCCGTCCCATTCAACCGTAATGCCCTTTTTGAAATCGCCAGCCGTAATCATGATCCATTCCTCCTGTTTTTGTTATTGCCTGATACTGGTTGTTGACCGGAAATTACAGAATGATGAGCTCCTTGGTCGCGGGGGTGAGGGGCTCGTTGCCCTCCGCCGTGACCAGACAAGTGTCCTCAATGCGCACGCCGCCCACGCCGGGCAGATAGATGCCGGGTTCCACCGTAAGCACGTGGCCCACCTGCACGGTATCCTGGCAGGTCATGGACAGGCGGGGGTTCTCATGGATGTCAATGCCCACCGAGTGGCCCAGGCCATGGCCGAACCGGCCCACATAGCCCTGGCTGTCGATGTAATCCCGCACCAGCTTGTCAATTTCCGCGCAGCTCTTGCCCGGGGCCAGGGCTTCCCGGCCCAGGCGCTGGGCTTCCAGCACGGTATCATACACCTTGCGCATCTCGGCCGAGGGCTCGCCCAGGGCCACGGTGCGGGTCATGTCGGAGCAGTAGCCGCCCACCTTGCAGCCCACGTCCAGGGTGATCATGTCGCCCTTGCGGAATTTCCGCTCCCCGGGGATGGCGTGGGGCAGCGAACCGTTTTCGCCGCTGGCGCAGATGGTGGAGAAGGAATTCCCCTGCGCTCCCAGCTGCAGCTGCAGGTAGTCGAAGCGGATAGCCAGCTCCTTTTCGGTCATGCCCTCGCGGATCTCGGGCAGCACCTTCAGGAAGGCTTCGCTGGTAATTTGGCAGGCCTGCCGGATGCAGCGCAGCTCCTCCTGGGATTTGATCTCCCGGAGCTTTTCGGGCTTTTGCGCCAGGGGCAGCCAGGTCGCGTCGTCTCCCACGGCGGCGCGCAGCGATTCGAAGGCCTTCACGGTGAGGTAGTCGTCCTCGTAGAAGAAAACGGAGACGCCGTCCTCCTGGGCCAGCCTGGCGATCCACTGGTTATGGTTCATGTCCTTTTCCGTCATGACGCAGCGGAAATCCGGGGCCTGCCGCTCCGCCTGCTCGGTGTAGCGGAAGTCGGTGATAATCGCCAGGGTCTTGCCGCTGACGTACACCGCGCCCTCGCCCGTATATCCGCCGGACAGGTAGAACATGTTGGATGGATTATGCACCACCACCGCCGCATCGGCGGCAAGATCCAGCGACTGGATCAACATCTGTGCGGGTTTCAAGGAAATATCCCTGCCTTTCTTTCGGCATGCCTGCGCCGCAATGCGAAAAAGCAGGCATATCCTTTGACATTTTACCACAAACCCGTTGGAATTACCAGTATTTTTTGCGCCCAGGGCGGAGAAAGTGCATCGCTCCGGCCAAAGGGACCGGTTGAAGCGGGTTTGACAAACATTGCGCAAATTTCAAAAATAAACCTATCCTTTCCTGCGGAAATGTGGTATACTGAATTGGACAATGCTCAAACATCTGGACTATCTAACAGATAGGAGGAACCAATTCGATGCAATACTCCAAGGAAGTTGAAGAAATGGTCTGCATCGCCAAGGGGCCCCATCACGGCCCCGCGCCCATCCCGGAAGAGGGCAAGTGGGTGCAGGCGAAGGAGATCAAGGACATCTCCGGCCTGACCCATGGTATCGGCTGGTGCGCGCCCCAGCAGGGCGCCTGCAAACTGACCCTGAACGTGAAGCAGGGCGTCATTGAAGAAGCGCTGGTGGAAACCATCGGCTGCTCCGGCATGACCCACTCCGCGGCCATGGCCAGCGAGATCCTGCCCGGCAAGACCATCCTGGAGGCGCTGAATACCGACCTGGTATGCGACGCCATCAATACCGCCATGCGGGAGCTGTTCCTGCAAATCGTCTACGGCCGCACCCAGTCCGCCTTCTCCGACGACGGTCTGGTGATCGGCGCCGGCCTGGAGGACCTGGGCAAGGGCCTGCGCAGCCAGGTGGGCACCATGTACGGCACCAAGCTCAAGGGCACCCGTTACCTGGAAATGGCCGAGGGCTATGTGCTCAAGCTGGCCATTGACAAGGACGATCAGGTCTGCGGCTATCAGTTCCTGTCCCTGGGCAAGATGATGGACGCCATCAAGAAGGGCATGAGCCCCAACGAAGCCTACGAGAAGAACATCGGCACCTATGGCCGGTTCAAGGCTGAAGACGGCGCGGTCAAGTGGATCGACCCGCGCAAGCAGTAATTAGGAGGTGTGCAGAAAATGGCTCTGTTTGAAGGTTATGAACGGCGCATGCCTCAGCTCCAGCCTGTCCTCGAGAAGTATGGCTTCAAGGATTTTGACGAGCTGAAGGCTTACAACAACAGCAAGGGCGTGGACGCCTACAAAATCGTCGAGGGCATTCAGCCCATCGCTTTCGAAAACGCCAAGTGGGCCTATGAGCTGGGCGCGGCCATCGCGCTGAAGAAGGGCGTCAAGACCGCCGCCGAGGCGGCCAAGTGCATCGGCGAGGGCCTGCAGGCCTTCTGCGTGCCCGGCTCGGTCGCCGACCAGCGCAAGGTCGGCCTTGGCCACGGCAACCTGGGCGCCATGCTGCTGGATGAGAAGACCGAGTGCTTCGCCTTCCTGGCCGGCCACGAGTCCTTCGCCGCCGCCGAGGGCGCCATCGGTATCGCCCGCAACGCCAACAAGGTCCGCAAGAACCCCCTGCGGGTCATCCTCAACGGCCTGGGCAAGGATGCGGCCATGATCATCAGCCGCATCAACGGCTTCACCTATGTGCAGACCAAGTATGACTACCTGTCCGCCGATGTGAAGCAGGATCACGCCCTGAGCATCGTGGGCGAGACCAAGTACTCCGACGGCGAGCGTTCCAAGGTGCGCTGCTACGGCGCGGACGATGTGCGCGAGGGTGTGGCCATCATGTGGCACGAGGGCGTGGATGTGTCCATTACCGGCAACTCCACCAACCCCACCCGCTTCCAGCATCCCGTGGCCGGCACCTACAAGAAGGAGTGCTGGGAAGCTGGCAAGCAGTACTTCTCCGTGGCTTCCGGCGGCGGCACGGGCCGTACGCTGCATCCCGACAACATGGCCGCCGGTCCCGCCTCCTACGGCATGACCGACACCATGGGCCGCATGCACAGCGACGCCCAGTTCGCCGGCTCCTCCTCCGTGCCTGCGCACGTGGAGATGATGGGCCTCATCGGCATGGGCAACAACCCCATGGTGGGCGCCACCGTGGCCGTGGCTGTGGCCGTGGAAGAAGTTAGCAAGTAAAGCGCAACGCGCAAGCGGCACGCCGGTATTCGTCCGGGCGTGCCGCTTTTTCTAAAGGAGAGAAAAGCATGAGTAGCAGGATTGGCGGCGCCATCAAAGTCATTGCGTGGATTTTCCTGGCGGCGGGGGTGATCCTCTGCCTTTCCGGCGGGGCCGGCGCGGGCCCGGGGCACAAGCTGCTGGGCCCGGCATTCTGGACGGTGCTGCTTCAGATTGCCGCGGTGGCGGCCTGTGCCGCGCTGCTTTACGGCTTCGGGGAGTTGATCGACGCTACGCGGCGCAACGCGCAGGCCAACGCCGAAATGCTGGAGCTGCTGCGGAAGCGCCTGCGGCAGGGCGGAGCCGAGTCACCGGCCCAGAACGACGGCCAAGCACTGTGACAGCGAAGCGCGGCGTTCCCGAAAGGGTACGACGAAGCCCGGCGAAGGATTGCTCCTCGCCGGGCCTTTTCTCGATCAAATGCCCCAAAGTGCCGTTGCTCCCCGTTTTTTCACCCGCTATGTTAAGCAGGCTGGTGCCCTGCCACGTGTTTCTGCCGTCCCCTGGCGTCTCACGACGGGGGCGTGACATCTGCCCGCGGACCCGGGCTCCATTTTATGAAATGTGGGGAAAACCGGGGCGCTGACGCACACCCCAGGAGCATTTCTCTCGGCTACTATTATAGACAGAGAAGGAAGTGCTGTCAAGAGAAATTCTAACGGCGGCGCGGCTTTTGCAGGCTGTCAAATGCTGCCACCCAAGCCGCGTCCCAGGCATCTCAGCGCACCAGCCACAGCGCCGCGCCATGGGGCTCCACCAGCGCGCGGACCGCATCGCCCCGGCTGTTCTTTCCCGTCCAGAGCTCCCGAGCCTCGCCGGGCTGCAGGCCCGCCTCCTCCAGGGGAAGCGTCAACTCCCGAGCCTCCTGCGCCAGGTTGAACAGGGCCAGGTAGCATCCCCGGCCATCCCTGCGGGGCGCCATCCAGGCGACGGCGTCCTCACGGGTGTAAAGGGGATGGGCGCAGTGGATGACCTTGGTCATCTCCAGCACATCCCGGTTGGTGATGAGCTGGAGGGTGAATGCATCCAGCTTGGTCAAATCGCCTCCGAACATCAGCGGCGCGGGCATGATGCACCACAGGGTCATCATGGTTCGAAGCTCCGGGTGGGTAAAGCGGGTCCATTCCTCCGGGGACTGCACCTGGCGAATGGCTCCGGCGGGAAGCATGTCCAGGTCCGGCCAGTGGCCCGGACCAGCGTGAACGCACCACTTTTCCGCCCGCTCGAACATGGCCTTGAGCTGGGGCCAACTGTCCCAGAAGTCATCGGTGAGCCGCCACATGTTGGCATAGCGCTTCAAGTGCTCGGCCTGCTCCAGGGGCGCGGGGCCGGGGGAGAGGCTGAGTACCATGTCCCGGCCGCAGGCGCGGCAGGCGGCGGAGATCACCTCAATCTCCCGGGCGCAGCGGGGATACTCCCGAGCGATGTCGTCCACCTTCACATAATCCACGCCCCAGTCGGAGTAAAGGCGGAAAATGCTGTCGTAATAGGCGCGGGCTGCGGGCAGGTCGCACCGAAGGCCGTACATGTCCGGATTCCAGGCGCAGATGGAGTTGGGATCGGCTGCCTGGGCGCAGGTGGCGTCGCAGTTCAGGATGGGCAGGCGGCGATGGGCGGCCATCCGCGGCAATCCCCGCATGATATGGATGCCGAACTTCAGCCCAAGGCCGTGCACGTAGTCCGCCAGCGGCTTGAAGCCCGCGCCCCCTGCGGCGCTGGGAAAGCGGTTTTCCGCCGGAAGCAGGCGGCCATGACCATCCATGGTCAGCTCGGCGAAGGGTTCGTAATCATGGGAGGAGGCGGTGGGCTGATACCATTGGATATCCACCACCACGTATTCCCAGCCGAAATCCTTCAGGTGCGCGGCCATATAGTCGGCATGCCGCCGGACGATGTTCTCGGTGACGGCCGCGCCGTAGCAGTCCCAGCTGTTCCAGCCCATGGGCGGATAAGCAGCGATCATTTTCGGTTCCTCCTTTGCGTGGCTTTTTCAGGCTGCCCTTATGATAGCAGAAGCACCGCCTGTCCGCAATGGATTTTTGGCGGGATCCGCCCTTGCCATGCGCGGGGCGGCACGGTATAATCAAACAAAGGGCGGACGGACCGCCTTACGAAGGAGGCGTGCCCTGTGGCGCTGCTCAAATGGCTGGAATCCCTGCGCACCCCCGCCGGCAACTGGCTGGCATCCGCGGTTACATTGCTGGGGGAGGAGACCTTCTTTACCGTGCTGGGGCTGGTGGTGGTCTGGTGCCTGAACAAGCGGTGGGGGTTTCGCCTGCTGCTCACCGGGCTTACGGGCACGGCGGTGAATCAGCTGCTGAAGGCCATTTTCCTGGTGCCCCGGCCCTGGATCCTGGACCCGGAGTTCACCATTGTGGAGTCCGCCCGAGCAGGCGCCACGGGATACTCCTTCCCCAGCGGGCACACGCAGTCCGCGGCGACGGTGTTCGGGGTGCTGGCCCTGTGGGCCCGCAAGCGCTGGGTGACGGCGTGCTGCGTGCTGGCGGTGCTGGCCGTGGGCCTGTCCCGGATGTATCTGGGAGTGCACACCCCTTTGGATGTGGGCGTTTCCCTGGGCACGGGGCTCCTGACGGTGCTGGGGCTCAACGCGCTGTTCAACCGGGCGGAGGGCTCCCTGGGACGCAAGGCATGGCTGGGGGCGGGCCTGAGCCTGTTTGCCCTGGGCCTGGCGCTGTTCGTGAGCCTGGCTCCCGCCCGCCCCGGCAGCGATCCCGTTTTTGACGCCCACGGGGTGGACGCGGCCTGGAAGCTCCTGGGCTCCACCCTGGGGCTGACGCTCGCCTGGCTGGCGGATGAGCGGTGGCTGCGCTTCGATACCCGGGCGGTATGGTGGGCACAGGTGTGCAAGCTGGCGCTGGGCCTGGGGCTGGTGCTGGGCATCCGCGTGGCGCTTAAGCCGGTGCTGGCGCTGCTCTGGGGGGATGCGCTCTGGACGGGCGGCGTCCGCTACCTGCTCATGACGCTGGCGGGCGGCGTGCTGTGGCCCATGACCTTCCGCTTCTGGGGGCGGCTGGGCCGTGGGCGGCAGGCTTAGGGCTGCTTGCGCCGGAAGGTGTGAATTTTCCCGATGATGAAGGAAGACAGCGTCACCGTCAGCAGCGAGCAGGCGATGTTGGCCAGGGGGATGTAGGTCAGGGACAGGGTGAGCACCACCAGATCGGTGAACAGATACGCCCGCGCCACCGGCCAGCGGAACAGCTTGGCAATCACCAGCGCCAGGGCATCGTCTCCTCCCGCCGCGCCGCCGACGCGCACCACCAGTCCAACGCCTACGCCCACGAACAAGCCACCAATCACGGCGGCCAGCAGGGGCAGGTGCGCCATGCTGGGCAGCAGATATCCCAGCCGGGAAAACAGCGCGTAAAATGCTGCAAACCCGATGGAGGCCACCAGGGAGTAACGAAGAAAGCTTTTTCCCAAATATTTGATACCCAGCAGATAGCAGCTGACGTCCATAATTACGCCAGAAATGGATGGGGAGATTCCCAGCCAGTGGTGGAGCAACAGTGTGGCCCCCAGCACGCCGCCCTCCGTAATGAGGCTTTGTTGGTGCACGTTGAACAAGCCGAAGGCCAGGATGGCCGCTCCCAGCAGGAGCTGAGCGTATTGTCTGGCCTCTTTTTGGAGTTTCATAAATTTTCCGTCCTTTCTGTATCCATGCGTAACAGCTTGACCATTGTTATTGTAAAGGATATAGTAACCATATAGTCAAGAGATTCGTGGGAGGCGAACATGAAGCCGCGCTTTACCACCGGGGAGCTGGCGCGCCTGCACGGCGTATCCAAGCAGACGCTGATTTTCTATGACAAAGCGGGGGTCTTCTGCCCCAGGGAGAAGGATCCCCGCAACGGATACCGATATTATACGGCGGATCAGCTGGAGATGCTGGACCACATCCTCATGCTGAAGGATATGGGGCTGAGCCTCCAGGAGATCCGCGAGTTTCTGGCCTTGCCGGATACCGGCGGCGCGGTGGAGGCGCTCAAGCGTCAGCAGGCCGTGCTGCGGGAACGGCAGGCGCACCTAAAAGAAGCCATGGCCCGCCTGGACCGGAAGGTGCAGGCGCTGGAAGCCATGGCGCAAGCCTTGCCTGGGAACATGACCCTGGAAACGCTGCCGGCGGTTCCCCTGGCCGTGCGCCCGGTGGAACCGCCGGGGGAAGCCCTGGAGACCGACCTGGCCCTGAAGGCGCTGCTGCGGACGCTCCACCAGCGGCGCTTGCCTTTTTGGTATGAGATGGGAACCCGCATCGCCCCGGAGGACCTGGCGGCGGGGAGGTATCTGCGGGCGTTTGCGGTGTATTTTCCCCTGCGCAGGGCCTGTGGAGACGCGCTGTGCGCCTGGCGGCCAGCGGGCCTGTATCTGCGGTGCATTCACCAAGGGCCCTATGGCGCCGTGGGCGAGACGTATACTGCCATGCTGGAGCGCATGGAGGCGCAGGGCCTGCGCCTGGCGGGCGGCTCCTATGAGCGGTGCGTCCTGGACAGCATGACCGCCCGCGATCCCGCCGCCTACCGCACGGAGCTGCTGCTTCCGGTGGAGCCGGCTTCCCCGTAACCCAGCGCGGCGCGCACCTGAGGAAAGGGACGCACCGGGGGCTGATCTTCCAGGTGCGGCCCCAGGTGCTTCTCCATCCACACCATGTCGTACCAGCGGCGGAACTTGTAGCCGCAAGCGGTGAAGCGGCCCACCATGCGGTAACCAAGGCGCTGATGAAACGCCACGCTGTCCTGGGACAGGTACGGGTCCGGCTGGGGCGGATAGGCAATGCAGGCGTTCAGGTTCAGGATGCCCTGGGCTGCCAGGGCCTGTTCCAGCGCGCCGTACAGCGCGCGGCCCACCCCGTTGCGACGGCCCTCCCGGCGAACGTAGATGGAGGTCTCCACCGCCCAGTCGTAGGCCGGGCGGGCGTGGAACACCCCCGCGTAGGCGTAGCCCAGCGCGCGGCCCGTCCGGTCCAGCGCCACCAGGTAGGGATATCGCGCCAGCGTCCCGGCGATGCGCCCGGCAAACTCCTCCGGGGTGGGAATGTCATATTCAAAGGTGACGGCGGTTTCCGTCACGTAAGGGGCGTAGATTTCCAGCAGCGCCGCTGCGTCCTCGGGGCGCGCGGCGCGAATCAGCTCAGGCATGCGGAACGGCTCCTTTTCCGGCGGCGTTATTTTCCTGTGGACCCCAGGCCGCCCTCCCGGCGGGCTGTCACCTGCTCCTCCTGGGCCAGGCCATAGGGCAGAAAAATCCCCTGGCAGAAGCGTTCTCCGCGCTTGAGCGTCACGGGGCCGTCGCCGCCGTTGAACACCTTCACCAGGATATGGCCCTGGTTTTCCGCGTAATAGTAGTCGCTGTCGATGACGCCCACGGTGTTGCACAGCATCAGCCGGTGCTTGAAGCCCAGGGAGCTGCGGGGAAACAGCAGCAGCGCCCATCCCGGAGCAATCTGCGCCCGTATGCCCGTGGGGATTAGCGCGGTTTCGCCGGGGGAGAGCAGGCAATCCACCGTGGAAACGAAGTCGTAGCCCGCGGACCCCTCCGTGGCGCGCCGGGGAAGGGTTAGTTCTTCCCAAGGCATGGGGCCAATCCAACGATAGCTGTCCACCGCGTACTGTTCCGGGCTGACCCGTTCAAAAACCGCAATGGGATTCATGGCTGTTCCTCCTTTGCCGTCAGCAGGTTGCTCAGGCGGGCGAAATCCTCCAGGGAGAGGCGTTCGCCCCGCACGCGGGGATCCAAGCCGCAGCCTTCCAGCGCGGCGCAGGCAGCATCCCGGTCCAGGCGGAAAGCGGCGCACAGGTTATTGGCCATGGTTTTGCGCCGCATGGCAAAGGCGGCGCCGACCACCTGGAAAAATACGCGCTCGTCCGCCGCTTCCACGGCGGGCTTGTCCCGCAGGGGCAGCAGCACAAAGGCGCTGTCCACCTTGGGGGCGGGCGTAAAGCAGGCCGCCGGAACCTCCATGGCCACGCTGGGCTCGCAGTAGTACTGGCAGCGGACCGCCAGGGGGCCGTAAGCCTCCTGGCCGGGAACGGCAAGGATCTTTTCCGCCACCTCCCGCTGCACCATCAGCGCCAGGCGGCGCAGGGGCAGGCCGCTGCCCAGCAGCAGATTGATCAGGGGCGTGGTAATGTAATAGGGAATGTTCGCCACCACGGAGAAGGGGCGGCGCAACCCCGCCGTCAGCTGCGGAAGATTCACCGTCAGGGCGTCGCCCTGGTGCAGCTCAAAGTTGGCGTAGGGCGCGAGAAACGCGCGGATCATGGGCAGCAGCCGCTCGTCCAGCTCCAGGGAGAGCACGTGATGCGCCGCCTGGCACAGATGTTTGGTCATGGTGCCGCAGCCAGGGCCGATTTCCAGCACGTCGTCCTCCGGGCCCACGCCGCTCAGGCGCACCAGCTCGGCCAGCAGCGCCTCGTCATAGAGAAAATTCTGGCCCAGGCCTTGCTTGTACCGCAGCTGGCTGTCCCGTATGCGCTCCTTCGTCTTGCTCAAAACGGCGCCTCCTTTTTCTTCATCCCAGGTAGTATAATCAAATTTTGCCGCCATTGCAAGGCAAACGCGGCGAAAAAGCCATGCCCGCGTGTTGAAAATTTCTATGGCGCACCGCGGCGCTTTTTGGTATAATCATGATGCATTCTCAGGAGGGAGCGGTTGTACGTATGATCCGGGCGGTTGCCTTCGACATGGATGATACCCTGCTGAACGATCAGCGGGAGATTACCCCTTATACCCTGGATGTGCTGCGCCGGGCTGCGCGCCGGGGCGTGCTGATCATTCCCGCCAGCGGCCGCGCCAAGGCCAGCATGGAGGGCTTTGTGAATCAAATAGGCTGCGCGGCGGCCTTTGTGGCCTGCAACGGCGCGGAGGTTTACAGCCCCACGGGTGAGCTGTGGCACCAGGAGGTCCTCAGCGTGGAGGATGCCCGGCGCTGCGCGCGCTTCGCCCAGGAGGCCGGCTGCTATGCGCAGTGCTATTATGGCGCGCATTTTTATTACGCCGGCACCGAGGATTGGGCCCGAAGCTACGCTGAGGCATCCCTGCTCACGGGGAAAGATGTCAAAGATCTGCCGGCATTTATTGACCGCCCTACGCCCAAAATACTGCTCATGGCGGAACCGGAGCGGGTGGCGGAGCTGCTGCCCCGGGCCCGGGAGCTGTTTGCGGACGTGGCTGCGGTGAGCTGTTCCAAGCCTTATTTCCTGGAGATGAATCCCCTTCGGGCCACCAAGGGCAACGCCCTGTCCTATCTGGCCCAGCGCTGGGGTCTGGCAAGGGAGGAGTTTCTGGCCTTTGGCGACAGCCTCAACGACCTGAGCATGCTCACCTGGGCAGGCACGGGCGTAGCCATGGGCAACGCCCGGGAGGATGTCAAGCGGCAGGTGGGCCGGGTATGCGGCGCCAACCAGGAGGACGGCGTGGCGCACGCCATGGAAGCATTGTTGCTATAAGGAGGATCGACCATGATTCAGGCGGCGGACTTTGCAAAAAAACTGCAGCTGATGGAGCTGTCACCATCCACCAAGACCGAATGGGACATCCGCACCGCGGATCTGAACCGGCCGGGGATGCAGTTCTGCGGCTTCTATGAATACTTCGCCTTCGAGCGTCCCCAGGTGATCGGCAAGGTGGAAATGACCTATCTGGAGGCCCTGGAGCCGGAGGCCCGTCGGCAGATGCTGAAAAAATACTTCTCCTACGATCTGCCCTGCGTGATCATCTGCCGGGGAATGACGCCCCCGGAGGACCTGCTTCAGGCCGCCGCGGCGCGGGATGTGGCGGTGTACCAGACGAACATGGTCACCACCAAGTTTACCTTCAACGCCATCAACTACCTGAACCGCTGCCTGGCGCCCCGGGTGACCCGGCACGGCGTGCTGGTGGATGTGTACGGCGTGGGGGTGCTGCTCACCGGCGAGAGCGGCGTGGGCAAGAGCGAGGCCGCCCTGGAGCTGGTCAAGCGCGGCCATCAGCTGGTGGCGGACGACGTGGTGGATATCTGCCGGGTCTCCGACGACCGGCTTACCGGGGAGTGCCCCGAGATGGTGCGCCATTTTATGGAGATCCGCGGCATCGGCATCATTGATATCCGCGCCATGTATGGCGTCGGCGCGGTGGCGCTGAGCAAGACCATCGACCTGGTGATGCACATGGAAAAGTGGGTGGAGGGCAAGGAATACGACCGGCTGGGCCTGAGCGAGGAGTACATCACCATTTTGGGCGTGAAAGTACCCCATCAGATCATGCCCGTGCGTCCGGGGCGAAACCTGGCCATCATCATTGAGGTGGCGGCCCGGGATCTGAGCCTGAAGCGGATGGGTTACAGCGCGGCCCATGAGCTGGACCGCCGGCTGAATGAAATGATACTCAAAAACAGCGGACAATAAGGCGCGCCGGGATGTAGGGCCGGAGCGCAATGGAGGCGGATACCTATGTATTATATCGGAATCGATGTGGGCGGCACGGGCGTGCAGGTAGGCGTGGTGGACCGGGAGGGGCATATTTTGGCCAAGGACAGCTTCCCCACCGGGGTGGGCCGGCCCTACCAGGACATCATCAAGGATATGGCGGATTGCACCCGCTCCGCCGCGGCCAAGGCGGGGATTGACCTGGCGGAGGTGCAGTCCGTGGGCGTGGGCATCCCCGGCATCGCGGATGCGAAAACGGGCCGGGTGATTTTCTGCACCAATCTGGGCTGGCGGGACATCCCCCTGCGGGAGGTTTTCCAGCAGTATGTGGATAAGCCCGTGCTGATTGACAACGACGCCACGGTGGCCGGCCTGGCCGAAAGCGTGGCGGGCGTCAGCGCCGGAACGGACTCCAGCGTGTTCATTACCCTGGGCACCGGCGTGGGCGGCGGCATCGTGATCCACGGCAAGGTGTGGAGCGGTTATCACGGCGTGGGCAGCGAAATCGGCCACATGATCCTGGAGCTGGACGGGGAGCCCTGCACCTGCGGCAATCGCGGCTGTCTGGAGCGCTACTGCTCTGCCACGGCCATCATCCGCATGGCCAAGGAGCAGGTTGCCGCGCATCCGGACAGCGTGATCCTCACCCTGGCGGGGGGCGACCCGGAGAAGATCAACGCCAAAATGGTGTTCGACGCGGCCCGGGAGGGCGATCCCGCCGGCAGAAAGGTATTCCGCCGCTATGTCTGCTATTTGTCCCAGGCCATTGCCAGCATTATGCAGTTCCTGGATCCCGAGGTAATCGTGCTGGGCGGCGGCGTGAGCAAGGCCGGGGATTTCCTGCTGGATGCGGTCCGGCAGGAGGTGCCCAAGTATCTGCTGTTCAAGACGATGCCCTACGCCCGCATCGAGCTGGCCCGCCTGGGCCCGGACGCGGGGATCATCGGCGCGGCCATGCTGGGCCTGTAAGCAACGCACAGAAAAAGCAAAGTTTCAGGCCGCCGTCTTCCTGCCGGGAGGACGGCGGCTTTTTTGTGTACCTGCGAAAACAGGCCGCCCGATGACGCCCCATGGGACGCCGCCGGACGGCCTGTATGCTGCTCCGGCATGGAGCCGGCGCTCAGCGATGGGTAAAGTCACGCTTTTTCAGCGGGAGGAAGGCCCGCAGCAGCGTCAGCTGCGCCTTTTGCCACCAGGGCGCCGCGGCGGAGAGCGCCGCGTAGGTCTGGGCAGCCAGGTCGATTTCCTCGGGCTCGGGAATCAGCTTGCCGTAGCACACCAGCGAGAGGGCCTCGCACAGGGGCGTTAATTTCGTGGGCAGCGCCTGCTGCGCGTCCAGACGCCGGCCATAGGCGATGGGGGATTCCGAAGGCGTCATGGGCAGCTTGCGCAGACGGAGCAGGTCAAAGGTGGCCTGTACCCATACCAGGAAGCGCCCGGTGGGGTCCTTGGCCCGCTTCAGCAGCTGCGCCGGCTGGGTCAGGTAGATGCGCACGGCGGCCAGCGCGGCCAGCGCCAGAATCAGCAGCGCCCAGAGCCAGCTGAAGTTCGGGGACTGGGGCGGCTCCTGGCTGTCCGGTTCCGGGGTCTGGGTGGGCTCGGGTGTGGACAGGGCCTCCGGCGTGGGGG
>DBFBGQ010000142.1:0-44325 GCA_048201975.1 Candidatus Egerieenecus sp. | reverse complement strand
CTCTTTCGTTTCCGCCTGCGGCATGGTACAATGGTATTTGACAAGAAAGGCCGCCCTCGAGCGGCTTTGAGGGAGGGAATATGGATTGGTAAGCGACATCATCATTGTGGGCGCCGGTGTCGTGGGCTGTGCGCTGGCGCGGGTGCTGAGCCGTTATCAGGCCAGCGTCACGGTGCTGGAGCGGGCCGGAGACGTGGCCGAGGGCGCCAGCAAGGCCAACAGCGGCATCGTTCACGCGGGCTTTGACGCTCACCCGGGCACGCTGAAAGCCCGGCTGAACGTGGAGGGCGCCAAGATGTACCCGGCGCTGTGCCAGGAGCTGGGCGTGCCTTATAGCCAGCCCGGCGCGCTGGTGCTGGGCTTCAGCGAGGACGACCGCGCCACCCTCGAAAACCTGGTGCGCCAGGGCGAGGCCAACGGCGTGCCTGGCGTGCGCCTGGTGGAGCGGGACGAGGTGCTGCAAATGGAGCCCCAGGTGAACCCGGCGGTGGTTTGCGCCCTGTATGCGCCCACCAGCGGACTGACCAGCCCCTATGAGATGACCTTTGCCATGGCGGACCACGCGGCGCTCAACGGCGTGCGCTTTGAGCGTGACACCGCGGTGCAGTCGGTCAGCCCCACCGAAAACGGCTGGAAAATTGAAACCAACCGGGGCGAGTATACCGCACGGGTGCTGGTGAACTGCGCCGGCGTCTTCTCCGCCAAGCTGCACAACATGATCTCCGACACCAAGCTGAACATTATCTACCGCCGGGGTCAGTATTATCTGCTGGATCGGGTGACGCCCCTGCCCTTCACCATGACCATGTTCCAGTGCCCCACCAAGATGGGCAAGGGCGTGCTGGTGTCGCCCACCGTGCACGGGAACACCCTGCTGGGCCCCAGCGCCGAGGACATCCCCGAGGAGAACGACGTATCCACCACCGCCGAGGGATTGAAGTTCGTGCTGGACAAGGCGCGGCTCACCTGGCCCACGGTCAGCATCCGCGGCTCCATCACGAATTTCTCCGGCATCCGCGCCCATGAGGAAAAAGGCGACTTTGTCATCGGCCCGGTATCCGGCGCAAAGAACGCCTATGAGACCGTGGGCATCGAAAGCCCCGGCCTCTCCGCCGCGCCGGCCATCGCCGAAATGCTGGGCGGACAGATCGCCAAGGATATGGCTCTGGCGCCCAAGGCGGAGTATCAGCCCGCCAAGCCCCTGCCCAAGCCCTTCTATGCCATGACCACCCCCGAGCGCAAGGCGGCGGTGGAGCAGAACGCCCTTTATGGCCGCATGGTTTGCCGGTGCGAAACCGTCACCGAGGCGGAGATTCGCGCAGCCATCCGCCGGCCCGTGGGCGCCCGCAGCATCGACGGCGTGAAGCGCCGCACCCGGGCCGGCATGGGCCGCTGCCAGGGCGGCTTCTGCAGCCCGCGGGTGGCGGAGATCCTCTCCGAGGAGCTGGGCATCCCCATGACCCAGGTCACCAAAAACGGCGGCGAAAGCTATCTGCTGACGGGCACCATTCTGGACGCGCTGAAGGAGGAACGCTGACATGACACAGGCAGGAAACGGCGTGCAATGGGTGGACGTGCTGGTCATCGGCGCGGGCCCGGCGGGCTTGGCCGCCGCCATTGCCGCCCGGGAGGACGGTATTGACAATTTGCTGGTATTGGAGCGGGAGCATAACCCCGGCGGCATCCTGCGCCAGTGCATTCACAACGGCTTCGGCCTGCACCGCTTCAAGGAGGAATTCACCGGCCCCGAGTATGCCCAGAAGGATATCGACCGGGCGCGGGAGCTGCAAATTCCCATCCAGTGCGATACCACGGTGCTCTCCGTGGAGGCGAACCACCGGGTCACCTGCGTGAGCGCCGAGCATGGGCTGCAAATCTTTGAAGCGGGGAGCATCGTGCTGGCCATGGGCTGCCGCGAGCGTCCGCGTGGAGCCCTGGGCACCCCCGGCACCCGCTGCGCCGGCATTTATTCCGCCGGCACGGCGCAGAAGTTTGTGAACCTGGAAGGCTTTATGCCCGGCAAACGGGTGGTCATCCTGGGCAGCGGCGATATCGGGCTGATCATGGCCCGACGGATGACCCTCCAGGGCGCCAAGGTGCTGGCCTGCGTGGAATTGATGCCCTTCTCCTCGGGCCTGAACCGCAACATCGTCCAGTGCCTGAACGACTATGACATTCCCCTGTACCTGAGCCACACGGTCATCGATATCCAGGGCAAGGAACGGCTCACCGGCGTGACCGTCGCCAAGGTGGACGACCGCCGCCAGCCCATTCCCGGCACGGAGATTCATTTCGACTGCGATACGCTGCTGCTCTCCGTGGGCCTGATTCCCGAAAACGAGCTGTCCATTGGCGCGGGCGTGGAGATGTCCCCCCTGACACAGGGCGCCGTGGTGGACGACCAGCTGCAAACCAGCGTGCCCGGCATCTTTGCCTGCGGCAACGTGCTGCACGTGCATGACCTGGTGGACTTTGTGAGCAATGAGAGCTTCAAGGCGGGCCACGCCGCCGCGGCCTATGCCCGCGGCCAGCTGCACGACGCTCCCGTGGCCCAGGTGAAGGACGGGGACGGCGTCCGGGGCGTGGTGCCCCAGCGCATCCACCTCACCGGCCAGGACAGCCAGAGCGTGGAGCTGATGTTCCGCCCCAGCGCCGTATTCAAAAACGCCACCGTGGTGGTGCGCAGCGGCGACAAGGAAATCGCCCGGAAGAAGGCCCCCATCTTCACCCCCGGGGAAATGGTGGAGCTTACCCTGAAGCCCGAGGTGGTGGCCGCCCTGGACGGCGCGGACATCACCGTGACCATGGAAAGGAGCTGAGGCAGCGATGGAACAGACGATTACCTGCATCAACTGCCCCATGGGCTGCCGGATGACCGTGCAGGTAGAAAACGGTCAGGTGGTATCCGTGAGCGGCAATGTTTGCAAGCGGGGCGAACGCTACGCCCATCAGGAGTGCATCGCGCCCGAGCGGATGGTGACCGCGGTGGTGCCCGTGGAGGGCCGGGTGATGCCTGTGAGCGTCAAGACCCGTTCCCCCATTCCCAAGAAGGATATTTTCAACTGCATGCGCCAGCTTTCCCAGGTGAAGCTGACCCCACCCGTGCAGGCGGGCACAGTAATCGTGCCCGACGTGTGCGGCAGCGGCGTGGACGTGATCGCCACCAAGACGGTGGAGTAACCCCGTCAGGGGTCCGCGTCGCTTCCAGCGCCATATAAACAGCAACTGCGCCGCTCCAGGGCAGATCGTCCTGGAGCGGCGCTCTGTTTTGGGCCGTGCGCTGCTCTCCGGCAGTTTATCCCGCAAGGATGGAAAAATCGGAAAAAACATGATACAATGGCCACATCGTATGCACAGCCATCGTAACCGCCGCCGCATGCAAACCGGCAGGGACAGCGAGGAGGATGGAAAGAAAATGAAACAAAAGGATCGGGGAACGGTGCTGAGCTATAGCCTGCCCCGGCGGCTCCTGGTGCTTTTCCTGGTGTTCGCGCTGACCATCTATGCGGCGGGCATGGCCGTTACCCATCAGCTCAAGGAAAAGGCGCAGAGCGATCTCCAAAGCGAGTATCGCGACCGGCTCACCCAGCTGTCCAGCCAGTTCAACGAGGAGATCGAGCGCATCCGCTCCCAGGCGGCGTTTGTGCTGACGCGCTCCTGCGTGCAGCAGATGGAGCTGGTGACTGCCTCGGTGCAGTTCTCGGAGTATTACAGCGCCGTGCGGCAAACCTCGGAGCTGGTCCATTCCCTGCAATATTCCAGCGGGCTTATCTCCCATGCGGTGATCTTTTTCCCCCGCCTGGGCAAGTCGGTGTCCTACGACAGCGTATACAACAGCATTTCCCCCGAGGAGTACCAGTTTTTGGCGGAATATCAGAAGCGTTCAGGCCGGTCGGTGTTCATGTCGGTGGATAGGGAGCTGTACCTGGTTTCCGACTCCATGCGCTTTGCCAACAAGACCAATTCGGCGGTGCTGGCGGTGGAGTTTTCCCAGGAGGCCATGGCGGAATGGTGCGCGCTGTTCCCGGACGGCAACGCCATCAGCGTGCTGTGCAACAGCAACACCGCCGAGGAGTTCTTCGTGTTTGGCGCGCCCCTGCAGGCCCAGGTGCAGCAGGCGCTGCAAGCGGACCTGACCGGCCTATCCAAGGCGCTGGCCAGCGCCTCGCCCCCGGCGGAGCTCCCGGAGGAGGCCCTGGTAAAGCTCAACGGCGTGGAATATCTGCGGCTGATGCACCCGGTGGCTTCCGGCAGCCTATGGACCGTGGGCTATGTAAAATCCGCCAGCCTGCAAGTGGCCGGCGAACCGCTGATTGCCTGGCAGGTGATCTTCACCCTGTTCCTGGTGCTGGAGGCGCTGCTGTTCCTGTACCTGCTCCACCGGATGATCGCCAAGCCCATGGCCCGCTTCGCCAATGAGGTCAATCAGCTGAAGGAGGAGGGGGTGCAGCTTCCCCAGGAGCGTCCCAGCGGGGACATGGACTTCCTCTACCGCTCCTTCGTGGAGGTGAGCAATCAGCTCAAGAGCTCCCTGGAGCAGACCTACCGCAGCAAGCTGATGGTCTATCAGTCGGAAATCAAGTTCATTCAGGCCCAGGTGCGGCCGCATTTCCTCTACAACAGCTTCTACCACCTCTACCGCATGGCCAAGATGGAGGACAACGAGGGCGTGGCGGAGATGAGCCTGCGCCTGAGCTCCTATTACCGCTATATTACCCGCAGCGATGAGAACGTGGTGCCCCTGCAAATGGAGTATCACAACGCGGAGGACTATGTGGAGATCCAGAAGATCCGCTTCGGGGACCGGATCCGGGTGGAGCTGGAACCCCTTCCCCCGGAGTTTGCAAACCTGCCGGTGCCGCGCTTCGTGCTTCAACCGCTGTTTGAAAACGCCTACAACCACGGCGTGGAAAAGATCACCGGCGGCCGGATCACCATGCGTTTTGTGCCCGCCCCGGAAACCCTGACCATTCTGGTGGAGAATAACGGCGCCTGCCCCCAGGCGGACCTGGACGCCCTGGTGGCTTACCTGGAGGATGACCAAATGGGCGACAAGATCACCGCGCTGAAAAACGTCAAGGGCCGCATGAAGCTGCTGGGCGGCGACCTGACGGTTTCCCGGGGCAGCCTGGGGGGCTTCTGCGCAACGCTGGTACTTCGGCGGCAGCGGGAGGAGGAAGAAACGTGCAAACCATCCTGATCGTGGACGACGAACCCAACATTGTGGAAGGGCTCGCCTCTCAGATGCAGCAAAACTACGGGGACCGGGTCATTGTGCTCCGCGCCTATTCCGGCACGCACGCCCTGTCCATCCTCAAGAACAACCAGGTGGACGTGATCCTTTCGGACATCTGCATGCCGGACCTGGACGGCCTGGCCCTGCTGGAGGAAACGGAGAGTCTTTGGCCTCGGGCGCATTTCGTCTTTCTCAGCGGCTTCGACGATTTTCAGTATATCCACCGGGCGTCGAAGTCCCCCCTCTACCGCGGCTACCTGCTGAAAATGGAGGGGGACGAAGTGGTGCTGCAAAAGGTGGACCAAGAGATCCGCCTGTGCGAGGAGGAGGCGCGGACGGAGCTGGAGCAGGAGGAGGCGCGCCGCCAGTACGAGCGCATGCAGGCGTTTTTGCAGCATGCGGCCCTGGAGAGCGTGCTCCGGGGCGGCAGCTCCTGGGAGCAGGTGGTATCCCGGTTTTCGGCCTGCTTCTCCGGGCTGGACGTGACCGCCCCGGCGGTGCTGGTGCTGGGCAGGATCCGGCAGGGCGGAGCGTCCGACGCGCTGGACACGCTGCTGAAAATCGACCGGATGCTGTCCCTGCGCCTGACGCGGTTCCGCTTTCTCTCCCTCCTGCCCGAGGAAGGGGCGCTGGTGTGGCTGGTGCAGCGGGACGGCGCCCTGGACGCGGCGGACGCCAGTTACTTGTACGCGCTGTTCGAGTCCATCCAGCAGCGCCTGGCGGAAACGGAAAACGCCCCGGTGAGCTTCGTGGTGGGCAGCGCCTGCGGGCTGGAGCAGCTGGCGGAAAAATACGGGATGGTGAAGCGGATCTATGCCTTTTCCGCCTTCGGGCAGGATCACCTGGTGATGGCGGACGAGGCCACCTTTGCCGAGCGGGTGCTGCGCAAGGAGAACGACGCCGCCCGGAGTCAAATCCGCTTCTCCGGGCTGTTGCAGCGCTTGCAGCACGCCCTGGCCAACGGCACGGAGGAGGAGATCCGCGCCTTGCTGGCGGAGGAATTCGCCGGCTATGGGACCGAGCGGTTTCCGCTGCGCGCGGAGCAGCTGCTGACTCTCTTCGGGCTGCTGCTTCAGACCGGGCGGGAGATGGAACCGGGCTGGAACGGGGAACAGACGGTGCGGAAGCTGATGAATCAGTTGGTGCAAAGCGGAGCGCTGAGCCGGGAGCAGCTGGGGCCGCCGCTGGAGGCGCTTTGCGTGCAGCTGTGCCGCCTGCGGGAGCAGCGCAATGCCCACGACGCCCAGGCCGTGGTCGCCCGGATCAACCGCTATATCGAGCAGAGCGTGGAGAGCTATGATCTGTCCCTTACCGGGCTGGCCCGGATGATCGGCTTCAATCCCTCCTATCTCTCCCGGTTTTACCGCATCAACACCGGCCGCAAGCTCTCCGAACAGATCGACGCCGCCAAGCTCCAGCATGCCAAGAACCTGCTGGCCGGCGGGGAGATGATCAAGAACGTGGCGGAGCGCACAGGCTTTGCGTCCCCATCGGCATTCATCCTCTTTTTCAAGCGAAACACCGGCATGACCCCCGGGCAATTCTGCGAGCAGGCCGCCGCAGAAAGGTAAACAGAAGATAACCGCAGGTAAATACGTATGGATTGAAAACCGGGCGCGGGTCATCTACAATAAAGCCAGATGGTAACCCGACAATTTCATGAACCGAGGGGAGGATTTTCACATGAGAAAGCATCGATGGTTTGCGGTACTTCTGGCTGGCATGATGGCCGTTCTGGTAGCCGTGCCCGGCTGGAACCTGGCGGCGGCGCAGGCCGAGACCGCCGAGCTGCCCGCCTGGCAGCAGCCCTTTGAAGAGACCGTCACCCTGGACGTGGTCATCGGCTGGGACGCCGACCCCTCCATCAAGGAAGGCACCACCCCGGAGACCAACGCCCTGCGCACCGTGGCCAAGGATTTGTTCAACATCGAGCTGAATTTCCTCTGGATGGTGCCCAACGACCAGTACACCGACAAGCTGGCCCTGCAGCTTAGCTCCGGCGACATGCCCGATATCCTGATGCTGGACAGCGCATACTTCTACGAGTTCCTGGACAGCGGCTATCTGCGGGACCTGACCGACGCCTATGAGACCTATGCGTCGGATCAGCTCAAGAGCACCATCGAGTATTTCGGCGAAGCGCCGGTGACCTACTCCTCCCGGGACGGCAAGCTCTACGGCGTGCCCGCGCTGCTGGATACCTCCGAGAGCGTGGCGGGCCTGTACTACCGTTCCGACTGGCTGGAAGCCCTGGATATGGAAGTGCCCACGGACATGGACGGCGTGAACGACATGCTCATCGCCCTGGCCAAGTACGGCCCCACGGCCAATGGCGGGCTGGCTACCGCTGGCTTGGGCAGCACCTCCAACGTGCTGAACACCAACTTTGCCCTGGCCGCCTACTTCCAGTGCTACGGCTCCTACCCCAACAAGTGGGTGATGCGGGACGGCCAGCTGGTGAACGGCTTCGTGCTGGACGAGACCCTGGACGCCCTGAAGGGCCTCAAATACCTCTATGACAACGGCGGCCTGGCCCCCGACTTCGCCACCTGGAACTCCGACCAGTTTGAGGAGCGCGTCACCAACGATCAGGTAGCCGCCACCTTCGGCACCTACTACATCGCCGCGTATCCCCTGAACCTGAACAAGGACGCCAACCACGATGCCGAGTGGGCGGAAATCGACATTTCCACCCTGGGCGGCAACGCCAAGTCCTGCATGAACCAGGTGAGCATCAACCATTTCAACGTGGTCACCAAGGACGCTCCGGAAAACGCCGAGGCTGCCCTGATGAAGCTGCTCTCCCTGTCCCTGTCCGCCAACTCCAACTCCACCGACGACAAGACCATCTACAACGGCCTGGATCTGCCTGAGAACGGCGCTTCCATCTTCTTCCTGCCGGTGTACATGTACTTCCCCACCCCCTGGGAGCAGTACCGCGAGAACATCTGGGCCGCCTATGAGGCTCAGGATCCCTCCAACCTGCAGACCGCCGTGGAGAACGAGTGGTACGGCTACATGAACGATTACCTTACCGACGGCAATGACTGCGAGAACGTGGGCACCGCCTGGGGCATGTACAAGAGCCGTCTGAGCGACGACATGGGCATCGCCATCGGTCTGGCCACCAAGAACAGCGGCAACTACGAGCCCGGCTACTTCTACGGCGCAGCCACCCCCACCGAACAGCGCGTCTCCGCAACGCTGAACGACCTGGCCGTCTCCTTCGTGGTGGAATACATCATGGGCCAGAAGACGGACGAGAACTGGGAGAGCTTCAAGCAGAGCTGGTACGAGCTGGGCGGCACCGACTGGACCAACGAGGTCAACGCGCAGTACAACAGCATCATCAATCCCCAGTAAACATCATCCGTTGAGACAGCGAGAAGCTTAGCTCCCGGCTTTCCCGTAGAAATCAAACCAAACTTTTCAAAAAGGAGGGCGCCGGCAAAGCTACCGGCGTCCTCCTGTTTTGAAAGAAAGTGAGGGAACCATGCTACAGCAAAAGGCGCGCTCCCACGCGCTCCCACGCCGGATTGTGATTTTTAAGCGGGAAATGCCTCTGTATCTGATGCTGATTCCCGGCGTGGCGTTCATCTTTGTTTTCAACTATCTGCCCATGTTCGGCCTGGTGATGGCCTTTCAGAATTTCTCGCCCCTGCGCTCCTTCTCCGGCTCGGAATGGGTGGGGCTGAAAAATTTCCAGGCCATGCTGGCCCTGCCCACCTTCTGGACCGTGGTGCGCAATACGCTGATGATCTCCAGCGTGAAGATCATCCTGCGGCTGCTGGTGCCGCTGATCATCGCCCTTTTGCTCAACGAGGTGCTCAGCAACGGCTTCAAGCGCACGGCGCAAACGGTGTTCTTCCTGCCGTATTTCCTTTCCTGGGCCGTGATGGGCGGCGTGCTGCGGGAGCTGTTCGAATACGACGGCACCATCAACGCCATCCTGCAGTCCATGGGCGCCGAGCCCATTATGTTCCTGGGAAGCAACACCTGGTTCCCCATTATCATCATCGTCTCGGACGTGTGGAAGGACATGGGGTACAACATGATCATCTTCCTGGCGGCCATCACCAACGTGGACCCGGCGCTGAACGAGTCCGCGGCCTTGGACGGCGCCAACCGCTGGCATCAAACCTGGCACATCACCCTGCCCACCATTCGTCCCATTATCGTGATGCTGCTGGTGCTGGCCCTGGGCACGGTGTTCAGCGCAGGCCAGGAGCAGATCATGCTGTTGTACAATCCCATGGTGTACCAGAGCTCCGACATCATCGAC
Organism: Candidatus Egerieenecus sp.; assembly: GCA_048201975.1. Classification (GTDB taxonomy): domain Bacteria; phylum Bacillota; class Clostridia; order Christensenellales; family Aristaeellaceae; genus Egerieenecus. The sequence continues at coordinate 34,807 of DBFBGQ010000142.1, read as the reverse complement.
ACGCTGGTCTACCGCACGGGTCTGGTGAACCATCAGTGGTCCCTGTCGGCGGCGGTGGGCATGATGAAATCCGTAATCTCGTTCCTGCTGGTGGCGTTCTCCTACCGGCTGGCCACCAAGCACTTTGACTATCAAGTATTCTGAGAGGAGGGGGAAAGCTATGCTGCGAAGGAAAATATCCGGCTTCCAGATTTTCAACTACACGTTCCTGACGCTGCTGATCGTGATTTGCATGGCGCCAATTATCCACGTGATCGCCCTTTCCTTCTCCCAGAAGATCGAGGCCGTGGCGGGGCACGTGGGGCTGCTCCCCGTGGGCTTCAACCTGGAGGCTTACCGCTACGTAATGGAGGATTCCCAGTTCTGGACCTCCCTGGGCGTTACGCTGCTGCGGGTGCTCATCGGCGTGCCGGTGAACATCTTCCTGGTGGTGATGACGGCTTACCCCCTGTCCAAGACCAACAGCAGGTTTCACGGGCGCACGGCCTTTGCGTGGTTTTTCGCCTTCACCATGTACTTTAGCGGCGGACAGATCCCGCTGTATATCGTCATCAGCAAGATGAAGATGATCAACACCATCTGGGCGCTGACACTGCCTGGGGCCATGAACGTATCCTACATGATCCTGATGCTGAACTTCTTCCGCGGAATCCCCACGGAGATTGAGGATGCCGCCACCATCGACGGCGCCAGCCAGATGAAGGTGCTTTTCCGGGTTTATCTGCCCATGTCCCTCCCCTCCCTGGCCACCATCATCCTCTTTGCCACCGTGGCCAACTGGAACGTGTGGATGGACGGCTACATCTACATGAACACCCCGGACAAGTATCCCCTGCAAACCTACCTGGCCACCAAGCTCATGGAGTCCAAAAACAACGTGGAAACCCTGATGACGCCCGAGCAGCTCAAGCGCATGGAGCAGGTGAGTGAAAAGACCATCGAAGCGGCGCAAATTTTCCTGGCCGCCCTGCCCATCATGTGCGTATACCCCTTCCTGCAGAAATATTACATCAAGGGTATTGTGGTGGGCAGCGTCAAGGGATAAGCGCGCCTGCACATGAAAATAGAGCTACGCCCCCGGATCCATGCTTTTCCGGTGGGCGTAGCTTTTTATGATCGTCCGGCGATGGCGCCGGGGTTGGCGCGGACAATCGCGCTCGCGCGCCTCATGACCGCCATGGCATAAAAAGAAGGTTCTACGATAAAACGCCCGTAAACGCAAAATGGTTCACGGGCGCTGTCGCCAGGCACTCAGCTGGAGCGCATCAACGTCACAGCGGCGCATCCAGGAAGCGCAGGCGGAAAGCAAAGCGGAAGGACTGCTCCCGCAGCTGATACTTCTCCTGCAACGCCGGACCGCAGCTGTTGGAGCCGATGCCGCTCTGCTTATAGTCCAGGCACCACACCGTGCAGCCGCAAGGCGTCAGCTCATGCGCATGGGAGGTGGAGGTTAGCTGCTCCTCGGTATAGGGCGAAGCGTTCCATGAGAAGGGCGTTTCGCTTTCCGCCAGCATCGTCCTGCCATCCGGACGCGAGAGCTCCGCCCAGTCGCATCCATAGCGGCTGCCGCTCTCCTGCGGCTTGAGATACACCCCGGCCAGGCGATCCACCGGGCTGGAGAAGCGGGCCTTCCAGCAGCTTTGCCGGCGGTCCACATAGCTTTCTCCGGGGCCATAGCCCAAATAGGCGGCCTGCGCAAAGTTTTCCGGCAGGAACACCCGAAGGCCGAACCGGGGTAGATACGGCATCGTTTCGTCACGGGTCACATCCAGGCACACATCCACAGCGCCTTCCCGGCCAATGCGCCATACGGCATGCACAGTGGCCACGCGCTGCAGGCAGCAGGGAATCAGGGACAGGGTGCAGGCGATGGTCACTATGCCATCCTGCTGCGTCCACTGGCAATCATAGGTGCGGGTCAGGCAGCGATGGTAGCCCGCCTTTTCCCATTGCTGACGGATGCGGCGGTCATTATCGGTGGGGGCGCGCCACACATGGTAATCCATGGGCCGCGCAAGCATTTCCTCCTCCCCGCGGATCATGGAGGAAAGCGCGCCCGTTTCCTTGTCGAAGCGATAGCGGAAGCCTTCGCCCTGCACCAGAATATCCCTCCGGGTTTCCCGCACCTGGCAGGCCTCTCCCTGCAGGGCCGGGAGCTTCCTCGGCTGTTCACTGAGCATCAACTGATCAAAGCCGGCCACGCGCCCCGGCTGGGTCAGGCTACCGGCCTGGCGCTGGACGTAGCTGACCCGCAGGGCGCGGTTACCTCCCGCCGGCGCGGGCAAGGGCAAGGGCAGCGTCACCGTCTCCCGGGAAGGCATGGGCGGCAGCTCCGCATCCCCCTGGGCCACGGTCACGCCATCCTCCGTCACCTCCCAGTGAAGCGTATAGAGCGTCCCCGCATCCGCAAAATCCAGCTGGCTTTGCAACTGTATTCCCTGACCATCCGCCGCCATGCCGCAGGCGCGGATGGGGCGCAGCACGTTGCTCAGCTCCTCCAGGCTGGTGCTCGCGCGCCGGTCCGGAAGCACCAGACCGTCCATGCAGAAGTTTCCATCGTGAAACGCCTCCCCAAAGTCCCCGCCATATAGGAATTTGGGTTCTCCATTGGCCGCACGGCCCGCATACACCGCGTGGTCGCACCACTCCCAGACAAAGGCGCCAAAGATCTCCGGGTGCCGGCGGAAGCATTGCTCATAATCCTCCAGGTCCCCGGGGCCATTGCCCATGGCATGGCAGTATTCGCACAGCACATAGGGCTTGCGGCTATCGCTGCGGCCGGGTCGCAACGCCTGGGTCAGTGTCTCCGCGTCGGCGCTGTCCCGATCGAAATAGGCGTCGATCTGCTGAATGGATGGATACATTCTGCTGTACACATCCATGAGGCCATCCTCCGGCACATAATCCTCGGGGCAGAAAACATAGCTTTCGTAGTGCGTCAGCCGGGTCGCGTCATAGGCCTTGGTCCAGCGCAGCGCCGCCTCGATATTTTCGCCATAGCCCGATTCGTTCCCCATGGACCACAGCAGCACGCAGGCGTGGTTGGCATGGGGAACCACGCCCCGCTGCACCCGGTCCAGCACCGCACCCCGGTAGGTGGGGTCGCGCATAAGCAGGGACATATCCCGCCGTTCGCCATACAGCGTCTGCGTTCCATGGGACTCCAGGTCCGCCTCGCCGATGACATAGAAGCCATACTCGTCCGCCAGCTCATAAAAGCATGGCGCGTTGGGGTAGTGGCTGGTGCGGATCGCGTTGATATTATGCTCCTTCATCAGCCGCAGATCTTGCAGGATATCCTCCCGGGATACGGTATAGCCCGTCTGCGGGTGGCTGTCGTGGCGGTTTACGCCGTGCATAAAGATCCGCCGACCGTTCAAAAGCACCTGTCCGCCGCGGACCTCAATGGTGCGCAACCCCACCCGCTGGCAGATGCTCTCCCCGGCGGCCTTGAAACGCAGGGTATACAGGTTCGGGGTTTCCGCGGTCCATAGCTGCGGCGCATCCACCTGCAGGCAAAGCTGCGCGCCCTCTTCCCGACAGCACTGCAGCACCCTGCCCTGGGGATCCGCCAGCTCCACCTCCACGGTCTGGGGCGCGCCGATCCAGTCCCAACGGCAATCAATGCGCCCCGATGCGTCAGCACGCAGCTGCACATCCCAAAGATGCGCCTGGGGCCGGCGCAGCAGGTATACATCCCGGAAAATGCCGCTGGCGCGTATCTTGTCCTGATCCTCCAGGTACGAGCCGTCGCACCACTTGAGCACCGCCACCGTCAGCACATTCTCGCCGGGGACGACCAGCGCGGTGATGTCGAACTCGCTGTTGCTGTGCGAAACCTGACTGTAGCCCGCCATCTGGCCGTTGACCCACACGAAAAAGCAGGAATCCACGCCGTCAAAGTTCAGGTAGCAGCGCTCCTGGCCCTGCGTCCAGGCAAACGTCCGCTGATATACGCCGCAGGGATTCTGCCGGGGAACAAAGGGCGGGTCAAAGGGGAAGGGGTAGCGGGTGTTGGTATAGCAGTAGGCGTCATAGCCATGGCTCTGCCACACGGAGGGAACCGGTATGCTTGCCGCGTCCTCCCATCGCCGCGCGGCAATGTCCTCGGGAACGTCCTCCGCGCAATCGAACCAGCGGAAATCCCAAACGCCGTTGAGGGACAGCCGCCGGTCCCCTTCGGGAGCATAATCCGCCCGCAGGGGCATGGCGCCCACATGTAGGATGGCCGGATCCTCATAATACTTTGGTAACATACGGTTCCTCCTTTGTGAAAATCCATCTTTCGATTGCCGGACACGCTCATGGGGATAGGTTCTACAGGGTGGCAAATTTTCCCTCCGCCGGTCTGAAAAAAGAGCGGACGCCGCTCCATGGCAGCGTCCGCCCCAGAAACCAGGGGATCAGAATTCCATCCAGTTGCGGGTATCGGAAGAAGGCACCTGCTGGCCGGCGTTATAGACCTCGATCACCGCGTCGATGTTGCCCATGCTGCGGATCTCCTCCAGGAAGGAATCCCACTCGGACATATCGCGCTCGCCAACCACGAACAGCGGCACCTGCTCGGACACATAGGTGCTGATGGGCGAAAGGTTGATGGACACGGTTTCCTTGGCCGCGCTGTCCAACACAGGCGTATTGTATTCAGGAATCCAGGCGTTCATCTTGCCCTCGCGGAAGGCGTTGTTCAGGTCGCGGTACTTGGCCATAATGGACGGATCCAGACGGGCGATGTCGGAATAGCGGTCCTTATACATGATGAACCGCAGGTCGTTGAAGTTATAGATGCCTGCTTCCTTACGGGCATCCGCGTCGGTGGCGTATTCGCCGATGTACTCGGGCTTGCCGGTTTCCTCGTTGATCTCGTAGGTGACGCCCTCAATGCCCCAGTTGAACAGCCGGGAAGCCTCGGCGGAGATCATGTAGTCCAGCAGGCTGCACAGCAGCTCGGGCTTTTCCACATTGGCGTTGATCAGATAGCCATAGTCGCCGGGAACGTCGGAACGGAAGTTCACAAAGTTGTAGGGGGTGTCGCCCTCGTTCAGCACCGGGGGCACCATGTGCTCATACGTGTAGGGGACGGAGCTGAAGTTGCCATTGTAGGCGTTGGCCGGGCACTGCGCGGTACCCCAGCAGAAGAGCCATTCGCCGGAAATGTAGATCTGGTTGATCTGCTCTTCGGTGAGAATGTCGTATTCGGGGCTGATCAGCTCCTTCTCATACATTTCGCGCATGATCTCCACCACCTGCTTGTAGTGGCTCTGATCCTCGGCCAGGGGCGCATAGTCCCAGGAGCTGGTAGCAGTGTTGTAGAACATGCCGGTGCGGCCGTTCAGGGAGTACATGATCGCCTGCTGCACGCTCTTCATGTGGGTGAAGAAGGGGGTGGAGGTGGGATGCAGCTCCTTGTACTGCTCCATCAGCGCAATGGCTTCCGCCCAGGTGGTGGGCACCTCAGCGTTCAGCTCCGCCAGCGCGGTGGTGTTCACAAAGAAGGATTCCTCGTCCAGGTCGTACTCATCCACGTCGGTAACGGCGTAGATTTCCTGATTCTTTCCCCACAGGGAGGAGAAGGAGGCATTGTTCTCGTTCACGGCCATCCAGTTGGGCATGTAGTCCGCGTAATCCCGCAGGTTCAGGAAAATGCCGGTTTCGGCATAGTCGTAGACATAGTCCTGCACGGGCGTTACCCACAGAATGTCGGGGATGTTGCCGGAGCTGCACAGCACGTTCAGCTTGTCCAGCCAGTCGCCCCAGCCCAGCAGTTCCCACTCGATCTTCACGTTGTGGCCGGTGGCGTCACGGTAGGCCTGCATGACGATGGAAGACTCGTTATCCTCCATGCCCAGGTCGGACGCGAGGCCATGGTAGACAACCTCTTCGCCTTCATCGTAAGGCAACAGGGTATCCGCCAACGCTGGAACTGTGCTCAGCAACATCACAGCCGCCAAGAAAAGAGAAACCAGTTTACGCATGATACTTCCTCCTTAAATGATTTCTTATTTGTAATAGGCCCCTTGCCTGTCACATTCACAAAAAAGCTCAGCCCTTGATGGAGCCCACCAGCACGCCCTGGGCGAAATACTTTTGCAGGAAAGGATACACGCACAGGATGGGCACGATGGTGATGACGATTGCCGCGTTCTGCACCGTGCGGGAGTTGATCTTGTTCAGCTCCTGCAGCATGGCGTAGTCCTTGATGTCGTCCATGCGCATGGTGTTGAGAATCTTGCGCAGGAACAGCTGAATGGGATGCTTGCTGGAGGAATCCAGATACAGCAGCGCGGACATGTAGTCGTTCCAGTAGCGCACGATGGCAAAGAGGGCGAAGGTGGCCAGCAGGGCCTTCGACAAGGGCAGGATAATGGAAAACAGCGTCCGGAAATGTCCCGCGCCATCCATGTAGGCGCTTTCCGCCAGGGAGGAGGGAATCTCGGAGAAGAACGTGCGGAAGACGAACACCTCATACGCCGATATGGCGCCCGGCAGCACAATGGCCCAGTAGGTATCCCGAAGGCCCAGGTTCAGTATATTGATGTAGCTGGGCACCAGGCCGCCACTGAAGAACATGGTGATGGTCAGCAGCACGGTAATCCCTTTTTTCCCCCGGAAATCCCGGAAGGTCAGCGGATACGCCATCAAGGCGGTGCAGAACAGGTGAATGGCCGTCCCGCCAAAGGCATAGAGGATGGTGTTCAGGTAATATTGCAAAATGTTGGACCGCTACAGCAGCGTCTTGTAGGCCTCCAGCGAAAATCCGTAGGGCGTCAGGTACACCGTGCTGGACAGCATTACGCTGGGATCGCTGACGGAGGTGGATATGGTCACCACAATGGGGTAAAGGAACAGCAGCGAGAGAATCACCAGGATGATGATATTCACCCGGTCAAAGGTCGTGGTACGGCGTCGCCGGGGCGTTGCCTTGATCGTCTGTGTCATAGCGTGTCCCCCCCTTATCAAAGCAGCGCGTTGCTCTCGTCGATGCGCTTGACGATGGCGTTGGTGCCAAGCAGGAAGATCAGCGAGACGACGTTGGAGATCAATCCAACCGCAGTGGAATAGCTGAAACCGGACAGACCGCCCACCTCAATGCCCTGACGATAAATATAGGTGGAAATCACATCGGCGGTGGAGTAGATCCGGGAGGAATACATCAGCAGGATCTTTTGATAATCGTTGCTTAGAATGCCGCCCGTAGCCATAATCAGCAAAATGACGATGGTGGTTTTGATGCCCGGCAGGGTGATGTGCCATATCTTCTGCAAGCGGCTGGCGCCATCCATGTCCGCGGATTCGTACAGCTCCGTATTGATGTTGGACATGGCTCCCAGATAAATGATCGAGTTGTAGCCCATGCCCTGCCACAGCGCGGAAATGATGTACAACGGCCTGAACCACTCCGGGCGGGTAAAAAAGGAAATTCCCTTGTCAATCACGCCCAGCTGAATCAGCGCCTGATTCACCACGCCCGTCTGCACATTGAGCATATCCCGCATCAGGCCTACCACCACCACGGAAGAGAGGAAATAGGGCATGTAGGAAATCGTCTGTACCACGCGCTTGAAGCGCTTGAAGCGAAGCTCGTTAAGCATCAGGGCGAAAATGATGGCCGCAGGAAACGCAAAAATAACGTTCTCGATGCCCAACAGAAAGGTGTTGCGAATCAACCGCCAGCAAAAGGGATCGTTGAAGAAGCGCTGGAAATGCTTCAGCCCCACAAAGGGCGACCCAAAATATCCCTTCACCGGCGAGTAGTCCTCAAAGCCCGCAATGAGCCCGTAAATGGGTAGATACCGGAAAAGTACCAGGAGAATCAGCCCCGGAATCAGCATCACATAGAGGGCCCTGTTCCGTTTGGAAGTAGCGGGAAAACTTGATTTTGCGCCCCGTTGCGGGGAACCTGGCAGTTTGCATGGAATCACCGCCTTTCATGCGTCCTCCCCTGCCGCTGCCTCGGGCAGGGAAATGCTATGGAAACCGCTCCCCCATTGGGCGCGGCACCCGCAGAAGTCCACCTCCGCCTCCGCCCCAAAGGGAACGTTGACCTGAAGCGTCCGCTTGCCGTAGCGGCGCGTCCAGCGCATATCCACACGGCCCATGGGCGTTTCCACCCCGGCCTGCACGCTGTCCAGCGCCTTGGGCAAATACGGCTTCACCCGGAAGCGCCGCCACCCGCCGGCAATGGGCGCGAGCCCCGCCAGGCATGCGTAAAACCACCCGTTTACCGCGCCGTACATGGGATGGTTGTGCGAGTTCATGGCGGGATTTTTCATCAGCTCAAACCGCTCCCACACGGTGGTTGCCTCCTGCTGAAGCATCCAGCCCAGGGAGGGATAGGCCTCCCTGGTAATCAGCCGCCAGGCATCCTCCACATATCCGTGGACCGTCAGCGCGTCAAAGAGATACCGGGTGCACAGGTTTCCGGTGGTCAGCCGGTACCCGGCGCGCTCCACCGCCTGATGCAGCAACCGGGCAGTACGCGCCGGCTCCGGCGCCAGGCCCAGCCGCAGCGCCAATGCCAGGCACCCCTGGGAGCCGGTGGCAAAGCAGCCTGTCTCCGCGTCATACCATCGGGCAAGCAGCGCCTGACGGATCTCCGCCCCCTGCGCTTCCCAGCGCTCCGCCTCCGGAGCATCCCCCAGCCAGCGGGCCATCTCCGCCAGCAGCTGGCAGTTCAGGTAGGAAAACCCTGCGGAAACGAACTTCCCCGGCGTAACCGCCGAAGCCGCCGCCGCATCGTTTTCATCCACGGGCTGGACGCAGCTGTCCGCCGGCCCGGCCCAGTCCCCCCAATAGGAGTAGTCGGGCAGGCCGCCCTGGCTGTGCCCAAGGATGCACCGCTCCCAGGCGGCAAAGGCCGGATAGGCTTCCCGCACCGTCTTCAGCTCCCCCGTATGCAGGTAGGTCTCCCGCCCTGCAATCAGGAAAGAGGAGCACACGGGATCCGCCGGATAGCATCCCGCCAGAAACGGCGCGGTGTCGCCAATGGCCCCATCGGCATGCTGGGCATCCATGATGTCCTGGATTACCTTGGGGAACAGCGCGCCCACCTCAAACTGATAGGGCACCGCCTCAAAGCGAACCGTCGCATCGTTAAGCCAGCCCATGCGCTCATCCCGCTGGGGGCAGTCCGTCAGGATGCTGTGGAGGTTGGCCCGCTCCGTCGCCACACACATTTCGTGCAACCGGGCCACCAGCGCGCTGCCGCAGCGGAAAAACGAAGTTTTGTCCACCGCCGTGCGCAGCGCCACCGCCCGTACCTGCGTCCAATCCACCTCTGCCGGATTCAGCCCGCTCACCCGGACGTAGCGGAAGCCGTGGTACGTCATCTCAGGCTCCCACAGGGACAGATCCCGCCCGTCCCCCGCGGCAATATACGTATCCTGCGCCCTGGCAATGCGCAGGGTATCGGGGAAAAGCCGGCCATCCTCGGTAAGCTCCTCCGTGTGCGCCATGGTGATGGTCTGGCCCGGACGCATTGCCGGCGGCAACGGCAGACGCACCACCCCCGCCAGGTTCTGCCCGAAATCCATTACCACCGCATCCGGCCCCTCCTGCCACCATGCCAGGGGCGGGTACGTCTCCCTGGCCAACACCGGCGGCAGCAGCATGGGCTGCATGCGTCCGCCGGGCGGTGTCATGCGCCGGGCGGGCTCCCAGCCACCCAGGGGTTGTCGGGCGTCGTATACCGCACCGTTGAACAGGTTGGCATACCCCATGGGGCCGTAACCGGCCTCCCAGTTCTCATCCGTGGTCAGCCGCCAGGTGGTTCCATCCGCCAGCGTCAGACAGATGCGCGCCGTCAGCTGCTGCGGACCTTCAAAAGGAAAGGTCACCCCCTGAAACCACTGATTTTGATGCAGGCGTCCATTTTGCCGCCAACCGCTGCCCACCGCCACCAACAGCTCATTCTCCCCTGGATGAAACAGGGGCGCCGCCTCCAGATAGGGCACGAAAGGAATATGCCGGCTGTAGTCCATGAACGCCGGATCCAGCCGGGCGGCATCCAGCCGAACGCCATTGACCCACACCGCATGGTATCCCAGGCCGCACACATCCAGCCGCGCCCGGCGCACCGGCTGGGTGAGCGTAAGCTGCCGACGCAGATAAACCACCCGTTCAGGTTCGCCCGCCGCCCGGCCAATCCATGGGGCTTCCCAGCCCGCCACGGCAGCGTTCAGCAGCGTTACCCCATAAGTGGGGCTGACATCGCCGGCGGCGTTTCGTATCTGCACGGCAACTTCCGTGGGAACGTCCGGGATCAAGGTACCCGCAGGCAGTTGGGCCCGCTGAAGCTCCCCGGAGACCCAGCCGGAATCCCACTCCCCGGCCGTAATGCGGTAGGCGCTCTGCTTCTCCTCCGTTCCTTCCCCCACCGCCGCCCAGGACAGCACGGGATCGGCGCGATCCGCCAGGCAGCCGGCACGATCAGCGTCCGTCCGCCTACCGTCCAGGCGCAGGGTCACAATCCGAATCATGCATGTCGCCTCGCTTCTCCCTGTCTAGGGGGTTCTCTTCCCCGCGCGCCGCGCTGTGGAGCGGCGAATCACCAAATCGCAGGGCAGCAGCCCGCTTTGCTCCGGCTTGCTGTCGCGGATCCAGTGCAGGGCCAGCGCCACCGCCTGCCGGGAAATCTGCGCCGCATCCTGCCGCACGGTGGACACCGGCACGCAGGAAATGCGTGAAAAGATGCTGTCGTCAAAGCCGGAAACGCTGATATCCTCCGGCACGCGGTAATGCATATCGTGCAGGGCATTGATGGCGCCCAGGGCCACCATATCGTTCACGCACAGCAAGGCTTCGGGCATCTCCTCCCCCCGCATGGCGCTCACGCAATCGTAGGCCTGCTGGTATGCCACCGTTCCCAAATGAATGAGCCGTCCCTCGAGTCCCTGCGCCCGCAGCGCTTCCATGTACCCTTCGCGGCGAAGGTCCAGCGTTTCAACGCCTTCCTCGCCTGTCAGCAGCGCGGTATTGGTCAGACCCAGGGAGAGGATGTATTCGGTCATGGCGTGCATACCCCGCTTCAGGTCGCACATGGCCAGAGGCGCCTCCACCTCCGCATAGCGTGCGGTTACGAAAATGACCGGCACCTTGCACTCCTGCAGCCAGTGCAGGTAGGCGCTGTTTTTCGGGGGATGGGTGGTGGGCACCAGCAGAATTGCTTCGGTGTGCTCCTGGCACAACCGGCGCAGGATGTTCCACTCCTCCTCCGCATCGTCGTGGGTGATGGCAATGGTCATGCCGTATCCTGCGGCCTTGCACTCATTGGCCACATGATGGATAACCGAAGCGAAGTACTGGTTTTCCACATCCGGAAGCACCAGCGCGATGGAACCGCTCCGGCGCCTTGCCAGCCCCCGGGCATACTGGTTGCGGACATAGCCCATGCTCTGGGCCGCTTCCTTTACCTTGCGGGCCGTTTCCTGGTTGATCGCCGGATTATCGTTGAGGGCCAGGGAGACGGTTGCAGGCGATACGTGCAGCTTCTTGGCCAGATCCTTGATGGTGACAACCATGGTCCGCCGTCTCCTTTCTAGAATTTAAAACGTTTTAAATTCAAGGTCATTGTAGCACGGACGCCAAGGCGTGTCAAGCACATTTTCCAAAAAGTATGTGTTTTCTGTGTGAAAAGATTCCCTGGCAACACATGCAAGGCGCGTTTTTCGGCAGAAATGCGGGCCTTTTTGCTTGTTGACAAGGCGGATTTCCTGCGCTATATTGTCCTTGCTTCTTCCGGGTTGGAATTTTCGGAAAGGATGGCGGAATATGCTGACAACTGAGCAACGTCTCCGCATGCTGGAGACGCCCAAGGCACCTGTGGATCTGGTAATTGACACCGACGCCTATAACGAAATCGACGATCAGTTCGCTATTTCCTATGGCCTGTGCGCACCGGACCGGGTGCGGTTATTGGCCCTGTGCGCGGCTCCCTTTACCAACGCGCGCTCCACCGGCCCCGCTGACGGCATGGAAAAGAGCTACCAGGAGATTCTGCGCCTGCTCGCCCTGGCCGAGAAAGACACGCCAGCCTATCGGGGCTCTTCCAGCTACCTGGCCGACGAGACAACCCCCGTGCCTTCCCCGGCCGCGCAGGCGCTGGCCCGTCTGGCCATGGAGCACACCGCCGAAAATCCCCTTTATGTGGCGGCCATGGGGGCGATTACCAATGTGGCCTCCGCGCTGCTGACGCAGCCGGAAATTGCCGACCGCATGGTGGTGGTCTGGCTGGGCGGACACGCCCTGGACTGGCCTGACAACCGTGAATTCAACGCCCAGCAGGATGTCGCCGCGGACCGGGTGATATTTTCCTCCGGCGTGCCGCTGGTAATCCTTCCCTGCCAGGGCGTGGTCAGCGCCTTTTCCACCACCGGCCCGGAGCTGGATTACTGGCTGCGCGGCCGCAACAGGCTGTGCGACTATCTGGTCAAGCAGACCGTGGACGAGGTGAACACCTACGCCAAGGGCAAGGTCTGGAGCCGTGTGATCTGGGATGTGACCACCGTGGGGTGGATCATGAACTGGGAGGGGCGCTTTATGGCCGATAAGCTGATTCCCACGCCCATCCCCCAGTATGACCACCACTACAGCACGGACCCTCGCCGGCCTTTGTGCCGCTATGTCTATACCATTCGCCGGGACGCGCTGTTCGCCGACCTGTTTGCCCGGCTGACCCAGGCAAGGTAAGTCCGCGCCTTTCGCCCGTTTTCATCCCTACCGCCGGTTGCTGCAAAGTTGTAAAATATAGCCAGAATTCATGCGAAGCGCCGCTTTCCCCTGTTGCGTCAATTGACAAGGCCCAAAGGAAAGACTAAAATAAAATATCCTTTCCGCATTTTGCCAATGCAGAGAAATTCTTTAAGAAGGAAAGCGAGACGCAGCATGAAACGAGCGATTGTGCTATTGCTTCTTTGCGCGCTGCTGGTAGGGATGGTTTCTCCCACCGCGGCACAGAATGAAACCGGCATCGGCGAATGCCAGGCGCGGGTGCAGTTTAACCTGCGTGCGCAGGCCGACGAAAACGCTGAAAAGCTGTGCAACATTTCCACCGGCGAATCACTGGTCCTGCTGGAAAATGGGACAGACTGGTGCAAAATTGCCACCGAAAACGGACGGTATACCGGCTATGCCAAGACGGGCTGGCTGAAAGCAATACAGCTGTACCAGGACGCCCAGCCGGCAGCAGAGGCGGACCCCACGGCAGCGCCCGCATCTGGCGCCCAGGCCACTGCGACGGACCTGGGCACTGCAACAGATCTTCCTACGTCCTCTGCCGTGGGTGTGTCCAGCACTGGTGAAACCCAATACCTTTGCCTGGCCCGGCTCGACTTCAACATCCGCCAGGAGCCCTCCGACGACGGCAAGCGCATCAAGCAAATCTACGAAGATGACGAGGTGCGTGTACTTGCCTGGGGCAGCGAGTGGTGCAACGTACAGTCCAAGGACAGCAAATACACAGGCTATGCCAAAACCAGCTGGCTGTGCCACTATCACTCCATGGATCCTTTCCGCTGGGAGGTTCCGGACTATGACGCTTACCGGTTGAACGGGTACGTGGTAATGACCGGTGAACAGCACATTACCGACAGCGAGGACCTCTACGGCGGCAATACCTTGCACCCGGGCGATATCATTTTTGTAAAGGACGCTCCGGGCGAAACGGTGGAAACGCTGCTGCGGCGGGAATTTGTGTCCATAGACGCGAAATGCGTGGAATATGTTCCCCTGACCCCCTGGCGCGAGGCAGAGGAAGGGGACGTAATCGGCGGTTACACCCAATTTTACGGAGACAAGCAAGGCAGTCCGTATTACGTGAACCGCAAGCGAAACATCAAGCTGGCCATGAGCCTAATGAACGATACCATCATTTCCAGCGGCAGCGAATATTCCTTCCTGGAAAATGTGGGACCGGTTACCAAGTCCACCGGCTATGCGGTGGCGGGCGTCACCGGCGGCTCCGGCAGCGGTATCGGCGGAGGCATCTGCCACACCAGCACGCTGATGTATCAGGCGGCGCTCTCCCTCCCCTTTTACATTACAGAACGGGAACCTCACACCAGCAATGGCACAAAATACGCGCCCCTTGAATTCGATGCCACTGTAGGCATTTACTCGGACCTGAGCTTCATCAACACCTTACCCTACGACGTGAAGCTGGAGGCCAGGCTCTTCCCGGAGAGCGGAGCCATCACCGTGATGTTCGTGTGCATGGAGACCGTGGACCCGGATGTACTGGCCGCCTGGGACGGCTCCGAATTGCTCCCCGCAACATAAATCCATTCCAAAAACGCCTGCGTCCCCGGAGGATCCGCTCCTCCGGGGACGTTTTGGGACGCCCCGCTTCATCGCGGCAGTCCCACCCTATTGCGCAGCCTCCACTTGCTCCAGCAGGAATTCATAGGTAACGGAGCCCACCGCGTTATAGCACACGCGGCCTTCCGCGTCCAGGATCACGGCTATGGGCAGCATGGTGGAGCCGCCCAGAGAGGTCAGCGCCTGGCCGGTGCTGTCCAGGGCCATGGGAAGATGCGCATAGTCTGCCTTTGCCAGCCAGGCTTCCACATCCTCGGTCACCAGATTGGCATGGATGGCCACCACGTTCACCTGGTCCCCCATTTCCTGAGCCAGGCGGTCGAAATAGGGAAGCTCGGCCACGCAAGGGGTGCACCAGGTGGCCCAGAAGTTCAGCACCGTAACCTTGCCCCGGTGATCCCACAGGCGGAACTCGCCGCCCCCGTACAGGGACACGGTGAAATCCGGGGCAGTCATCCCTACTTCATAGCCGGTCTCCACCGCCTCCACAGGCGCGGCGGCCTCCTCCGCCGGCTGATTCACATACCATAGCATGCCGCCCATCAGGGCCAGCATGCCCCCGGCACACAGCGCCCGCCAGGGAATCCGGCGGCGTTTTGCCTTGTCCGGCGCCGCGTTTGTCCGCAGGAACACCCTGGCCCCCTTCCAGGCAATGGCCCCGGTGGGGCACACCTCCTTGCAGGCGCCGCAGTGAACGCATTCGTGGTCCCCCACCCGGCGGATATCCACCGGACAGCGGCTCACGCACAATCCGCAATGGGTGCACTTGTCCTCCTCCACCTGGATGCCCAGCAGGCTGATGCGCGCAAAGAAGCCGTAAATCGCCCCCAGCGGGCACAGGAAACGGCAGAAGGCCCGGTAGCAAAACACGCACAGGGCCGCCAGCAGCGTCAAAATGATCACCTTCTGGGTGAAGAGCCCGTGCAGCATGGCAAAAAGCGAATCATTGGCCGGGTGCGCCAGCAGCGCCACCGCCCCCTCCAGCGTGCCCGCAGGACAGATATACTTGCAAAAGGCGGGCATGGGCAGCTGCTGGCCGCCAAAGTAGATGGGCGCAGCCACCGCCAGCAGTCCCAGGGTAACATGCTTGCCATAGGACAGCGCCCGGGTGAGCCGCCCCTTGGGGATTTTGGGGGTGGGCAAGCGGTGCGCCAGCTCCTGGAGCAGCCCCATGGGACACAGGAAGCCGCAGACGGTCCGCCCCAAGGTCAGCCCGAAGAGCATCAACAGCCCCAGCACATACCAGGGACCCCGGACGGAAGCGGCCGCCAGGGCGTTTTGCAGGCTGCCCAGGGGGCAGGCCCCCACGGCGCCCGGACAGGAATAGCAGTTCAAGCCGGGCACGCAGAGGTTTTTCACCGGCCCGGTATAGATTTCACCCTGGGCAAAGCCCGTCAGGTGCGCATTGTACAAAAGCGCCGCGTACAGCTGGATGCAGCGCCGCCGGGTGGGTGCGTGGCGGCGCAGCCAGGCCATGGCTTTACCCAAGGCCGATACACTCCGTGCAAATCTGGATCGCCTTGACCAGCACATCCCGCATGCCCTGGTTTCCCACCCCCAGGATCAGCAGCGCCAGCGCCAGGAGATACAGCGCCCCCCGCCAGATCCGCCCTTTGCCCGCCGCGGGGGACGGCTTGGGACGCATCGGGGCGGGACGCGCCGGCTCCGGCCGGAATCGCCAGCCTGCCAGCGCCAGCGCCAGCCACAGGGCGGCGGGCCAGCGCAGACGCCCCGACGCCGCAGCCGCCAGCTCCCGGGTGTAGCCGCTGGCATACAGCGCCAGCGCCTCGGCCACCGCCCACAGGGCAAGCAGCACGGTGGCCGCCGTCAGCGCCCAGGGCCAGACCCTGCGCGCCAGGATTTCCTTCGTCTTCATGGCGTCCCCTCCTCCCGTTTCTGGGTGTATGATACCATACCCGGCGGCGGTTGGCAATGCGGCCCCAAAGATTAGAAGCTGATGAAACCTGGCCGGAACGCTTTGCAAAAGGCCGCGGGATTGTTATAATACCAGCAAGGGAGGAGAAACATGTATCGGATTCTGATTGTGGAGGACGACCCCATCATCGCCCGCACGGTCCGGGAGGGACTGGAGCAATGGGGCTATGCTGTGCGCTGCGTGGAGGATTTCAGCCGCGTGACCCAGACCTTTGCCGCCTTTGATCCGCAGCTGGTGCTGCTGGACGTATCGCTGCCCTTTTTCAACGGTTATCACTGGTGCGGAGAGATCCGGCGGCTGTCGAAGGTGCCGGTGATCTTTCTCTCCTCGGCGTCGGACAACCTGAACATCGTCATGGCCATGAACATGGGCGGGGACGATTTCATCCTCAAGCCCTTTGACCTGCAGGTGCTGGTGGCCAAGGTGCAGGCCCTGCTCCGCCGCACCTACGACTTCAGCGCCCCGGCGCACTTGATTCCCTGCGGCGGCGGCGCGCTGAACCCGGAGAACGGGCAGCTCACCCTGGAGGGCGTCACCGTGGAGCTGACGCGCAACGAGCTGCGCATTTTGCAGCAGCTGCTGGAGCGCCGCGGCCAGGTGGTTTCCCGGAGCGAGCTGATGACCCGGTTGTGGGAGTCCGATAGCTTTGTGGATGAAAACACCCTGACGGTGAACATCGCCCGGCTGCGCAAAAAGCTGGAGGATGCGGGCCTTCATGCGTTCATCCACACCAAAAAGGGGGAAGGATATTGGGTGAGCGGAGCGTAATGCGCGCCTGGCTATGGCGGGAGCGGCGCACGCTGGGATGGACGGCCAGCCTGTGCGTGCTGTTTGCCGGCGTATGCTTTCTATATGGCCTGCCGGGAGAGGCGGCGCTCTATTGCATCCTGCTGGGGGTGTGCGTGCTGGGTCTGGCGGAGTTGGCGGGATATTTCCGCTATCGGGCCCGGCTGCGGGAAATCGAGCTGCTTTTGGAGCATCCGCCGGAGAATCCGCCGCCCTTTCCCCCGCCCTGGGACCGGCTGGAACATGACTACCAGGCGCTGGCCCAGCGCCTGTGCCGCGAGCGCGTCCAGCAAACCGTTCAGGCTCAGCAGGCCCGCCGGGAGATGATGGATTACTACACCCTGTGGGCCCATCAAATCAAAACGCCCCTTTCCGCCATGCGGCTGCTGCTCCGCTCCCCTGCGGGCGCTGCCGGGCCGGAGATGGAAGGCGAGCTGATCCAGGTGGAGCGCTATGTGAACATGGTGCTCTCCTACCTGCGGCTGGACAGCGAAAGCAGCGACTTTGTCTTCGCCCGTCAGCCCCTGGAACCCATCGTCCGGGGCGCGGTGCGCAAGCTGGCCCGGCTGTTCACCTTGAAAGGCATTACCCTGGATCTTCCGCCCATGGAGCTCACCGTGCTCACCGACAGCAAGTGGCTGGCCTTCGTGCTGGAGCAGCTGCTGACCAACGCCGTAAAATATACGCCCCAGCGCGGGCATGTCAGCCTGCGCCTGGAGGGCCGCACGCTGATCCTCCAGGACAGCGGCATCGGCATCCGCGCCCAGGACCTGCCCCGCATCTTTGAAAAAGGCTTCACGGGCTACAACGGCCGGGAGGAGCAGCGCTCCACGGGGCTGGGGCTGTACCTGTGCCGCCGGGTGCTGGACAAGCTGGGGCACGCCATTCGGATTGCCTCCGCCCCGGGACAGGGTACGCGGGTGGAGCTGACCTTCTCCGACGAGGACCCGGTATATGAATAGCGTCCCTACGGACAAAAAAATTTGTGAAACCGCCGAGAAGACGCCTTGCTTTTTCCAGGGGGTTATGCTATAATCCGTACTTGGCACATCCTTGCGCCGCACTGGATGCGGCGCCATACGTCCATGAGGAGGTGAAAGGTAATGAATAGGTATGAACTGACCTACATCATCGACACCGGGCTGGAGGAAGCTGCTCGCAAGGAGCTGATCGAAAAGATCACCCAGCTGATTGCCGCCAATGGCGGTGAGGTGGAGAAGATCGACGAGACTTGGGGCAAACGCCGCCTGGCCTACGCCATCAACTACAAGACCGAGGGCTGGTACGTGCTGGTGACCCTGAAGGCTCCCGCCGCTCTGCCTCGGGAGATCGAGCGTAACCTGGGCAACATGGAGGCCATCCTGCGCTATCTGTTTGTCCGTCTGGAGGAGAAACGCAGCAATGTGAAGCCCCGCCCCGTGCGCGTGGCTCCCGTTGTGGAGGCGCCCGTGGAGGCCGCTCCCGCCGTGGAAGCCGCTCCCGCTGCCGAGGCTGCCGAAGCCGCTCCCGCTCAGGCTGAGTAAAGCCGCGAGGTGGTAGCATGAACAAGATCATTCTGATCGGCAACCTGACCCGGGATCCTGAGCTGCGCACCACGCCCAACGGCTACACCGTATGCGATTTTACCATTGCGGTGAACCGCCGCCGCTCCGGCCAGCAGCAACAGCAGGGCCAGCAGGGGGACGCGGATTTCTTCCGCATTTCCGCCTGGCGCCAGCTGGGTGAAAACTGCGCCAAGTATCTGGCCAAAGGCCGCAAGGTATTCGTTTCCGGGCCCCTGAGCGCCCGCACGTACCAGGCCCAGGACGGTTCCACCCGGGTTTCCCTGGAAGTGACCGCCGATGATGTTGAGTTTCTGACTAGCCGTGCCGATGCTGAGGCGATGGGTTCCGCTCCTGCCAATACTGCGGGCGTTACGGCCACGAGCAGCGGTTTCACCGCTGTGGAAACCGACGAACTGCCGTTTTAACGCTTGAACGTAAGGAGGTATTCCCATGTCTGAAGATCGTGGCGAAAGGAAGCCGCGTCCCCGGGGAGGCCGTCGCCCCCGCCGGAAGGTGTGCAGCTTCTGTGTGGATAAGATCGAATACATCGATTACAAGGACATTAACCGTCTGCGCCGCTTCACCAACGAGCGCGGCAAGATCCTGCCCCGCCGGATGAGCGGCAACTGCGCCAAGCATCAGCGTCAGCTGAGCGAGGCCATCAAGCGCGCCCGTGCCATCGCGCTGCTGCCCTTCACGGTGGATTGAGTTCCACACAAAAACCCCCCGGAGGCTTCGGTCTCCGGGGGGTTTTATCGTTGGCAAGCGGTTTTGCCCGCCTGCAAGGAAGGCCCTTCGGGGGGGGATTTCAGTTTCCGCACTCGATGCTGATGGCGTTGAACAGGCCCAGGATGTCCTCCAGCTGGGTGGCGCGCTTTTCCTCCCCCTGGCGGTCCAGCACCACTTGCCCCTCATGGAGCATCAGCAGCCTGTCCCCGTAGGTGAGGGCATGCCGCAGGTTGTGGGTAACCATCAGGGTGGTGAGGCGCTTCTCCGCAACGATCTTCGCGGTTAGCTCCATAATGATCTCCGCGGTCTTGGGGTCCAGGGCGGCGGTATGCTCATCCAGGATCAGGAAATCAATGGGCGTCATGGTGGCCATGAGCAGTGCCAGGGCCTGCCGCTGCCCGCCGGAAAGGGAGCCCACGGGGATGCCCAGCTTGTCCTCCAGGCCCAGACCCAGGGGCGCAAGCATGTCCTTGTACGCCTGGATGCGCCGCTTGTTGGTGCCGAAACCCAGGTTGAAGGGCCGGCCCTTGTTGTCCGCCATGGACAGGTTTTCCAGAATGGTCATGGTGGGGCAGGTGCCCATGGCGGGATTTTGATACACCCGGCCCATGCGGCGGTAGCGGCGGAACTCCTTCACCTTGGTGATGTCCGCCCCGTCCATGCAGATGCTTCCGCTCTCCACGGGAATGGAGCCGCAGAGGATATTCAGCAGGCTGGTCTTTCCCGAGCCGTTGCTACCCACCACCGACACAAAGGAACCCTGGTCCACCTGCAGGGAAAAATCGCGGAACAGGCAGGTCTCATGAACGGTGCCGGGGTTATAGATCTTCGTGATGTGCCGTACTTCAAGCATGGATGCGCACCTTCTTCCGCCGGACGGAGCCCGCCACCAGAATCAGCAGGAACAGCGCCGCCGTCACCAGTTTCATATCCTGGGAATCCAAACCCAGGGACAGGGCAATGGACACGCAGGCCTTGTAAAGGATAGAGCCCGCCAGCACCGCCGTGGTGGACTTGATCCAGGATACCCGCTTGAACAGGTTGGTGCCGATGATCACCGACGCCAGGCCGATGACCATGGTGCCCGTGCCCATGGAAATATCGAAGAACCGCTGCTGTTGGCACAGCACCGCGCCCGCCAGGCTCACCAGGGCGTTGGCGATCATCAGCCCGATGATCTTCACGCCCCCCTGATCCCGGGCCAGTGTGGTGACCACCGCCGCGTTGTCCCCCGCCGCCCGCAGCAGGTATCCCGCCTTGGTTTTCAGGAACAGGTCCAGCAGCAGCTTGGAGACCAGCGCAATGACCAGAATCAGCAGCAATGTGGCGAAGGGCGCGATCCACCCGGGCAGCGCCTTGGTGAACTCGTTTTTGAACAGGGTATCATAGGCGAAAAGCGGCACGTTGGCCTTGCCCGCAATGCGCAGGTTGACCGAATACAGGCCGGTCATGGTAATAATGCCGCTGAGCAGATCCCGCACCTTGCATTTCACATGGACCAGCCCGGTGATCAGGCCCGCTCCGGCCCCGGCGGCAATGGCCGCCAGCAGGGTCAGCGCGGGGTGCACGCCGTTGACCGTGAGAATGGCGGAAACCGCCGCTCCCAGGGGAAAGGACGAATCCACCGTCAGGTCCGGAAAATCCAGGATGCGGTAGGTAATCAGCAGGCCCAGGGCCAGAATGCCATAAATCAGGCCCTGCTCCAGGATGGTCATCAGCATCGTTTCTCACGCTTTCCTATATGGTACCGCGCGTCCCGCAGACGCGCGCGCAGGGGGAAGCGAAGGTTTTCGCTTCCCCCATGGCAGATACGACGGTCATTCCGCCGCGTCCACGACGATGGCGCGGGTTTGCATGTCCTCGGGCAGGGTCAGGCCGAAGGTTTCCATGACGCCCTGGTTCACATACAGGTAGCTCTCGGCGATGATCTCAAAGGGAATGGTTCCCGCGTCTTCCCCGTTGAGCACCCGGGCAGCCATGCGGCCGGTCTGCTTGCCCAGCTCCACATACTCGATGCCTTCGCTGGCGATGCAGCCGTTGCGCACCTGCTCCACCTCGCTGCCAAACACGGGCTTGCCCGCTTCCCCGGCCATCTCCAGCACCATGGTCAGGTAGCTGACCACGGTATTGTCGGTGAGGTTGGTCAGGCAATCCACCTGGGGCAGCAACGCTTCCAGGGCCAGAGGAATATCCGCGCCGGAGGCCACGCCCTTGCTGACGATTTCAAAGCCGTAATCCGCGGCCAGGGCGTTGTAGGTGGCCAGGGTGCTCTCGCTGTTGGTCTCGCTGGTGGTGTAGAGAATGCCAATCTTGGCGGCTTCGGGCATCATGGCGCGGATGAGCTTGAGCTGCGCCTCCACGGGCAGCTGGTCGCTGGTGCCGGTGATGGCGCCACCGCTGGTGCCGTCCTCCTTGGCCAGCATGGCGGCCACGGGATCGGACACGGCGGTGTAGATCACGGGGATGCCCTTTTCCTCACAGACGTTGTAGGCTGCCATGGCCGCGGGGGTGGCGATGGCGCAGACCAGGTCGCACTGGTCCGCCATGGCGGCGGCGATCTGGTTCACGGTGGCCATATCCGCCTGGGCGTTCTGCTGGATAAAGTTCACGTTTACGCCCTCCTGGAAGCCTTCCTCCGCCAAACCGGCAATGAAGCCCTCCCGGCAATTGTCCAGCGAGGAATGCTCGGCGAACTGAATAATGCCGATGGTCAGCTGCTCCTCCGCGCCGGCCCAGGCCGTGCCGAGGGACAGGGTCATCAAGGTTGCCAGCAACAGGGCGGTCAGCTTCTTCAACAGGTGCTTCATCACAGATACCATCCTTTCAAGCAAAAGTATACCGGGAAAAGAAAAACGCCTCAAACAATTTCTTGTCTGAGGCGGTGTCCCGCGGTGCCACTCAGCTTCGCCCCATGGGGCGCGCTCTGATCGCATACCAACATATGCGCCGCCCTTGTAACGGGTGCGGAACCCGTTTCTCCCTACTGCTGCTTCGGGAGAACCCTCGGAAGCCCATTCGCTCCCACGCCCTGTGCCGCCGTTCCACTCTCGGCGGCTCCCTGCGACAGTTTCCATGGGAGGTACTCTTCTTCCTCAACGGTTTGCTATGAGGTTGAAAGCATCATAGCACGTTTTTCCCACCGCGTCAAGGAGGATTTTTGTATTTTGGCTGTATCTCGACCAGATCCGCCGTAGAAAAAACGCGAAAGGTAAGGTTTTCATTTGACATTCAGCCCCCCGTTTGTTATGCTTAAAGGCGCGGCAAACCCGCGTAGAACAAGGTAGCGTAAGGGAGGCGTCCCCTGTATGGCAAAGCAGACGATACCCGACTTGCCCCGGTGGGATGGGCCCCTGTCCCACCCCTTTTACAGCAAAGTAGTCAAGCGCGCGCTGGATTTCATCCTGGCCCTGGCGCTGCTGATCCCCGGCCTGGTGATCATGCTTCCCTTGGCCCTGTGGGTGAAGCTGGACTCCCCCGGGCCGGTAATCTACAAGGCGCTGCGCGGCGGGTACCATAACAAGCCTTTCCTGATTTATAAATTCCGCTCCATGGTGCAGGGCGCGGACAAGTCCGGCGGCTGCACGGCCCTCAACGACAGCCGGGTGACCCGGGCCGGACGGATCATGCGGCGGCTGAAGCTGGACGAGCTCCCCCAGCTGTTCAACATCCTCAAGGGGGAAATGTCCTTTGTGGGGCCCCGGCCGGAGCTGCTGCTCTACACCACCCAATACACCAAGGAGCAGGAATGCATTTTATGGGTGCGGCCGGGGATTACCGACCGCTCCAGCATCGTTTATATTAGTCAGGACGAGATTGTAGGCGAGGAAAATCCGGTGGAGAACTTTGAAAAGTACATCCTGCCGGAAAAGAACCGCCTGCGGGTGGAATATGCCCGGAACCAGTCCTTCGCCCTGGACTGCGGGCTTTTCTTCGAGACCATCGCCGGCGTTTTCCACAAGGCGCAGGGAATGGCCCAGGGAAAGTAAACGCGCCAGGCAGCACAGGAAATCGAGGCGAACCAGATGACCTACACGGAAAAAACGCACCAGGGCTTGACCCAGCCCATCGACACCTCCGACCCGCGGACGCTGGCCTGGCTGATCCGCCGCCACGGCCTGGAAATGACCCACCTGAGCCGCGGCAGCCACATCGGCGCCATTTTCTCCCTGGCGGAGATCATGGCCACCTTATATGCCCGCGTGCTGCGGGTACGCCCGCTGGAACCGAACTGGCCGGAGCGGGACCGGCTGATCCTCAGCAAGGGCCACGCGGGGGCGGCGGTATACGCTGCCCTGGCCGAGCGCGGCTTTTTTGACGTGGAGGAGCTGAAAACCCATTACCAGGACGGCTCCCGGCTTTCCGGCCACGTGAGCCACAAGGGCATCCCCGGGGTGGAGTTTTCCACGGGTTCCCTGGGGCATGGGCTGGCGGTGGCCGCGGGCATGGCCCTGGCCGCTCAGCGGGACGGCAAAACCCACCGGGTCTACTGCGTGCTGGGGGACGGGGAGTGCGACGAGGGCGCCGTATGGGAAGCGGCGCTGATCGCCCACCAGTTCCGGCTGGACCGCCTGGTGGCGGTGGTGGACCACAACAAGATGCAAAGCCTGGACTTCTGTGAAAACACGCTGTCCCTGGCTCCCTTTGCGCAGAAGTGGCGCTCCTTTGGCTGGCATGCCATCGAAGCGGACGGGCATGATGTAGACGCCCTGCAGGCCGCCTTCCAGCAGGCGCAGGCCAACGCGGGCAGCGGTCAGCCCACGGTGATTATCGCCCATACCGTCAAGGGCAAGGGCGTATCGTTTATGGAAAACAACATCCTGTGGCACTACCGCACGCCCCAGGGGGAAGAATACGACGCGGCACGGAAGGAACTGGAGGCGCAGCGGCCATGAGAGACGCTTTTACCCGGGCGCTGCAGCGCCTGGCGGCGGAGGACCCCAACCTGATGCTGATCACCGGCGACCTGGGCTTTGGGGTGCTTCGGCCCTTCTGGGAGGCCTATCCCAGGCAGTTTATCAACGCGGGCATTGCCGAGCAGGCCATGACGGGCCTTGCGGCGGGCATGGCCCGGGAGGGAAAAACGGTGCTGACCTACTCCATCGGCAATTTTCCCACCCTGCGCTGCCTGGAACAGATCCGCAACGACTGCGCCTACCACGACGCCAATGTGAAAATCGTCTGCGTGGGCGGCGGCTTCGTGTACGGTTCCCTGGGCATGAGCCATCATGCCACCGAGGACATGGCCGTGCTGCGGTCCATGCCCCAGGTGACGGTATTCACCCCCGGCGATCCTGCGGAGGTGGAGGCCGTGGTGCCGGCGATGGTGCGCACCCCCGGTACCTGCTACCTGCGCCTGGGCCGCGGGGGCGAGCCCACCCTGCACGCGGAACCCATCTCGGAGTACCGCCTGGGGCAGGGGCTGACCCTGCGTTCAGGACGGGACATCGCCCTGCTCTCCGCGGGGGGCATCCTCAGCCAGACCATGCGCGCCGCCGATCTGCTGGCGGAAAAGGGCATCTCCGCCGAGGTGGTTTCCTTCCCCACCCTGAAGCCCATCGACCGGGAGCTGATCATCTCCCTGGGCCGGCGCTTCCCCTGGCTCATCTGCGTGGAGGAACACACGGTGATAGGCGGGCTGGGCAGCGCGGTTTGCGAGGTCGTTGCCGAAGAAGGCGTTGGTTGCCGTGTATGCCGGATGGGCATGCCGGATATCTACTCCAGCATTGTGGGAACCCAGCAATACCTCCGCAGCCGGTACGGCATGGACGACGCGGCCATCGCCCGCCGCGCGGAGGAGCTTGTCAATCATGCAAAGGAGGCGGCGCGGCCGTGACGCAGGCGCATAACCCGATTGACGTGATCCACCAGGAATTGATGGGCCAGCTGCGCGACATCGTGCGGGTATGCAACGCCCATAACATCCCCTATAACCTCATGTGCGGCACCCTGCTGGGGGCGGTGCGTCACAAGGGCTTCATTCCCTGGGACGACGACGTGGACCTGCTGATGACCCGGGAGGCCTTTTCCCGCTTCGAGAAGGTCTATCCCGCCGAGTGCGACCCCCAATATCTGCTGACCTACCTGAACACCTGGACCCCGCGGGTGATGAATCGCAACCCCAAGGTGGCTGACGCCTTCACGGATTTCTTCATTCTGGACTACCTGCCTCCGGCGGGCTGGCGGCGCAAGCTGCGCATTCTGCACCTGCGGCTGCTCCAGGGCATGCTCAAGGAGAACGTGGACTATTCCCGTTTCAACCTGAAAAACAAGCTGCTGATCCTGACCACCCACATCATGGGCCTGCCCTTCTCCCGGCAGTGGAAGGTAAACCGGTATTTCCGCGTTTCCTCCGCCACCGCTTCCGGAGAGGACATGCACATGAGCAACGGCGCCTTTGGCCTGCTCACCCAGGTGTGGCGCAAGGACCAGTTTGAGCCCAAGGTGCTCGTCCCCTTTGAAGACATCCAATGCTTGATCCCGGCCCGCTACGACGAGGTGCTTACCACGCTTTTCGGCCCGGATTACATGACCCCGCCCCCGGTGGAGCAGCGGGTGGCCAAGCATCTGGATCTGTAACTCCCTTTTCCCTGCCTGCGAAGGAGGCGCGCCAAGTTTGAGCCACGCATGTACCCTATGCCACATCGACCTGAAGGACGTATCCGTGGTGCGGAGCGGGCAAACCCTGCTCAAGGACGTATCCATGCACATACACTGCGGCCAACTCACCGCTCTCATCGGACAGAACGGCGCGGGCAAAACCACGCTGATCCGGGCGCTGCTGGGGCAGCTCCCCCACGGGGGCAGCATCCACCACCTGGATGGCCAGGGGCGGGACATCCCCCACCTGCGCACGGGCTACGTGCCCCAGCACCTGGACTTTGACAAGGAAATGCCCCTGACGGTGGAGGACTTTCTGGCGGCGGCCTTTTCCCGCCGGCCCGTATGGACGGGCATATCCAAAAAGACCCGCGCCCAGGTGCGGGAGGCCCTGGCAGGGGTGGAGGCGGATGCCATTGCCCGGCATCCCCTGGGGCGCTGCTCCGGCGGCGAAACCCAGCGGGTGCTGCTGGCCCTGGCCACGCATCCCGCCCCGGATCTGCTGGTGCTGGACGAGCCCGTCTCCGGCGTGGACCAGAAGGGCCTGCAGCTGTTTCTAGACACGGTGCTGCGCCTGAAGGAGAAGCATCACATGGCCATTCTGCTGGTGAGCCACGACCTGCGCCTGGTCCGCCGGTATGCGGACCATGTGGTGCTGCTGGACAAGACGGTGCTGGCCCAGGGAACCCCCGCGGACGTATTCGCCACGCCGGAGTTCTCCGCAGTGTTCGGCACGGGAGAGGAGGCGGCGGAATGATGGAAAGCATTTATGCGCTGATGGACGCGGCGCTGCCCCTGGAGGCGCTGCAGTTCAGCTTCATGAAGAACGCTTTTCTGGCCATTCTGCTGCTGACGCCCCTGCTGGGGCTGCTGGGCACCATGGCGGTGCAGCAGCAAATGGCCTTTTTTTCCGACGCCCTGGGACACAGCGCCCTGACGGGCATCGGCCTGGGCATTGTGCTGGGGCTGAGCAGCGACCTGCTGAGCATGCTGATTTTCGGGGTGGTCTGGGCCATTGCCATCAGCCGAATCAAGCAGACGGGAGCCACCTCTGCGGACACTATCATCAGCGTGTTCTCCTCCACCAGCATTGCGCTGGGGCTGGTGATCCTGGCCCGCGGCGGCGGCTTTGCCAAGTATTCCTCCCTGCTCATCGGCGACGTGCTGGCCGTGACCCAGCAGGATCTGCTCTACCTGGCCGTGGCGCTGGTGCTGGGGGTCATCGCCTGGGCGGTGATGTACAACGCCCTGCTGTTCACGGGCATCAACGCCTCCCTGGCCCGGAGCCGCGGCATTCACGTACGGGTGACGGAATACGCCTTTGCGGTGTTGCTGGCGGTGGCGGTCATGCTGGCCATCCGCTGGGTGGGGGTCATGCTGATCAATGCGCTGCTGATCCTGCCCGCCGCGGCGGGACGCAACCTGGCCCGCAACGCCCGGCAGCATGCGATTATCAGCGTGCTGGTGGCCCTGGGCTCCGGCATAGCGGGACTGCTCAGCGCCTATTACTGGGACACCTCCGCCGGAGCGGCCATCGTGCTGTACGCCGCGGCGTGCTATGGCGTTTCCCTGGGCATTCGCAGCCTGCGCAACCGATAAGGAGGAAGAAGCATGAGCGATTTTGCCGCGGTGAAGCAATGGCTGGAGGCCACCCGCGACGAACCCCTGGAGGAGATGGGCGGCTTTTTTGACCGCCGCCTGGACACCTATGAGGATCACATGCGCCCCTGGCGGGCTTATTACCGCTGGCTGGGCGAGCTGATTCCACCCCGGGCGGAAACGCTGCTGGACCTGGGCTGCGGCACGGGGCTGGAGCTGGACGAGATCTTCCGCCTGCGCCCGGACATCGCCGTAACGGGGATTGACCTGGCCCCGGGGATGCTGGCCCGCCTGCGGGAAAAGCACCCCGACCGGAACCTCACGCTGATCCAAGGGGATTATCTGACCGTTCCCCTGCCCCCCTGCGGCTTTGACGCGGCGGTGGCCTTTGAAACCCTGCATCACTTTTCCCCGGAGGTCAAGCTGGGGCTTTTCCAGCGGATCTTCCAGGCGCTGCGCCCCGGCGGCGTGCTGCTGGAGGGGGATTATACCGCCGATTCCGACGAGATGGAGGCGTACCTGTTCCAGGAGCTGGACCGGCGGCGCGCCCGGCAGGGCCTGCCTGCGGACGCCTTCGTGCACTTTGACACGCCGCTGACCCTGGAGCACGAGCTGGCGCTGCTGCGCCAGGCGGGCTTCGCGGCGGATGTGCTGGGCTGGCGCGGGGAAAGCAACACCCCCATGATCCGCGCCATAAAAGCCTGACCAACGAAAGGAGCGTCGTTCCCATGCGCTATATGATCGCCTCGGATATTCACGGCTCGGCCAAGTGGTGCCGGGCCATGCTGGACGCCTTTGACCGGGAGGGCGCGGACCGCCTGCTGCTGCTGGGGGATCTGCTCTACCACGGCCCCCGCAACGATTTGCCGGAGGAGTACGCGCCCAAGGAAGTCCTGGCCCTGCTCAACGCCCGGCGGGAGAAGCTCTGCTGCGTCCGGGGCAACTGCGACACGGAAGTGGATCAGATGGTGCTGGACTTCCCCATCCTGGCGGACTACGCCGTATTGCCCCTGGGCAGCCACGTGCTCTATGCCACCCACGGCCACCGCTTTGGGGAGGAGACGCCCCCGCCCCTGTGCCCGGGAGACGTGCTGCTGTGCGGGCACACCCATGTGCCCAAATGCGCCGCCCATCCTGGCTTTACCTACCTCAATCCCGGTTCCGTGGCCATCCCCAAGGAGGGCAGCGCCCACGGCTACATGCTCTGGGAGGGGGAAGCCTTTACCTGGAAACGCCTGGAAGACGGACAGCCTTACCAAACCTGGCGGGTGGAGTAAAGCCGCTTTTCGACCCGCCGCACGCATCAAAAGACAAAGCAAAGCCGCCGGACGGAACATGCGTTCCACCGGCGGCTTGATTTTTTCAGGGGAGCTTCCGCGCCTGAACGGGAAGGTTCGGGGAAAAAACCTTTATGCTTCTTCCTCCTCCTGGCTGCGCCTGCGAGGTTTGACGAAGCGGGATACCTGAATGCCCAGCTCAAAGAGCAGATACATGGGGATCAGCAGCATGACCTGGGACACCACGTCCGGGGGCGTGAGAATGGCCGCCAGGACGGTCAACCCCAGCAGCACGTAGCGCCGGGTTTTGGCCAGCTTGGCATAGGTGACCCACCCCATGCTGGCGGCAATGTAGATGGCCACGGGCAGCTCAAAGGCCACGCCGAAGGGCAGCAGGAAAGAGAACTGGAAGCCCACATACTTGTCAATGGACAGCATGGGCGTGGCCAGATCCTCCCCGGCAACGAGAAAAAAGTCCACCGCCAACCCGTACACGAAAATGTAGCAGAACACCACGCCCACCAGGAACAGCACCAGCGCCACAAAGAACAGCGTGCGGAAGGTGGCGATTTCATGCTCGTACAGGGCGGGCTTGAAAAAGCTCCATAGCTTGTAGAAAATCACCGGAGACGCCAGCACCACCCCGGCCATGAGCGACACCTTCAGCTGGGTGGTCAGCGCCTCAGAGACGGCGGTGTAAATGATCACGATGCCGCGGTCGGTGATGGGCTTGGTAATAAAATTCATCAGGGGCGTCAGGAATGCGTAATACGCCACCAGAAAGCCCACCGCCACCGCGCCCAGGCTGACCAGCAGCACGCTGCGCAGCGCCATCAGGTGGGACAGGATGGGCTGCTTGGCCGCGTCCACCTGCGCGTCGTGCTTTTGACGTTTTTCTTTGGCCTCTCGTTTTGCCATAGCGGACCTCAATCCTTTGGGTTACAAAGTAAGGTGGCGGCCGCCGACCGACCGCCGCCCCTCCCAAATGTTATTCGCTTTTCTTTTCCTTCTCCGCGTCCGCCTGAGCGTCCTCGGGCTTCTCGTCCACTTTGACTTCCTTCTTGAACTCGCGGATGCTCTGGCCCAGCGCCTTGCCCAGGCCGGCGATCTTGCCGCCGCCGAAAAGCACCAGCGCCAGCACCACAATCAGAAAAATTTCCATCGTACCCAGTCTCATCATCAAGTGCCTCCCTTTTTCAGCTGATCCTTAAAATCCTTGAAGCTCAGCTCTTTGTCAATCTTCTTAAATTCCTTGTTCATATCCAGCTGCGTCTTCTGTAGATCCTGGCGGATGTCCATATCCTTCATGGTATCCTTGACCTCGCGGTCCAGCGACTTCAAATCGGCTTCCACGTTTTCCACGCCGAGCTCGCGCTTGACCTCTTCCACCAGGGCCCGAACATACTTGACAAACCGGCCCAACGCCCGGGCAACCTTCGGCAGGTCTTTGGGTCCCACGATCACAAAGGCGACCAGCAGGATGAGGACAATTTCCGCCGCGCCGATATTCATGGCATCCTTCCTCTCCCGTCCGTGGTTTGCGACGATATTATACACTATTCCCTCGAATTTTGTAAAGCCCGCCGCAAGCCGGATGCGATAATCATACTGAAACCCGGCGGGGCTGTCAAGGGAATTTTTTCGTCCGCTCCCGCAAAAAAACGTCCGCTCCACCCTCTTGACGAAACGCGCAGATGTGTTAAAATATAGTCAGAATTCATGCTACGCAGGGCGAGGCGTGACTTCTCAGTCTCCGAGCCATGGGCGCCCACGCGGTGTGTATGGCCATTGGGCGACTTGGGCAACCGGGCCGCCTGCCTTTGCAAAGGAGTGCTGCAAAACGTGAGCGGGGCACAGTTTTTGTGCGTCGTTTGTTTTGCGGTGCTCCTTTTTTCATTCACAGGTTTTCCTCCGGCGCTAGGGCGACGGGACGGAACAAGTAAGGAGGAGAGAAAACAATGTCTGACCAGAAGCGTTTCTTAGACAAGGACTATACCCGCCGTCAGTTTTTGAAACTGTCGGGCAAAAGCCTGGTGGGCGTAGCCATGTCCAGCGCGATGCTCTCAACCCTGGGCGTAACCGCCGGCGCGCTGGCTGAGGACCAGGTGCGCGTATGGGCCTTCCCCCAGGGTCTGCTGGTGGTGAACGCCGACCGCTGCGTGGGCTGCCAGCGCTGCGAGATCAACTGCACGCTGACCAACGACGGCTGCTGCTCCAGCTACATCTCCCGCGTGAAGGTCACCCGCAACCTGTACTCCAGCCGCAATGGCAACGGCCTGTACACCGAAAACAACTGGACTTATTTCCCTGACACCTGCCGCCAGTGCGAAGATCCCGCCTGTGGCAACGCCTGCCCCATGGGCGCCATCGTGGCCGGCGAGGATGGCATCCGCCGGGTAGACCAGGACAAGTGCGTGGGCTGCGGCGCCTGCGTGGAAGCCTGCCCGTGGCATATGCCTACCGTAAACCCCGTGACCCAGAAGTCCTCCAAGTGCGTCATGTGCGGCGCTTGCGTGGAAGGCTGCCCCTCCGGCGCGCTGTCCATCGTGCCCTGGGATAAGATCACCGCGGCCGCCCAGGAGATTTGACGAGGCGGTTACCCACCATATAAAGGAGGAAATTCAAAATGTCTGTTAAGAATGGCATCAACGGCTGGGCGGGTTCCGTGCTGCGGGTCAACCTGACCACCGGCGCGATCACCACGGAAGACACCCTGCCCAAGTACAAGCCCTATATCGGCGGCATGGGCCTGGGCTACAAGGTTATCTGGGACGAGGTTCCGCTGGACACCGATCCCCTGAGCGAAGCCTCCAAGATCGTTTTCGGCATTGGACCGCTGACCGCCTCCGGCGTGCCCTGCTCCGGCCGTATGAACGTGACGTTCCTGTCCTGCTGGTCCAAGGGCAACTCCATCGTGGACGCGCACATGGGCGGCCATATCGCCCATGCCCTGAAGTATGCCGGCTATGATGCGCTGATCCTGGAAGGCCAGAGCGATAAGCCCGTGTACATCAAGATTGACGACGACAAGGTGACCATTGAGGATGCCGCCGACGTATGGGGCAAGGGCACCTTCGAGACCAACGCCACCCTGACCAAGGCCAATGGCGCCGAGTTCGACGTGGCTTCCATCGGCCCCGCGGGCGAGAACCTGGTGCCCATGAGCTGCATGATCACCTCCGTGGGCAACTCCGGCGGCGCCGGCGTGGGCGCGCTGATGGGCGCCAAGAAGGTCAAGGCCCTGGTGGTTCGCGGCACCGGCGCAGTGAAGATCGCCCGTCCCCTGGAAGTCAAGCTGCTGAGCAACTATATGATCAAGGACCTGGTGGGCGGCAACAACAACCACAACGTGCCCACCGTGCCCCAGAGCTGGGCCGAGTACTCCGCCACCACCAAGAACCGCTGGCAGGGCGGCCCCGGCGTCACCTGGGACAAGGCCCCCAACGGCCCCGTGGATACCGGCGAACAGCCCAGCGGCATCATCAACGTGGCGGCTCTGCGCTGCAACAAGGGTGTGTTCGACTTCGGCGCCATCGCCGAGAAGTACACCGTGAAGCAGGGCGGCTGCTCCTCCTGCCCGGTGCGCTGCTACACCGAGTATGAGCTGGATCCTCTGGCGGACTACGACCTGCCCACCCATGTTTCCAACACCTGCATGCCCATCACCGCGCAGGTGCAGCTGTTCAACGGCCACGAGCATGACTTCGTGGACGAGGGAGACGCCAAGATCGTGCTCAACGGCGCGGGCTCCCGCTTCCAGGATGACTACGGCGTATGGTGCAACTACGGCAACGTGTACACCGACTTTGTGCGCACCTATGCCGACGGCATCTTCCAGGAGCACATGACCGACGATGACAAGGCGCTGAACTGGCAGTACATGGAGGATGGCGATCCTCGTTGGCTGGGCGAGTTCTACCGCGCCATCGCTTCCGGCAAGGGCGCCTTCGGCGAGCTGGGCAAGGGTTCCTACTACCTCTACCACGCCTGGGGCCTGGACGACGCCACCAAGAACAGCGCCGGCAAGAACTACTACGATGAGGTCAACGGCAAGAACACCAACGTGACCTACAACGGCTATCCCAAGCATCACTCCTCCGAGGATGCCTGGCAGAGCGGCCTGCTGTACAACGTGATGTACAACCGTGACTGCATGATCCACCACTGCACCAACTTTGTCCGCTCCGGTTCTCCCTACGAAGAGGTCATCAAGCCCGTGCTGGAGAGCTTCTTCGGCGAGGGCTGC
This sequence comes from Candidatus Egerieenecus sp., assembly GCA_048201975.1. Classification (GTDB taxonomy): domain Bacteria; phylum Bacillota; class Clostridia; order Christensenellales; family Aristaeellaceae; genus Egerieenecus. Next base: position 1,780 of record DBFBGQ010000142.1, on the reverse strand, counting down.
GTGGACGCCCCCAAGGCGTACACCCCCATCAACGAGAACAAGATCAAGCTGGCCAAGTGGGCCTTCCTGGGCAAGCAGTGGCATGACTCTGCCACGCTGTGCAACTGGATGTACCCCATGACCCTGTCCACCAGCAAGAAGCGCGGCTACAAGGGCGACCTGGATCTGGACGCCAAGTACATGAGCGCTGTGGTTGGCGAAGACTACACCCGTGAGAGCCTCGACTTTGACTGCGAGCGCATCTCCAACATGCTCCGCGCCATGACCGCCATCTCCTTCAAGATCAACCTGGACAGCACCAACCTGCGCAAGGATCACGACGCTGTGCCTGCCTGGGTGTTTGACAAGGAGCCCGATTTCAAGGCCTTTGAAGAGGGCACCGTGAAGATGGACCGTGACGACTGGGAGAAGTCCCTGGATATGTTCTACGAGGCCATGGGCTGGGATAAGGAAACCGGCATCCCCACCCGTGAGACCCTGGAGAAGTTTGATCTGGGCGACATGGCTGACAAGCTCGCCGAGCTGGGCTTGATTTCCTGAGGCAGAATGTGATACCATCAAGGGGAGGCCTCCCGGGAGACATCTTGGGGGAGCCTCCCCCCTATTTTTGCAGCAAAGGAGACGTGATCCCCATGGCTTTGTTTGGACGCCGCAAGCCCGGTTTTTCCAAGGAAGTGGAGCTGAAGCCCGAGGACATCAGCGACGAATTCAGCGACCGCAACGATCCCGCCATGGCGCGCAACGATAACCCCAAAAATGAAAAGAACGAAATGGCCGCCCAGGCGGAAGCGGTGCTCTCCGGCGCAGCCAAGGCCGCTCAGGCGCCTGACGCGCCGCAGGATCTGGCCCAGGCCGCCGCGGCCCGGGGCGAGACCGTCGACCTGTTCGAGTACCTGGATTCCCTGCCGGAGGTGGCGGATCCCTTCCCGCCCAGCGAGCCCGATCCGGAGCCCGAACCCCAGCCCGAGCGCAAGCCCGCCGAAATGCTGGCCGAGTACATCCGGGAGCGCACCAAAGCCGCGACGCTCACCGCCCGCAAGGCCCTGGCCAAGGAAGAACCCCACCTGGACGAGATGCTGGAGGAGCTTCACGGCCTGGAATCCTGCAAGGATATCTGCACGGTGAAGGGCAACAAGGACGAATACTTCTACTCCGACGAGCTGATGGCCCACAACTACGCCATGATCGCCATGCTGGTGCTGGAGAAGGACCTGCCCCTGACCATTGCGGAAATGGTCCGCTTCAATTGCAAGACCTATCCCTCCCCCACGCCGCTGAGCTATTTTGAACGGCACCCCTACTATTACACCGAGCCGCAGCTGAAGCACGCGCTGAACATGCTGTCCCGCAATCCTGACTTTGCGGATGTGAAAACCCTGGTCACGGAGCACAATCACGTGACGTATCTCTATTCCGAGCGGCACATGTCCTTCAAGTACGCCCGCGCCCTGGCCGAGGGCGTGGAATCCGGCGAGGCCAACGGCTGAACCGGATAGAAAACAAAAAATTGGGCTCCCTTCTTCGCATAGAGAAAGGAACCTCAAAATGTCAAAAACCTCTATGGATGCGCGGGAGGGGCCGCAGCCCCTTCAACGCCGCTGGAGCGTTCTTTGACATTCTGTGGCCACCCCGTCATGGGGCGGCCTTTTTTGATGCCTGAACTTGGTCTTTCGCCTTCCCTCACGCAGGCGCGCAGAAAAAAACTGCACGCCTGCATTTTTTGCTTGACAAGCCGCGCGGTTCCGGTTATAATCTCCCCCGTGATTTTAATTAAATTATT
>DBFBGQ010000141.1:0-30260 GCA_048201975.1 Candidatus Egerieenecus sp. | reverse complement strand
CGCTCGGGGCGCGGGGCGCGCTGGGGACGATCCTGGGGAGCGCGGCTGTCCCGGCGGGGGGAGCCGGAGCGCTCCGGCCGGCCTGCGCCGGTCTGGAAGGCCCGGCCATCCCGGTATTCCGGGCGGCCGCTGGCGCGGTTGCCGCGCACGGGCTTGCCAAGCTCGGGGCCGAAGCGGTGCACCGGCCCGTCGTTTTTGCGGTAGTGGGTGCCCTCGTCGTCCCAGCTGCCCTGGTCGGCGGGGTTTGTTTTGCGGCGTTGATGGGGTGCGTCCTTGTAATATGCCATGAAAAAATTACTCCTTTTCTTTTACCGTTGCGGGACCGGCGTATCCTCCCGGTCCGCCAGGGCGGCCAGCATTTCCTGCCGCTCCCGGCGCATCTCCTCCATGTGCCCGCAGCACTTTTCCCCCTCCGGGCAGGGGCCGGAGACGCAGGGCGCGCCCGCGTCCGCAAACAGGGCGGGGGCGATCTCCAGGCACAGGCGGTGCATCTGCGCGGCCAGGGCGCGGATCTCCCACTGAGCCCGGCGGCACATGCGCAGGCGGAAGAAGTGCCGCAGTTCCCGCACGTTCATCGTAACCATCAGGCGGGTTTCACATGCCCCGGGGAGCACGAAGCGGGCGTCCTCGTTGCCGCCCTCCCCGCTGCCCAGCCGGGACTGCCAGGCGGTATACCAGGCATGCATCTGCGCCATCTGCGCCCGGTATTCGGCCTCGGCCTCCGGGCCCAGAGCGGCGATCTTCGGGGGAATCACATAGCCGAAGCCCTGCTCATAGGAGACGTACCGCTGGCTCTGCACCGAAAAGCTGGCCAGGCGGTGCCGTGTCAGCTGCGCCAGCAGCACCCGGCTCACCCCCTCCACCCCAAAGGTGAAGCAGGCGTGTTCCAGCACGGATTCATGCCCCATGTCCAGCAGCTTTTCCACAAAGGCGCGCTGATCCCTGGCCGCCACCCGCTGCCCCAGGTCCGCCAGGGTCGCCCGGGAATAGCACAGCCGGGCGCCCAGGGCCACCAGCTCCTCCGGGGAAAGTGTGTGCCGGATCAGCGTAACCTTTTGCGTAACCTCAGGCATGGGCATCCTCCTCCTGACTGTGGCGGAACAGCGCCAGCAGGCGCTCCTCCTGCCCGGTAACATACAGAAAGCCCACCAGCGCCTCCAGGGCGGTGGCGGCCTGGTAATCCGCGGGGTCCTGATTCCGGGGCGCGGGGTGACGGGCGTGGGCGTTGCGGCCCCGCCGGGCGATCTCCGCCTCCTGGGGGGAGAGCAGGGGCTGCATGCGCGATAGCGCCTGGGCCTGCGCCCCGGCGTTCACGCTGCCCGTGGCCGCGCGGTGCATGTTGTGCACATTGCGCCCGGCGTACACCAGGCGGCTGCGCACCAGCAGATCCCACACCGAATCCCCCAAATAGGCCAGCTGCAAGGGATTGAGCAGCTGCGCCCGCTCCTGGCTCATGGGCGCGGTTTCCCTGAGCGTCACCGCCTTCGCCTCCCTGAAACATATACCGTCTGATTATAGCACATTGCTTCCCGCAGAACAAGCGCTCCGCCCCGGAGATTTCCGCGGAACCGGCCCTTGAAATTTTCCGGCGCTCCGTCCTGGCGGTTTTCCCCGAAGGGCTTTGCGGCAAAAAACAGCAAAAAAGCATTCCCCCGCTTGCCCGGCAGGTGCGCCCCGGCTCCGGCTGTGCTATAATGCAAGGAGCATGACGCATCCATGAAGGAGGACGCCGCAATGGACATTGCAAAAGCCGTTCAAGCCCTGGCCACGCCTCTGCCGGAGGACATCCTCAAGCGGAAGTGGGCCGGGGACATCGCCGGGGCCATGGCCGCCATCGACCTGCGCCTGGAGGAGGAGCTGCCGCAAATGCTGGCCTGGCGGCTGCGGGTGGAGCGGGAGCGCCTGCGCCGCATGCCCACCCAATACCCCTGGAACCGCGCCCAGGCCTTCGGAAAGCTGCGGGAGCTGGTCCCCGACATCTCTGAGGAGGAGTTCGACGCCCTGGAGCTGCAGGGGAAGATTGATTTCCTGTACCTGAACGGGGAGAAGCGCTATTTTGTGCGCTTCCACCGCACCCTGGTCAAGACTCTCCCGGACCTGGCGGCTCGGGCCGGGAACCGCACGGACGGCAAGAGCCCCTGGCTGGACCCCATGATCGCCGCCATCAAGGAAAAGGGGGAGCTGGCCTACCGCATCACCCTGGCGGGGGCCATGCACCTGGAGGAAAGCGCCTTTGTCCCGGATGTGTACCGCATCCATATTCCTGTGCCCGCCCTCTGCGCCCAGCAGCGGGAGATCCGCATCGACGCCCCAGGCGCGCAGATCGGCCCCGAGGACGCCCCGGCCCGCACCGCCTATTGGGAAATGACCCTGGATGCCTGGGCGGACGTGCCCCTGCGCTACACCTATGTCAGCCATATCCGCTACGCCGATCCGCTGCATGCCCCCGCCCCGGCCGCCCCGCTGTATCCCGCCGCCCGCCCCGTGGAGGCGGCGGACCTGGGGGAGGAGCTCCCCTACCTGCGCTTCACCCCTTACCTGCGCAGCCTGGCCGAAGCGCTTTCCGCCGGGGCGTCTTCCCCGGTGGAAAAGGCCAAGCGGTTTTACGACTTCGTGACCCAGCGGGTGAAGTATTCCTTCATGCGGGATTATTTCCAAATCGACGACCTGGGAGAATACTGCGCAGTGAACCTGAAGGGGGACTGCGGGCTGCAGGCGCTGCTGTTCATCCTCCTGTGCCGGATTGCGGGCATCCCCGCCCGGTGGCAAAGCGGCCTGAGCATCGACGAGGACTACGTGGGCAGCCACGACTGGGCGCAGTTCTACCTGGAGGGCTGGGGCTGGCTCTTTGCCGATCCCAGCTATGGCGGGAGCGCCTGGCGGTCGGGGAACCTGGAGCGCCACGCCTTCTACTTTGGCAACCTGGACCCCATGCGCATGGTGGCCAACCGCCGCTATCAGGCGGAGCTGCTGCCTCCCTTGGAGAAATTGCGCATCGACCCCTACGACAACCAGTCCGGGGAGATCCAGCGCCGCAGCCCCGACGCGCCCGCCTTCACCGGCCGGGATGTGGACACGGATATGACCCTGATCTCCCGGGAGGTTGTGTAAGCGCGGGCTTCCCTGCCGCTCCCTGGAGCGCTACCGCCGCCGGGGAGCGACTTTTGCGCCCGCAGGCATGCTCCGCCCCTTCCCGGGGGAAGCTAAATTGACAACCCCGCAGCGGTGTTGTACAATAGGCTGGAAATTCTGACAAGGAACAGGGAGGCGTCCATATGGGCATTATTCCTTCGCGGAACCTGGAAACCCAGCGCCGGGAGGCAAACGGCGTGGTCTACTACGACCGGGGAACCCTGGAGGGGAAAAACGGACGAAAGTACGACCGCTTCGCCATTCAGACCCACTTCGTGCAGCGGGGGGAGAACCAGGCGGAGCTGGTGCGCAAGTACGTGCTGCCCATCTCCCAGCCCGGGGACGTGCTCTCCTTCGGGGCGAAGGTCATGGCCATGTGCACCAACAACGTCAAGACCCGGGACGAGGTGAAGCCCGGCTTCTGGGCCAACTTCCTGTGGCGCTTCGCGGGCATCAACCACACCGGCGTGGGCATGCACGAGCCCTACAAGCTGCAGCTGGTCATCGACATGTGCGGGCTGCCCCGGGTGCTGCTGGCGGCTTTCCTCTCCGCGGTCACCAAGCCCTTCGGGGTCCACGGGGTGTTCTACAAGGTCTGCGGCCAGGGCGTGGGCGGCATCGACGGCTTCTACTTCCGCTCCAGCTTTGACGTGTACAAGCAGATGGCGCTGATCAATCCCCCCAACCCCGTGGAGCTGTGCAACGCCCTGGAGAAGGAGACCGGCATCCCCGTGGTGCTCATGGACGCCAACGACATCGAGCAAAACCAGCTGGGCAAGTGCGACGATTTCCCCCTCACCGACCAGGAGATCCAGGACGCCCTGCGGGACAACCCCTCCGGCCAGGGGGACGAATTGACTCCCCTGATCCTCATCCGGCCCCTGTAAGGCCGGCCCTACCAAAGCTTCGACGGAGGCCGCTGTGAAAACGACGCTGGGCTGTCTGCGCAAGGCGGACACGGACTTTCACCTCATCGAGCCCGGGGACCGGGTGGCCGTGGGCGTCTCCGGGGGCAAGGATTCCCTGCTCCTCCTCCACGCCCTGAGCCTGTACCGCAAGTTCAGCCACAAGGACTTCACCCTGATGGCCTTCACGGTCTCCATGGGGCTGGAGCCCTTCGACCTGAGCGGCATCGCCCGGCGCTGCCAGGAGCTGGACATCCCCTACGTGGTGAAGCAAACGGAGATCGGCGACATTATCTTTCACAAACGCAAGGAGAAAAATCCCTGCGCCCTGTGCGCCAAAATGCGCCGGGGCGCCCTCAACGATCTGTGCCTGGAGCACGGCTGCAACAAGCTGGCCCTGGGCCACCACCGGGACGACGCCATTGAAACCCTGCTCATGAGCTTGCTTTATGAGGGACGGTTCCACACCTTCCACCCCAAGACCTACCTGAGCCGCACGGGCATCACCGCCATCCGCCCCCTGTGCTACCTGCCCGAGTATCATGTGAAGCGCATGGCGGCGGAGCTGGACCTGCCCGTGGTGCCAAGCCCCTGCCCCGCCAACGGGGAAACCAAGCGCCAGGAGATGAAGGAACTGATGCAGGCCCTGCGCAAGCGTTACCCCGACGCCCCGGACCGCTTCCTCCACGCGCTGCAAAGCGACCGGCAATACGACCTGTGGCAGAAGGAGTAGCGCCGAACCATACACAAAAGGCGCCGGGGGGCGCAAGGGAGTGCACGGAACGTGAATCACGCCTTTTCTCGCGGGATACGGCATGGAATCCCCATCGCGCTGGGATACCTGTCCGTATCCTTTACCTTTGGCATGAAAGCCGTGGGCGACGGCATGACGCCCCTGCAGGCGCTGCTGATCTCCGCCACCAACCTCACCAGCGCCGGGCAGTTTGCCGGGCTGCCCCTGATGACCGGGGGCGCGTCGCTGATTGAAATGGCCCTGACCCAGCTGGTGATCAACCTGCGCTACGCGCTGATGAGCCTGAGCCTGGGCCAGCGGCTGGACGGCAGCATGAACACCCTGGCCCGGCTGCTGTTCAGCTTTGCCAACACGGACGAAATCTTTGCCGTGGCCTCCAGCCAACCGGAAAAGGTGGGGCGGAGGTACCTGTTCGGGCTGATTCTGACGCCCTATTTCGGCTGGACGGTGGGGACGCTGCTGGGTGCGGTGGCGGGTACGCTGCTGCCGGAGTTTTTCCGCAGCGCGCTGGGCATCGCCATTTACGGGATGTTCCTGGCCATCATCCTGCCCCCGGCCAAGCGGGAAAAGCCCGTGCGGCTGGTGGTGGCCCTGGCGGTGGGCCTGAGCCTGTGCCTGCGCTATGTCCCCCTGTTCAGCGGCATCTCCAGCGGCTTCGCGGTGATTCTGTGCGCGGTGACGGCCTCCGCCCTGGGGGCCTGGCTTCACCCGGTGAAGGAGGCGCATGCCCCATGAGCGCGGAGACTTTCTACCCGTACCTGCTGGTGATGGCGGGGGTCACCTACCTGATCCGCATGCTGCCGCTGACGGTGTTTCGCCGGGAGATCCGCAGCCCTTTCCTGCGCTCCTTCCTGTATTACGTGCCCTACGCGGTGCTGGGCGCCATGACCGTGCCGGATATTTTCTATGCCACGGGGAATCTGTGGACGGCGCTGGTAGGCCTGATTGTGGCCGTGGTGCTGGCCTGGAAGGAAAAAAGCCTGCTCACGGTGGCGGTGTTCGCCTGCGCCGCGGTGGCGGTAGCGCAGCTGGCGTTGCTGCTGGTGGGATAAAAGCATAAGGGATGAAAACAGCGGCGCGCTTCGCAGGTTTTGCCTGGAAGCGCGCCGCTTTGCTGTGCCGGATTGGGGCGGGGGGTTACAGCAGCTTGATGAGCATGGTCTTCTGTTCGTCCATTTCCACCACCAGCATGCCTTCCTTTTCCAGCTGCTTCATGATGTCCGAGAAGCGCTTGAAGCCGATGCTCCGCTCGTTGAAGTTGGGGTAGGTGGTGAGGATGTCCGCCTTGAGAATGGAGGGATTGACCCGGTCGAAGCCGCCGTCCTTGTAGGCCTTGAGCTGGGCGGCGAAGGCTTCCCGCCAGTTCTCCCGGGTGAGCTGGGGCATGGCCTCCTGCTCCGGGGCGTTGAGGCTGACCATCACGTTGAAGTTGTCGTTTTTGATGCGCAGGGAGCCGAACTTGGCCGCCAGGTTGGACAGGAGCTTGCCAAAGGTGGCGCAGCCGTAGGCCTTTTCGTTGAAGTCGGGGCGCAGGCGCAGCAGCACGCCCTTGAGCTCGCTGGCATACATCTCGTCCTTGTCGGACTGCTCCTCAAAAATGGAGCAGAGGAGCTTGTTCAGCTCGGCCTCGTCCATGCTCTCCTCGGAGGCGGCCTGCTTGCCCCGCTTGGCGGCGGGAGCGGCCACCTTGCGCCCGCCCACGCTCTCCAGGAACTGGAACTCGTTGCAGGCGTTGATGAAGATGGTGCTGGCGGCCTCGCTGCGGCTAATGCCCAGCACAAACTTGCCCATGGCCTTGAGCCGGCCCACCAGGGGCGTGTAGTCGCTATCGCCGCTGACGATGCAGAAGCTGTCGATGAGCTCGTTTTTATAGGCCACCTCCAGGGCGTCGATGACCAGCTGGATGTCCGCGTTGTTCTTCTGGGAGATGCCGTAGCGCAGGGAGGGCACCACCGTGAAGGTGTTGCTCAGCAGGATCTCCTTCAGGTCGCTGAAGCGGTCGGTGTAGCCGTACACCTTTCCCAGCAGGATGTCCCCGCGGATTTTGACCTTTTCCAGAATGCTGTTCAGGGTGGCCACCTTGGCGCCGCAGTTTTCCAGATCCACAAAAATGGCGAACTTGGACGTATTGGAAGTACTCAGTGAAAAAACCTCTTTTCAAAAAGGATGGGGAAGGCTCAGATGCGGAAGGTGAAGCGGTCGCCGCGAATGACCTGATGGGAGGTGTGAAGGGGACGGCCGTTCTGGTCGTAGATCACCTCATGAAGGCAGAGGAGGGCGTCCCCGGGAGCAATTTCCAAGGCCTTGGCCTGGGCGGGGGTGGCGTAGCACAGGGAGACCTCGTGGATGGCCTGGCGGGCCTCCACGCCCTTCTCCTCCAGCAGCGCGTACAGGGAGCCGGTAAGGTCCGCGCTCATCAGCCAGGCATAGGCGGGGGGAAAGTGGTTGGTCTCCAGCATCACGGGCATGTCGTCGGCCAGGCGCAGGCGCACCAGCTCCACCACCTGCTCGTCCTCCTCGCAGCCCAGCTCCGCCCGCTCGCCGGCCTCCAGGTGCGCCCACTGGGCGTGCAGCACCCGCGTGCCGGGGGTGCAGCCCATCATCCGGCAGGCGTCGTGAAAGCTGTTCACGCTGCGCAGGTCCTTCTGGATGCGCGGGATGCCCACAAAGGTGCCTTTGCCCTGGTGACGCTTGAGCAGTCCCTCCTGGGTCAGCTCGGCCAGGGCCTTGCGCACGGTCACACGGCTGACCTGATAGGTCTGGCACAGCTCCTGCTCCGAGGGGATGCGGCTGTGCACGGGATAGACGCCGCTCTGGATATCCGTGCGCAGCTTCTGCATCAGCTGCTTGTACAGGGGGCTGTAGCTCTCCGTGTTCAAAATCTGCTTTCTCATGGGCCTCACTCCTTGCTGCATGGGATCAGTATACCATTGTTCCGGCGAAAATACCATACTTTTCTGGACAAATGGCCCGGTGCAGGGTACAATAGGGGTTGTTATGAATACAAGCGAGGAGGCTGGAACCGGTGAAGGATTCCCCCCGCGTCTCCGCCTGCGTGGTGCTCTACCGCTCCGGGGCGCAGGCCCTGGAGACGCTCCGCTGCCTGGAGGCCAGCGTCCCCCGGCCGGAGGTTTTCGTGGTGGACAACCACAGCTGCGACGGCCTGGCGGAGCAGGCGGCGGAGCGCTTTCGTTGGATCCATCTGCTGCCCCAGGCGGAAAACCTGGGCTTCGGCCGGGGAAACAATGCCGTGCTGCCCCTGCTGCGCAGCGATTACCACCTGCTGTGCAACCCGGACGTCACCTTTGCCCCGGAGCTCATCGCCGCCATGACCGCCTGGATGGACGCCCACCCGGAGGCGGTGATCCTCACCCCCCGGGTGATGAACCCCGACGGCACGGAGCAGTTCCTTCCCAAGGGCGAGGTGACGGTGCGCCGCCTGCTGGGCGGGCGGCTGGAGCGCCTGGGCGGTTGTTTTCGGCGCTGGCGGCGGGAGTTCACCCTGGCCGACGAGCAGGTGACCGCGCCCCGGAAGGTGCGCTTCGCCACGGGCTGCTTTCTGCTGATCCGCACGGAGGCCTTTCGATCCCTGGGCGGGTTTGACCCCCGGTTCTTCCTCTACCAGGAGGATACGGACCTGAGCCGCCGGGCGGAGGCGCTGGGAGACATCGTCTACCACCCGGGAATGACCGTGACCCACGCCTGGGCCAGGGAGAACACCCGCACCCTGCGGGGCAATCTGCGCCAGGTGCGCTCCATCCTCCAGTATTTCCATAAGTGGGGGTGGAAGTGGTGACGGAAGTGCTGCTGGCCTGCTACAATGGCGAAGCCTACCTGCCGCCGCTGCTGAACTCCCTGAGCGGGCAGACGGGCGCGGAGTTTCGCGTGCTGATGCAGGATGACGGCTCCCGAGACGGCACGCTGGAGCTGCTGCGGCGGCAGGCGGAGGCGGACGGCCGCTTTCGCCTGGTATCGGATGGCGGCGCCGGGCGCGGGGCGGTGGGCAATTTCTGGAGCCTGCTGGGGCAGGCGGAGGGGGATTACGCGGCCCTGTGCGACCAGGACGACCTGTGGCACACGGACCGGCTGCAGGCGGGCCTGGCGGCCATGGCCGCCGCGGAGGCCCGCTGGGGCAAGGGAACGCCCCTGCTCATCCACAGCGACGCCCGGGTGGTGGACGCCGGGGGACGGACGCTCCATGGGAGCTTCTTCGCCCACCAGGGCTGGGACTTCCGCGCCGTGGAGCTGCCCCGCCTGCTGGTGCAAAACAACGTCACCGGTTGCACCGTGCTGATGAACCGGCCCCTGCGGGAGCTGGCCCTGCGCTGCGGAAACCCGGCGGAGATGTACATGCACGACTGGTTTCTGGCCCTTACCGCCGCGGCCTTCGGGCACGTGGTGTGCATTCCCCGGCCCCTGGTGGACTACCGCCAGCACGGGGATAACGAGATGGGCGCCAGCGCCGCGGGCCTGGCGGAGCGGGGCGTGCGCGCCCTTTCCGCCCGGGAGCGGGGCAAGGCGCGCATCGCGCTCACCTACCGGCATACCCGGGCGTTTGCCCAGGCCTACGGTTCCCTGTTGCCGCCGGAGGCCCGCGGGATCGTGGAGCGCTACCTGGCCCTGGAGGGCAGGTCCAAGCCTGGCCGGGTGTGGGGTATTCTCCGAGGCGGCTACCGCATGCAGAGCCCGGTGACCCGGGCGGGACAAATTTTCTTTTGCTGAAAGGAAGGAAACTACCCATGCTGACCATGGAACGCGCCAAGGAACTCAACGACGCCGCGGTAACCGAGCCGCACCTGCGCATGCACGCCCTGAGCGTCAGCGCCGCCATGCGCGCCATGGCCGCCCACTTCGGCGAGGATGCCGAGCACTGGGCCGCCATCGGTTACCTGCATGATTACGACTACCAGCGCTACCCCGAGGAGCACCTGCAGCACACCCAGGAGCCTCTGCTGGCCGCCGGGCTGACCCCGGAGGAGGTCCGCGCCATCCTCAGCCACGGATACGGGGTGTGCTCGGACGTGGAACCGGTGACCAACCTGGAAAAGAGCCTGTACACCGTGGACGAGCTTACCGGCATCATCGGCGCCTGCGCCCGGATGCGCCCCAACGGCCTGCAGGACCTGGAGGTCAGCAGCTTCATGAAAAAGTTCAAGGACAAGAAGTTTGCCGCCAAATGCGACCGGGAGCTGATCAAGGGCGGCTGCGCCATGCTGGGCATGGATGTGAAGGACGTGGCCGCCATCTGCATCGAAGGCATGCGGCCCTATGCCCAGGAGCTGGGCCTGGACGGCGCCGGGAACGCCTGAGCCGGAGCGTCAATATCAAGTTTGGAAGGAGCGCTTCCCTGATGAAATTTGTGCTGGAAATTCTCCGGGGCATGGTCATCGGCCTGGCCAACATCATCCCCGGGGTCAGCGGCGGCACCATGATGGTTTCCATGGGCATTTACGATACGCTGATCCACTGCATCACCCACCTGTTCAAGGAGTTCAAAAAGTCCGTGATGACCCTGCTGCCCTATGCCATTGGCATGGCGGCGGCCATTGGCCTGCTGAGCTTCGCGCTGAAGTGGGCCTTTGAAAACTACGCCCTGCCCACCAACACCCTGTTCATCGGGCTGATTCTGGGCGGCTTGCCGGCCATTCTTCGCCAGGTGAAGGGCAAGAAAAAGGGCGCGGTGGGCGCGGTGCTGTTCGTGGCCTTCTTCGCGCTGATCATCGTGATGCAACTGTTCCAGAGCGAGAACACCGTCACCATCCGCCTGAGCGTATTGGAGGTGCTCAAGCTGTTCGTGCTGGGGGCGGTGGCCTCCGCCACCATGATCATCCCCGGCGTCAGCGGCTCCATGATCCTCAAAATTCTGGGCTACTACGAACCGGTGGTCACCCAGGGCATCCCCGGTTTCCTCACCGGCCTGGCCCAGGGGGACTGGGCGGCCGTGTGGGCCAATGTGGGCATCCTGCTGCCCTTTGGGCTGGGCGTCATCGTGGGCATCTTCGCCATCGCCAAGCTCATCGAGGTGCTGCTGGCCCACTGGGAGGGGCAGACCTATTGCGCCATCCTGGGATTGGTGGCGGCCTCCCCGGTGGCGATCCTCATGGCCACGGACATGAGCAATCTGGGCTGGGGCATCCTGGTGGTCAGCCTGGTAACCTTCGCCCTGGGCTTCTACGTGGCCTGGCGCATGAGCGGCGTGGAAGAACCCGCCCCCAAGGCGCAAGCCTGACCTGCTTCACAGTCAAAGGCCCCGGCAGGCGCGGTGAAAATCCGCTGCCTACCGGGGCCTTTTTGTTTATGCCTGGGGCAGCAGGGTTACCTCCGCCTCCACCTGCAAGCGGTGGAGCTCCTCGGTCCATGCCTCCACGGACATGCCCATGGAGAAGGGATGGGTGAACATCTCCTGGCGCCGTAGACCCAGGGCGTCGCAGGAGGCGGCATTGAGTCGCTGGATCACCGCGCGCAGGTCCTCCGCCAGCAGCTTTTCCGCCTGGGCGGGCGCGCCCCGAGTCATCAGCGCCCGGCCCGTCACCTGCGCGGAGACTTTTCCCTGCTCCCAGCGGATGGACAGTTTCTTCACGTGCAGGGTGAAGGCGGCCTCCTCCCAGGTCAGGGGGAGGTTCCGGGCGCGGCCCAGCAGCAGGGTCAGCAGCTGGGTTTCCCGCAGGGAAAGGGTATCGTGCAGCAGCCCGTCCTGGCCGATGAGCCCGCAGCCGCCGAAGATCACGTCGCCCTCGCTGCCCGCGGAGATCGCCTCCGCCGTGGTGTTCAGGCCGTCCTGGGGCAGGCCGGACTTTTTCAGGGCCACGCGGCCCAGGGCGGGGCTTTGCCGCTGACCCATCCGCCGCATGTCCGACAGGGTGCTGCCCGGCAGCAGCCCCAGCTCCACCCGCGCCCGCAGCAGCGTATCCAGGTATTTGCTCAGCCGCACGCCGGTCTGCGGCGTCAACGCCTCCAGCAGCTGGGAGATGCCGTCCTCGGTGAGCAGGGCCATGGCGATCAGCCGCATGGAGGGAATGGCGGAGATCTCCGCCACCAGCTGAGGAAAGTCCGCGGACTGCGCCGTCTCCTGGGAAAAGACCACCAGGCGCAGCTGGCCGAAATGCAGCCGGCTGGGAGAAGCCGCAATCAGGGAGGAGAGCGCCTCGTCAAAGCTGTCCCCCGCGGCGGAGATCACCAGGTAATTCTTGTCGCCCTTGTAGTTGGGCAACTGCACGGCCACCTCCACCCCGGAGGTGGAGGCGTGGACCCCCAGGCACAGGGCGAAGGAGCGCTCCTCTCCGGGGAGGGAGGCGCAGCCGCCCAGGCACAGGCAACACAGCAGCAGCGCCCACAGCCGCTTCATGGCCTTCGCCTCCTTCTACGCAAAATGGCTCCGGGGAGCAGGCACAGCAGCAGCGCCGCCCCTGGAAGCAGCACGTAGGGTTGCAGGAGCTTCAGGATGCCCCGCAAGCGTTGCTCGTCCCACAGGTGGGGCAGGAACATGGCCACCCCCAGCGCCAGGCAGAGCAGCGGCTCCCGCTTGGGCCGGGCGGGGGCCAGGGCGGCGCTGCGGCGCAGAGATACCGCCAGCACCAGCAACAACCCCAGCACCCAGCCGATCAGCGCCAGCAGCCGGTTCATGGGGGTGAGAAACACCATGGGCAGCAGCATGGCGTCAGCCAGGTTTTTGCCGGTGAGGGCCAGCTCCGTGGGCAGGGAGAACGCCACCGCGCACAGCAGCGCCAGCAGCAGCGCCAGGGGCGGCAGGGGCCCCGCGTCCCGGCGCTGCCCCTGCTCCCGGGCCGAAAGCTCCCCGAACAGCACCAGCGGCCAACCCATGGCCGTCATGTCCAGGAAAAGGGCGCGGTTGGCCGCGTCCCCGGCCCCAGTTAGCGGCAGCAGATAGTCCCAATGCCCCTTGCTCAACAGCTCGAAAAACAGCAGCGCCACCATCACCAGCAGCGGATAGCGCAGCAGCCACACGCAGCGGGGCAGGCCCTTGCGCTGGCAGCAGCACAGGGCGGTGATCAGGGTGACGGCGGCCATGCCCATGGGGGAGATGTTCATCACCACCCCCTCGGTGAACAGGCAAACCACCTCCGTCAGCGCGGCTTGCCCCTGCCACAGCAGCGCCAGGGCGATGTAGAGCCGCCACAGCGCCGCCGCGGCAGGATGCAGCCCCGCCCGGAAGGCCTCCGTCAGGGTGGGCGCGCCGGTGAGGCGCTTGCACAGCATGCCCAGACCCAACAGTAGCAGCCCCGGAAGCACGCACAGGGCCGTCATCCATGCCGCGGCCGCGCCGGTTTGGGCAAAAAGAACGGTGACCCCCTGGCTCAGGGCGGTGACCAGCAGGTACAGCCGCAGCTCCGCCCGTTGGCAGCAGCGCTCCGCCTCCTGGCGCTGGGCCAGCTCCGAAAGGGGGGAGTGCACCGGGGTGCGGGTCTGGAACAGGCCGATCATGTGCGCCTCCCATCCCGCATCCGGCCCCGGAGGCGGTGCATGTCCGCCGGGTTGGCCAGGTACGCGCGCAGGCGCTGCCGCCACAGGGGCAGGCGCAGCAATAGGTCCGGGTTGCGGGGCCGGCGGGGGGCCACCGGCGCCAGGTAGGGCGCGCCCAGGCTGGTGAGGGCGCACAGCCGCACCAGCGTCACCAGCAGCAGCGCCGCCATGCCGTACAGCCCGCCCAGGCAGGCCGCCAGCAAAAACAGCAGCTGACCCATGCGGAAGGCCAGCGACAGCTCGTAGTCCGGCAGGGCGTAGCTCCCCAGGCTGCTCACCGCCACCACGATGATCAGCAGCGGATGGATCAAATTGGCCTCCACCGCCGCCTGACCCAGGATCAGCCCGCTCACCGTGCCCAGGGACGTTCCCACCACCCCCGGCACACGGGTGCCCGCTTCGTTGATCAGGTTGAACATGATGAGCATCATGAACGTTTCCACGGGAATGGAAAGGGGCACGGCGGCCTGGCTTTCCAGTATGGAGGTGAGCAGCGCCACGGGGAGGGCGGCGGGATGGAACAGCACCAGCGCCACGAACAGCCCCGGCAAAAGCAGCGTCAGCGCCGCGCCGCAGAGCCGGATCACCCGCAGAAAGGAGCCGTAGGGCCAGCGCAGGGCCGTATCCTCGGAGGTGTGGAACTGGTGCAGAAAGCTCACGGGCATTACCAGCGCCTGGGGCGCGCCGTCCATGAGGATCACCACCTGCCCCTCCAGCAGAAAGGAGGCCGCCCGGTCCGGCCGCTCGGTGAGCACGCACTGGGGCATCAGCGAGAAGGGATGATCCTCGATCAATTGCTCCAGGGCGCCGATGCTTAGCACATGGTCGCAGCGGATGCCTTGCAGCCGCTCCCGTATGCGCTTGAGGCTCACCGGGGAAACTGCCTTTTGCAGGTAGAGCACGCACAGGTTCACCGGGCTCACCGTGCCCACGGTGGTCATTTCGCCGATGAGCTCCGGGGTGTGGAAGATGCGCCGCAGCAGGGTGATGTTGTCCCGGAGGGTTTCGTTGAAGCCTTCGTGGGGACCCATGACCACGTTTTCGTTCAGGGGCGTGGAGACGCTCCGCCGCACGAAAATGCGAATGTCCAGGCACACCGCGCCAGCCATGCCCTCCACCAGAATCGCGGCCTTGCCGTTCACCAGCCCCTCCACCAGGGCCTCAAAATCCGTGACGAAGGCCACGTCCCCCACGGGCAGCGCCAGGGGCACCGCCTCCTTCAGGGGGCGTGCGGCGGGAACCTCCGCCACCGCCAGGGCGGGATCCAGCACGAAGCGCTGGAGGAACTCCCCCGAGCACATGCCGTCCACGAAAAAAACGGCCGCGTCCCGGCCATACAGGCGCAATAGCCGCCGGACCATGTCCGTGTTCACGTCCCGGTGGAGCAGCGCGTCCAGCCGCTCCAGGCTATGGGCCAGGGTCTTTGTGATCTGCTCCGCCATGGGCTTCCCTCCCGCACCCCGTTTCGCATGCTTTCCCCTGGAACTGCGCCGCAGGGGGAGCGTTGCCGCTCCCCCAGGGGCACAGGCCGGGTTACCAGCGGGACTTGTAGCTGGCGCATTCGCTCTCGTCGCACTTGCCGTTGCAGCAGTTGGCGCGGGGAGCCACCTTGATGTCGGTCAGGGCGCACACGTCGTTGGTCTCGTGGTGCTGGCAGCTTTCTACGCTGCAATGGATGCACTGGTTCTTGGTAGCCATGGTATGGATTCCTCCCTGCCTGTTTGTCGCCCCCGAAGGAGCGCACCTACAGCATGCCCGGGATTCGCAGTTGCGATACGGTGGAAAGTATGGTATGCTAGGAAACGCTTGCGACTGTACTTCGCTACGCACGAAAGGAAGAAAAAACCATGATGAAGAAGCTCTTTACCCCACGGAACCTTTGTTTGAGCGCTCTGATTGCCGCGGTGTACGCCGCGCTGACACTGGCCCTGCCCGTGCTCAGCTACGGGGAGTACCAGTGCCGTATCGCCGAGGCCCTTACCCTGCTGCCCGTGCTGCTGTCCCAGGCCATTCCCGGCTTGTTCGTGGGCTGCCTGGTGGCCAATCTGCTCAGCCCGGTGGGCATTTTGGACATTGTGTTCGGTTCCCTGGCCACGCTGATTGCGGCCGTGGGCACCTATGCCCTGCGCAAAAACCGCCCGCTGGCGGCGCTGTGCCCCGTGGTGGCCAACGGCGTCATTGTGGGCGCCATGCTATCCATTGTTTACAGCCTGCCCATGGCGTTGACCATGCTGCAGGTGGCCGCCGGTGAAGCGGTGGCCGTGTACGCCCTGGGCTTCGCGCTGCTGGCCGCGCTGAAAAAGGTGGACCTGAGCGCCTATCGTCTCTGATATTTTCAAAAGGAAGCAAATGCAAAAAACCGGGCGCGAGGCCCGGCAGATCGTAAGCAGAAAGGGCCGCCGCGGAGCGTTTCCGCGGCGGCCCTTCACACTTTGGGGAGGGCGGAACCATTGCATCAGGCCCGGAGCTGCCGGCGCCACACCAGCACCGATTGCCCAGGAACCGGCTCGGCCTTTTCCAGCTCGGGGTTCATCTCCGTCAGCTGCGCCCTGGGCAGGCGATAGCGCCGGGCAATATCCCACATTTCCTCTCCGGGCTGGATGAAATAGAGAATCAAGCTGTCGCTGGGAGGATCGGCCTCCACCCGCTCGGCATCGGCGGCCAGGGCCGCATCCTGCACCTGCAGGCCGCTGCTTTGCAGGTGCAGGATGTATTTCATCTCCACCCGGTCGCTGGTGATGGCGCTTACGTCCACCTCGCCCACGGTGAGTGTGAGGAAATCCTCCGGGCCGCACTCGGCGGCAAATGTGAGGCGGAAGGGCTCCTCCTGGAACACGGTGACCGGCGCGTCGCTGTCGTCGGTCATGTACAGGAGCGTCACCTCCAGCATGCCCTCCACCGTCAGCCGCCCGCCAATCTGTTCCCGGCCGGTGAGCACCGGCACCGCAAAGCCGCACAGCACCGTCCGGGCGGCCGGGCTGCCCTCGGGGAGCATGAGCATCAGCTTGCCGCTTTCAGCGGCCTGCACGGCGCGGTCGTCCACCCGGCAGCGCACGGGGGCGCGGGTGAGGCGCACGTCGTCCCCGTCGGTGGTGTAGGCGTCCTGGAGCACGGTGACCTCCTCCCGGCGGTCCGCCCAGGCGGAGAGCCCCAGCAGCACCTCCACCCGCAGCGTGCGCTCCCCGTCGGCATTCTCCTGGCTGACCACGGCCACATCCTTGACCACGGCCCGGCCGTCCAGCAGCTCCCCGTCCTCGCCGGCCAGCTCCACCGCCTGATCAAAGGGCAGGGTATGCCGGGTGAGGCACAGGGGTTTGCCGGGGGTGTCGGAGGCATGGTACACCTCCAGGGCCACCGTGCCGCTGATGCCCGCCCGGCCCAGCCCGCCGGTGATCTCCGTGACCCGGGGCAGGGCGGTGGCGTACAGGGTTTGCGTAACCTGCAGCCCCGCGGGCAGGTCGAACTCCTCCCGGAGCAGGGCTTCGGCCTGTCCCTGAGCCACGGTGCGCTTCAGGGGGAGTGTGCAGGTGCGCTGCTCCAGCCCCTCCACCCCGGCAATGCCCGTCAAGGCGGCCACTGGTTGCGCGGAGAGCACCCGGCACCGGGCCTGCACAATGGCCTTGAGCCCCAGCCGCCCGCTGTAGGCCGTGGCTTCCACATGCTCCACCGTGGCGTCCCCCCGGCAGAGCATGCGCGCCTGGGCTCCGGGCAGCTCCAGGGTATGGGTGAAGTCGGCGCTGGCCTCCATGGCCTGGGGCTTGCCTGGATCCCCCTGGGTATACAGGGCATGGAACACCACCCGGCCCTCCAGCACCACCTTGTCCTGCTGGGCCTCCACGCTTTCCAGCACCACCATGGCGCCGGCGGAGAGCACCCGCGCTTCCTCCCGGAGCCCGCCTGGCAGGGTGATTTCCCCTTCCACGGCCGCCTGGCCCTGGGCCGTGCCCACCAGGCGCTCCATTTGCAGATTTTCCCGAAGGCATTTCATCTCCATAAGGCTTTGTCCTCCCTGCGTTGGTCGTTCGCAAAGGCATATGCGTACCGGCAGGGAATTAGAAGCGGAAAAACGCCGGGGCATCCCGGAGAAGCGTGGGAAGCGCGCCTGTTCCGCCATTGGAGCATACGCGCATCGCTGGGAATGCCGGGGCGCTTTCTCACCAAATTCCGCGGGGCACATAAGTTGAAGCGGGGTGATTTCATGCGGCGAATCCCTGGAAAATTTCTGCTGAGCTGCGGCGCTGCGCTGCTCTGGCTGCTGCTGTCCACGCTGCTGGCGCTGCCCTGGCTCAGGTATGCGGCCGCACGGCTTTCCGGCTGGTATGCGCTGCCGGTTATCATGGGCATTGCGCTGCTGCCGGGATATCTGATGTGCGCCATGTTTTTATCCAATCTGATGCATGCGCGTCCCGCGCCTGTTGCCGGCCCCTGCGAGGAGGCTGTCACGGTGCTGGTCTGCGCACGGAATGAAGTCCAAAGCATTTATGTTACCCTGGCCCATCTGGCGGCGCAGCGCTACGACGGCGCGCTGGAGATCCTCTGCGTGGACAACGGCTCCACCGACGGCACCGATGAAGAGATTCGCCGGGCCATGGCGGAGCTGTCCGCGCCCCGGCGAAGCATCCGCCTGCTGCCCTGCCCGCACAAGGGCAAGGCCAACGCGCTCAACGCCGGCCTTGCGCAGGTCCGCACCCGTTACCTGGTCACCGTGGACGCGGACACACTGCTGGAAGAGCATGCGGTGGACAAAATCGTCCGGCGCATCCGCCACAGCGGCGCAGCCTGCGTGGCGGGCAACCTGCTGGTCAACCATCCGGTCAACGCCCTGCAGAGGATGCAGGTTTACGACTATTTCATCAGCATTGCCGCCATCAAGCGCTTTCAGGGCAGCTATGGGGCCACCCTGGTGGCGCAGGGCGCTTTCAGCGCCTACGACGCGGATGCCGTGCGCCAGGCAGGCGGCTGGGAACAATGCGCCGGGGAGGATATTGTGCTCACATACCGGCTGCTGGCACGGGGGCGCCCATCCCTGTACGAACCCAGCGCCATCGGCTACACCCAGGCGCCGGGCACGCTTCGGGGGCTGTGCCGCCAGCGCACGCGCTGGGCGCGCGGCATGTTTGACGGCCTGCGGGCGGTGGCGCCCTGGCGGCAAAGCGCGTTTTTCGGCGGGTATTTTGAGAGCCTGAATCTATCCATTGTGTTTCTGGACGTAACATTCATCTTTGGCTTTTGGGCAGGGGTAGTTTTGCTGCTTCTGGGCAAGGATTGGCTGGTGGGGTGGATGACACTGTGTACGCTGCCCGGGCTTGCCATCAACGGATGGAGCGTGTGCGCGTTCCAGCGCAGGCAGGCGGGCGCAAGCATCCGGCACAGCGTTTCCGGGTTGCTCTGCTTTCTGCTGGCGTTCCAGACCCTGCAATCCCTGTGCGCCCTGGCGGGCTATGCCCAGGCGGCGCTGCGAAAGCCCCTGCGTTGGAAATGAACCGTCCATCAAGAGAGGAGCAAGCATGATCATGAAACAACAAGGCAAGCAAGGCGTATGGGGCATGCTCTTTTACGCGGCGATTCTATTGATCCTGGCGGGCATCCTGTGCTGGGGGTTGCTTCGCCCCGCCCACGCCGAGGATTCCCGGGTGCTGCCCATCGTCATGTATCACGACGTAGTGGCCCAGGGCGAACCCCTGGACGACTATACGGTCTCTGCCGCGCAGCTGGAAGCGGACTTGCGCGCCCTGGCCCAAGGCGGTTGGCAAACCGTGCGCCTGTCGCAGGTCATCGCCTTTGCCCGGGAAGGCGGGCCGCTGCCGGAAAAGCCCGTGCTGCTGGTGTTTGACGACGGCTACCGCAGCGTGTTGACCCAGGCGCTGCCGCTGCTTGAGCAGTATGACGCCTGCGCGGTGATTTCGGTGATCGGCGCGCGAGCCCAGGGCATTGCTGATGGCTGCGACACCTCCCAGCGGTATATGAACTGGGCAGAGCTGCGCCAGGCGTCGGACTCCGGCCGTCTGGAGCTGCAAAGCCACTCCGCGCAGCTGCATGTGTTCCGCACCCGCAAGGGCGTGCAGCAGTTGTCCCATGAATCCCAGGCGGAGTATACGGCCATGTTCCTTCAGGACCTGGCGCAGATGGATCAATGGGCCGCCACGGCGCAAGCGCCGCTGCTGCCGGCCTTCGCGTATCCCTACGGCTATGTGGAGCCCCTGGCGGACGCGCTTTTGCAGCAATACGGCTATGCGGCCACCATGACCAGCGAGCCGCACCTGAACCTGATTTCCCGGGATGCCGCCTGCCTGTACCGCCTGGGGCGTTTCAACCGCTCCGGCCTGGTGGACACGCAGACGCTGCTGGCCTGGCTGCAACCATAATAAAAAAACGCCTTTTTCGACAGGCGGAGGATAAAAAAACTTTTTATCCAGCGCGGCGCGGAGGAGCAAAATCCCTCCGCGCCGCTTTGATCAATCACGATTGCACCTGGAGCGGTGGCACGGCCTTTTCGTGAAGCCGAAGCAGTTCGTCGTCAAAGCGTATGCCCAAGCGGCATACCCGGTCAAAGATCATGGTGGCATGGTTTTCCTCCGTGTAGGGGATCCACGCGGGCCCCTGGGGCAGGCGTGGACAACCGGTCTGCGCGAAGGATACCCATGCCCCGGCCATCTGGTCCTGCAATGTTTCCGAAACGCCCGGCATGCAGCACACGGGAATCTTTTCAGCGTTATGGAACACGAAGGGCAGTTCCGCGCAGTGCCACGCCAGCCTGCCGCCATCGATGGGGAAGTCCAAGTTGAACAGGTAGGAATACACCGGCGCAGTGGCGCTGGCTGCCCGGAAGCTCAAAAAGCGCATGGAAGACAGGCGGATGCAGGATTCGAAATACATCAGGTCGCACAGGTCCTTTTCCGGGTACGCCTTCTGGAAGGCCTGGACCAACGCCTCCGCATCCTCCCCAAACTGCCCGCGCAGCATGGCCATCTTTTCCTCCATGGACATGCCCTGCTTGTCCATCGCCGGCACTCCGAAGGCGAATTCCCCAAAAACGGAGCCCACCATCACGGGAATATCCAGCGTCTCCTTGCGGAAGCCGTGCAGGATGGGCTCACCCGCATAATAGTCGTTGGGCAAGGGCGTCTCACCGCAGTATACCCACTGCTCCCGCAAGGCTTTCTGCACCTTGGTGTGGGCATCGGCCAGCTGCTGGTAGGGAAGGCCGGCCAGCGCTTCCACCTGATCCTCCCGCAGACCCAGCTCCTGAAGCATGGCGCGTACCACCCGTTCTCCGTTTTCCCCGCGCTGGGGATAGCGGAAGTTGGACGTAACGCCGCTTTGCACAATCAGCTTATGGTACAGCCCGTCCGCCTGGGGAATTTGCAGCAGGTCAAAGGTTTTGTGCCCGCCGCCGGATTGCCCGAAAACCGTTACGTTGTCCGGGTCGCCCCCAAACGCCGCGATGTTTTCCCGCACCCAGACCAGGGCCGCCACCAGGTCCGCGGTGCCCGCGTTGGCGGCGTTGGGATAGCGGTCCGTAAGCGGGGCCAGATCCAGATAGCCCAGGATGTTCAGCCGGTGCGTCACCGACACCACCACCACGTTGCCAAAGGCGCTAAGGTTCTCCCCGTCATAGGTTTCCTGCTCAATGGCGGAGCCGGAGGAGAATCCGCCTCCATGGAACCACACCATCACCGGACGCTTGGCCTGGGCGTCCAGGCTCTGGGTCCATACGTTCAAATATTGGCAGTCCTCGCTCATGGACCAGTCCCGGTGAGGAACCAGAATATCCCCCCGATGATCCATGGGCTTTTTGATGGGGCATACATCCCCATAGCTCAGGGCAGGCAATATGCCCTCCCAGGCGGGCACAGGCTGGGGCATTTCGAACCGCTTGGCTACAGCGTACCGGATCCCCCGAAAGGTATAGGTATCGCCCCAGCGAAAGCCCTGCAGCCGCCCGCCCCGGGTGCGGACGACGGTACTCCCGTCGCATACGAATGGTTTCATTCCACAGACTCCTTTCCCGGTTCTTCTGGGATGCGCAGGCCATACTGCCGGCGCAGGAAGCATTGCAGCGCCGCCTCCCGGCCTTCCCAGCCTTCCGGCCAGGCGGAGGTGGGCGTCACATGGCATCCCCGACCGGCCAGCATGTGGAACAAGCGTTGGCTGGCTTCGTCGCGGACCTCCAACAGCACGCGCATCCCCCGCAAATCGGCGCGCGCCTGCACTATGGCGAAGGGATCGTGGGCGCTGCGCATGGCCGTATCCATGGGCGCTGCGCCATAGATGGATTCCTGGTCATGGGTATGGGAACGGTCGTAGGCGGCAAACTGCGTCAGGTCCGCCCCCACCGCGCCCACGGCGCAAAAGCGCTCCGTGCGCAGCCCCAGCTTCAGCGCGCCCAGCGCGCCCATGCCCGCGCCGAAGGCCGCCTGGTCGGCAGGCGCCGGGTCAAGCCCGAAGGTGCGCCGCAGATACGCCGGCAGCTCCTGGGACAGATACTGCCACCAGGCCATGCCGTGCGCCATGTCCACAAAATCCGAGCGCAACCCCTCGGGCATCACCACCGCCAGGCGCAGGCTACGCGCCCAGCGCTCGATCGCCGTGTAGCGCACCCAATCGCTATGCATTCCTCCGGCTATGGGCAGCAGCCACAGCACCGGCAGGCCGGTCACGCGCCCGTCATCGGGCAGCAGCAGGGAAAAGCGCCCGGTGTTGCGCAGTACGGGGAATTGATTCCGCCCCTCAATCCAGGCCATTCGCTTGCCCCTCCTCCAGCATCCAGTCCAGTATGTCCTCCAGCATGGGGTCCCAGGTGTAAAAATCATGTCCGCCGTGGCCCACGCGGGTTTCCAGGGGGATGCCCAGCGCCCGGAACTTCTCCACAGTGACCTGATCCTCAAACCGCGCATGGTCCTGATCGCCCCAGCAGAGCCACAGCTTGGGCAGGGGGCAGCCCTCCCGGACCCGCTGCGCCGCCATGGCCATCACATCCCCCACGCCGCCGCTGTAGGCCTGAGAGCCGCCGTATGCGTCATACAGCTCGTGCCCCCCGGGATGCCGGCCGGCTTCCAGCAGGCGCATGGTTTCCACCACGTCGATGGGGGAGCTGCAGGCCGCCGCGGCATGAAAGCGCTGCGGATATTCCATGGCCAGCTTGAAGGCGCCGTGGCCCCCCATGGAGATGCCCAGCAGAAACCGCTCCTCCGGCCGCTGGGACAGCACGGGAAACATCCGCTCCGCCACCGCCATGGCTTCCTTCACAAAGGAATAGGCCCGCTCGCCATGCTCCATGTCCGTATACACACCCAGGTAGGCGCTGGGCGCCACAATGGCCAGCCCCCGCCTGCCGCAGTAGCGGCTGACGGAGCTTTCCAGCAGGCTGCCCAGGCATTCCCCGAAGGCGCCGTGCAGCAGGTAGAGCACCGGGAGCCGCTCCCGTTTCTCCTGTTCCGGCGGCAGTATGACCGCAAATTCGCCGGCTCCCTGCAGGCACTGGGATTGAAATTGCACTTGGAAAAAGGCCATGTTACACCGCTCCCTTCCATGGGCCTGGCCGGATCAGCCGCGCCGTGGCCTGGCGCTCCACCGGTGGCTTGCCCTCGTGCCTGGGATCCTTGGCCACACGGATGCGCAGGGTGGTCCCCTCCAGGGCGAGGGTGACCTTCCACACCATCCAGGCGTTCAGCCAGTGAATGTCCATTTCCAGGGTGTGGTCGTCTACGAAGCAGCCCGTGGTCCAGGTCTTTTGCAGCTCCGGGAGCGGATTCAGCGTATCCGTCACGTCATATTGTCCATCCAGGCGCACGCGGAAAACGCACCGGCGGTTGACAACCATTTGGATATATCCATCCCGGTACGCAAGCCCGATGGTCTTCATGCTCCACTGGATGGAGGGATCATAGAACAGATGATAGAATTCCTCGCCGTCGGGGAAGGCCTCAATCCAGAAGTTCGCGTCGCCCTGGCATACCGCATAGACGCCATCCATGGCGTGCGGATCCGCCGGCAGCGGCGCCGTGCGCCCCAGGGGCAGCGCTCTTCCGCGCTCAAAGCCGCGCAGCTGCGCCAGGGCGTCAGGGTCCGGCGGCAGGGGCGCATCCTCCATTTCATACAGGATCTGCTGCAGCACCGTCAGGGTTTTGTAAACGCCGCCGGGGTGGACGCCGCCCTCGTGCAGGGAGATCACCGCCTGCTTTTCCGGGTCCATCAGGCAAAACTGCCCCTGCCCGCCGTCAAAGCGGTATACGCCCGGCTTGCTGCACATCCACAGCTGCCAGCCGTAGCCATGGGTGGACTCCTGCATGTCGTTATGGTGGCTTGTGTCCACTTGCTTCCGGGTCGCTTCCCGCAGCCATTCCGGCTGCAGAATCTGCCTGCCTTCGGCTTTGCCTCCGCAAAGGTAAAACAGCCCCAGCCGCAGGTTTGCCTCCGTGGTTGCGCTGACGCCGGGCTCCGCGTAGTATTCGCTGCCAAAGCGAAGCCAGCGCAGATCCTGCTCGCCCACGCCGATGCAATCCAACAGGTTGGCCTGCAAATACTGCCGCAAGGGTACCCCTGTAACCTTTTCCACCAGCACGCCCAGCATGCTGGCGCTGCAGGTGTTGTAATGGAAATACGTTCCCGGCTCCCTTTCCACGGGAAAGCGCAGCCAGTTTTCCAGCCACGCCTCATCAAAGCGGGCCATGCGCGTCATGCCGTTGGCCATGGCCATTACGTCCCGCAGGCGCATTTTTTGAAAGTTCGCATCGGGGGTGATCCCAAACCGGTCCAGCTCCTCCCGCATAAGGTCCGCCACCCGGTCCTCCGGGCTGAGGAGCCCCTGGGCGCAGGCGATGCCAATGGCGGTGCAGGTGTAGCTTTTTCCCATGGAATGATTGGTATGGGGCATGTCCGCGCGAAAGGGCAGGGGCCAGGATTCGCTGATAACGCAGCCGTTGCGGGCGATCATCACGCCGTGGATTTCATTCTCGTTGGCGGTCAGCTCCCGCAGGCGGGCCAGCAGCCGGGCGCTGGACACGCCCTGGGCTTCCGGGTCCGTTCTGGGGAGGGGAGCTCTGCTTAGCATCATGGCGTATTCTTCTCCTTGTTGCGTGGTTGCCTGGTGAGGGGGCGGCGAGACCGCCGCCCCCGAGCGTTCCAATGCGCATGCCTTTCCTTGCGCGCGTCAGTTCGCCAGATAAGCCGTCAGCTGCTCCCGGAAATCCTTGTCGATTTCATCCAGGCCAGCCGCATGCACCTCCGCCCGGAACTGCTCCACCACCGATTCGGTGGCGTCTCCATACAGCCCAAAGCACAGGCTCCACTGATACTGATTCCACAGGGAGGTAATCACCGCCACGTTCGCCTCATACTTGGAGCCGTCGTAGTTGAAGCCTGCCGCGGTGAAGGATTCGTTGACCGCCGCGTAGCTGGCGTCCCGCCAGGCGGAAATCTGCTCGTTATCAATGGCCAGGAGCGGGTTGCGGTTGTTCTGGAAGCAGAAGAAGTTGCTGTCGCAGGCATAGGCCGCGGCGTTGGGGCCCAGCTCATAGGTGCCGTCCTCGTTGAGAATGTAGTGCTCGCCTTCAAAGCCGTACACCAGCAGCATGTTGATTTCAGGATCGTTCATCATCATGTCCAGGGCCACGGCGGCGCGCTCGGTCTTGGTGGAGTTGACGGGGAAGGAATTGCCATAGCGCATGTATTTGCCCCGGGTGCTGCGGTAGCCCTCCGGCATGGTGCAGAACAGCGGCACCACGTCCGGGTCCTCGTTCATCAGGCCCAGGATCTTGCTGGGTTCGCCAAAGTTCACCGCGCTGGTCCCCGCGTTGAAGGTGTCGTCGATGGTGCTCTCGTTGGCGATCACATCCGAGGGATAGAGCCCGTTGGCATAGTAGTCGGCCATTTTCAGCGCCCACTGCATGAACTCGTCGGTATCGCCAAACCAGGCGATATCATCCACCGAGAACGTCTCGTTGGCGGTGTTCCAGGCGTAGTAGATGCCGTTGTTGGAGCTGCCGATGGACGCCAGGTTGTAGATGTTGTTGAAGTAATACACGTGGCTGGGCCAGAAGCCCTGGGGGTTCAGCGCATAGACCCCCGTGCCCTGCTCGCCTGCCGCCACTGCATACAGATACTCCTCCAGCTTTTCCCAGGTGTTGATTTCATCCGCCGTGTATCCGTATTGATCCAGCAGGGTTTGCCGCGTGACCACGATGGGCGCTACGCTGATTTCGGAATAATTCCGGGGAATGGTGTAGATGGTGCCGTTGATGCGGATCTCGTTCCACGCCGCCGCGGGCATGTTGGCGTACGTCTGCGGCATGTAGGTTTGCAGGAACTCGTCGTCAATCTCTTTATACGCGCCGGAACGGGCGTTGTCCGCATAGTTGCAGAACTCCGCGGTATAGATCAGGTCAATATCGCTGCTGGCCAAGTACAGGGTGTAATTGGCGATGAAGTCCGCAAAGGAGATGTGGACAAAATTTACGGTGGTGTTGATCTTTTCATTCAGCAGTTCATTGACGCGCTGGGAAACCCGCTCCCAGTCCGACAGATCGTTGCCCACGTGATACATGGTAATGGTTTCATGCGCGGAGAGATCCACGCCGGGATACAGCTCCGCGCTTTGGGGGGATTCCGCAATGGCGGTGCAGGAAAGAAGCAGCAGACCGACTAGCAGCAAGGCCCAAAACCGTTTCATGTGTGAATACCACCTTTCCTTGGTTGTATGATCATGGCTCATCCCAGCCAACAATCCATTCTTACCCCTTGACCGCGCCGATGGTCATGCCCTTGATGAAATAGCGCTGCAGGAAGGGATACAACAGGATAATCGGGCCAACGGTAATCACGGTCATGGACATCTTCATCCCCGTGGTGGGAATTTCCGCGTTGCTGACCGTGGCAAGCTCCCCGGAAGCCGCCAGCTGCTTCAACGCCTGAATGGAGGAGAGCATATCCTGCAGCAGGTATTGCAGGCTTTGCATATGGGGCTTGGTGATGAACAGCATGGAGTAATACCAGTCGTTCCAGTAGGTGAGGGCGGTGAACAGCGTCAGCGTGGCCACCAGCGGCTTGGTGAGCGGAAGGATCAGGCGGATGAAAATCTGGAAATCATTGGCGCCATCCATCTTGCCGCTCTCGGTAATTTCAAAGGAGATGGTTTTCATGTAGTTTTTCGCCAGAATCATGTTCCACACGGAAAACAGCATGGGCAGCAGCCGGCCCATCCAGCTGTCCTTCATGCCCAGGTACTGCGTGCACATGAGGTAGTAAGGCACCAGCCCGCCGCTGAAAAGCGTGGTGAAAAAGAAGAACAGCGAAAACCCGTTGCGCCAGCGGAAATCCTGACGGGCCAGCACATAACCGGTCATGGTAGCCATGAGAACGGCCAGCGCTGTGCCCACCGCCGTAATGACGATGGTGCTGGCATACGCCTGAAAGATCCGTGTGGGATTGCGAAAGGCATACGCATAGGAGTCCAGGGAGAATTCATCGGGCCACAGCGCATACCCCACGCGCACCAGCGACCCCTCCGAGGCAAAGGAGGAGATGAACACAATCCAGAAGGGAATCAGGCACATCATCCCAAACAGAAACAGCAGCGTATATCCCAGCGCGGACATGCTGAGCTGGTCCCAGTGCAGGGTTTTGCTTCGGGCGTGTTTCATGGTAGTATCCCCCTCCGGTCAAAACAGCGAATAGTCCGGCTCAATGCGCTTGACCAGCGCATTCACCAGCATGATGGTGACAAAGCACAGCACGCTCTGGTAAAAGCCTGCCGCCGCGGTCATGCCAAGGTTGCTGCTGCCCAGCATGGAACGGTAGATGTACGTGTCCAGTATATCCGTGGTGGTCAGCAGCACGCCGTTGCTGCCCACCAGCTGGTAGAACATGCCGAAGTCCCCGCGGAAGATTCGGCCCACAGCCAGCAGAAACATGATGACAATGGTGGGCAGCAGGCTGGGCAGGGTGATATGGCGTACCTGCTGCCATTTGTTGGCGCCATCCAGCTGCGCCGCTTCATACAGCCCGGGATCGATTCCCGTAATCGAGGACAGATACACCACGCTGCCATAGCCCACGCTCTTCCACGCGCTCAGCCCCACCAACAGCGCCGGCCAGATGCTCGCGTTGGTGTTGATATTGAGCCGCTTGCCTCCCAGCGCCTCCACCAGGGCGTTCACCGCGCCGTATTCATAGCTGAACAACGCCTGCACAATGGCCACCGCTACCACCCAGCTAATAAAATGCGGCAGGAAAATAAAGGACTGAAAGCTCTTTTTGAACCATTTGCAGCGGATCTCGTTGATGAAGATGGCCATGGCCACTTCCAGCGTGGTATTGACCACAATAAAGGCAAAGTTGTACAGCATGGTGTTCCGGGTGAGGCTCCACAGCTTTCCGGATACCAGCAAGAAGTTGAAGTTGCTCAGGCCGTTCCACGGGCTGCCAAAAACGCCGTCCCGGTAGTTGAAGGACTTGAACGCCAAAATGATGCCGGACATGGGCGCATACTGGAAAACCAGCACATACAGCGCCGCCGGAAGCAGCATGGCCAGCAGAATCCAATTTCGTTTGGCGTATTGCAGGGCGTTGAGCCTGTGTACGCGCAAGGGCTGGGAGGAGGGCTTACGCATGGTTCCATGCTCCTTTCTGCACCTTCTGCTTTTGCAGCGCCCGGTAGACCAGCAGGATTGCCAGGTCCACGGCGATGGGGATGATAAGCCAGAGATACATGGCCGAATAGCCCGCGGCGGAGGCGATCATGCCGGAGATCAGCCCGCCCAGCCCGGAGCCCAGATCGAATCCCGTGTAGTAGATGATCTGCGCCATGCCGAACTGGCGCTTTTCCACAGAGCGCACGCACCAGGACTGTATGGTGGGGTTCACGCTGCCGTAGCCCAGGGCATAGACCAGCGCGATGATCAGGAAAACCGGCAGGCTTTGTGCAAAATACAATCCCACCATGACGCATGCGTAGGCGATCATCGCCGGGATCAACAGCTTCCAGGGCTCCAGGCGATCGGACAGCCGGCCGAACAGGGGCCGGGCAAACAGCAGCGCAAAGGCGTTCACCGTAAAGAAGAAGCCGATCTGCTCCACCCCGCGCTCCTGAGCGCACAGGGCGATGAAGGAGCTGATGCCGTTGGCGGGAATCACCGCAATGGCGATGAGCAGCGTGGGAAACAGCGGCCGCCAGTCGATCTCCTTCCATCCGATGGCGGAGGCCGCCGGACGGCCAGGCGCCTCCACGGCGCCGGCTTCCACGTTTTTCAGCAGCAGGCACAGGGCGATGCCGATCAGCGGCATTGCCAACGCCACCAGAAACGTCCGCTGGTAACCGATGGCATCCACCAGGTTCAGCCCCAGGTTGGGGGCGATGGCCGAGCCAAACACCGATCCCAGCCCAAACAGGCCAATGCCCGCCCCTACCTTGTCGCTGGGCAAAGCCAGCGAGGCCAGCGTAGCCGCCACCGTGCTGCAGATTCCCCAGCCTACCCCATGAAGGAGCCGGAACAGAATCAGCGGTGTGGCTGATTCGCTGAAGGCAAACCCGGCAATGGCCACGGCAATCATGCTCAAGGATGCAATCAAATAAATCCGATAGCGGCCAACCATATGCATTTTGATCATCAGCAGCCGAATCATAACGGAGGTGACGGTAAACACCGTGCCAATCACGCCCGCCAGCGTATCCCCCAGGGACAGCGACACGGCGTACTTGGGCAGAATGGGCGTAAGAATATGAAAGCCCAGGGAATTGAATACATTGATCACGAAAATTGTCGTGAACGCCTTGGTCCACACGCCTTGCGTCCCGGCGCTGCGCCCCTTCATATGCATCGCTCCTTTGTCCATGCCAGGAGTATAGCATTTTGGAAAGGAGGATGCGTCAGAAATAGATGCCGCAAAGGCGCCGATTGTAAGAAATTGAAGACAGAATTTGAACGCCCGGCTCTTGTTTTAAAAAGCCAACCTTTCGCCCAAAACGCCGGATAGAAACAAACGTCGAAGGGCGCGTTGCAAAATACCCCCAGCAAAAACAGACGAGGCAAGGATCCTCAAAAGGGTATCCAAACCTCGTCTTTTCGCTTAAGGTAAAAAGGTATGGAAAAAAACCTATCAAAAGCAAGACCCGTATAAGGTATTTGAGCGGCACGGTCAACTGATTTTTGCACTGAATTCAGAAATTGCCATACCACAAAACGCGCCTGTCCGCCTGCTAAGCGCACAGCTTGAGGAACTGGAGTACCGGAAACTGTACAAAGCGTATTCGCCCAGAGGGAGAAAATCGGCAGCGGATCCACGGGTGTTGTTCAAGGTCATGGTCCATGGGTATCTGTGTGGGATCTATTCCAGCCGGAAGCTGGAGGAAGCCTGTCCATATCGAATCGACTTCAAATGGCTGCTGGAGGATCAAAAGGCGCCGGATCATACGACATTTGCACGTTTCCGCACGGGGCGCTGCCGGGAAGTGGTGGAAGATCTGTTCTATCAGTTTGTGCAGAAACTGGAGGGCATGCGCGAAACAGACCACCAAACAGTATACATCGACGGAACAAAGCTGGAAAGCGCTGCCGGCCGGTACACCTTTGTGTGGCGTAAACCCATCCAAAAGCGTCTGGCGAAGGTAAAGGCGGAACTGGAAAAACGAACAGGGCTGAAGAACGCTTCCGCCATCGGTTCCAAGCTGGAGGAAGAACGGCAGCATATCCTTTTCGTGCGCGGAAGCGGCAAACGTAAAAGTCCGCAGCAGCAGGATTTTGCAAAGAACCTTCTGGGAAAAGCGCGAACAGGCTACACGCAATATATCATCCGAGCGCGGCATGCATCTGCGTGTGTGCCGCGCTATTCAGGTGGAAGGCGCGTTTGCGCTGCTAAAAAACGACTTTGGGTTTCGGCGCTTTCTCACCAGAGGCAAAGGCAATATTCGCACGGAGCTGTTTTTCCTGGCCCTGGCGTTTGACCTGAAAAAGCTATGGATGAAGCGGGAACACAACCGGCTTAAAACGCGA
>DBFBGQ010000140.1:0-2688 GCA_048201975.1 Candidatus Egerieenecus sp. | reverse complement strand
CCTCCCGGCTGCCCCTGCCATGGGTGCGGGTGCAGTCCCGGATGCCCGCGGGGCTGGGGTTCAGCCCCATGTCCATGCGGGAGATCAACGGGGGGCTGTATCACCGCAGCTTCTTCTTCCTGGCCCCCCGCACCCGGCTCACCCGCCGGCATCAGGTGCGGTGCCTGCGCCGGGGGGATTACCGCCTGACCACCGTGGCGCTCACCGCCGGGGAGCTGCTGGGGCTCTCCGCTCTGGACCGCACCCTGGACTGCAACGCCCGGCTGCTGGTCTATCCCCGGCTGCTGGAGCCGGAGCAGATCCCCCTGCCTTGCCAGAGCTTTCTGGGGGATGTGCTGGTGCGCCGCTTCATCAACCCCGACCCCTGCCTGATCAACGGCGCGCGGCCTTACCAGCCCGGGGATCCGCCCCGGATGCTGCACTACGCCGCCTCCCTGCGCACGGGCCAGTGGCAGGTGAAAACCTGCGACGCCTCCGCCGACCCCAAAATGCTGGTGCTGCTGAACGTGGCCCGCTCCGCCCGCCAATGGGCGGACCTGGGGGAGCAGGAGGCGCAGGTCATCGAGAACGCCCTGTCCCTGGCGGCCACCCTGTGCGTCCTGGCCATTGACCGGGGCGCGGCGGCGGGGCTGGGGGCCAACACCACCCTGGCGGGGGAGGAGGAGGCCGAGGCGCTGCTGCCCCCGGACCGCTCCACCACCCAGAAAACCACCGTGCTGGCCCTGTGCGCCCGCATGACGCTGAAAATGCACCGCACCTTCCCGGCCTTCCTGGCCCAGCTGACCCTGCCCCCCGGCGTGGAGGATGTGCTGATCCTCTCCTGCTATGAGGATGCGGAGATCACCGCCCAGGCGGAGCGGCTGCGGGAGCAGGGAGCGCGGGTGGTGTGCCATCTGCTGGAAGGAGGCGAAGGCCATGGCTAAGCCCAACTCGGAGGCGGTGCTGGAAGCGCTGTCCCTGGCCACGCTGGCGGTGGGCTTCAGCGGTCCCGCGGCGGCGCTGTGCGCCTACGGCGGCGCGCCGGGGAGCCCCATCGCCTGCCTGCCGGCGCTTCCGGTGCTGCTTTTGCCCCTGACCCGCCTGCCCCGGGAAAAGTGGCAGCGGGGCTTGGCGGCGCTGCTGCTGGGCCTGCTGGGCGCGGCCGTGGGGGGCTTCGCCCTGCCCTGGCCGGGGGTGACGGCCCAGCGGCTGCTGACGGCGGCCTACGGGCTGCTTTTGCCCCTGTGCCTGGCCCCCTGCCTGGGGGAGCAGGGCATGCAGGGCGCGGGGATCGCCGCGCTGGTGGCGCTGCTGGGCGCGTGGGTCTTTACCCTGGGGGGCGTTACCGCCGCCGCCGCCCCGCTGGTGCGCGCCCTGGGGATCGTCTTCTTCCCCATGCTGCTGGTGACGGTGAACCTGCGCCAGCTGCGGGATCAGGTGCTCATGCAGCGCACGGGCCGTCCCCGGGGCATGCTCCCGGCCAACCTGCTGCTCACCGCCGGGGTGATTGCCGCGGCCTTTCTGCTGGCCAATGTGGAAACCCTGTGGGCCTGGCTGGAAGCCGCCGCGCGGGGGCTTTTCCGCGGTTTGCTGGCGCTGCTGGCGCTGCTCAGCCCGGAGCAGGAGAGCGTCACCGGCGCGGTGGAGGGCAGCAGCGACATGATGGGCGCCCTGCCCGCGGGGGAGAGCAGCCCCTTCTGGCAGATACTCGAGTATGTGCTCTGGGGCGTTTTCGCCCTGGGAGCCGTGGCGCTGCTGATACTGCTATGCAAGCGGCTGCCCGGTTGGCTGCGGCGGCTGAGCGCCTGGGTGCGGGCGCAGCTGCAGGGCTACCTGGACCGCCTGGATGGGGGCGAGGATCGGGGCTATGTGGACGAGACGGTGTCCCTGCCCCAGGAGCGGCTGCGCAAGTCCGCCGCCCGCCGGCCCCGGCTGCCCCGGCACTGGGAGACGCTGCCCGCGGAGCGGCAGGTGCGCCTGGCGGTGGGCTGGTTGCGGCAGGTCCGCGGGGTGAAGCCCAGCCAGACCGCCCGGGAAGGCCTGGCTCCCCTGGCGGAGGAATCCCCCCTGGCGCTGCCCCTGGCCGGGAGCTACGACCGGGCCCGCTACAGCGGCCATCCCGTGACCCAGGCCGAGGCGGACCAGGCCCGGGAGCTGGTGCGCACAGCCAGGCGCAAGGGCTGAGGCGGCGCGAAAATCCCCGCCGTCCCCTTGTTCCGCGGTGGCGGATGTGATACAATAACACTCGCTATTGCTAGATCAAAGAAGGAGCGAATGTTCCATGGATATGAAAACCCGCATCGCCCAGCTGCTGGCGGATACCCTGCGCAAGGCCTGGCCCCAGGCCGCGGAGCTGCCCGGCGCGGAGGAGCTGCGCCCCCTGCTGGAGGTGCCCCCGGAACCCAAGCTGGGAGACTACGCCTTTCCCTGCTTCCGCTTTGCCAAAGCGCTGCGCATGGCCCCGCCTAAGATAGCCCAGACCCTGGCCGAAGCCTTTGACGCACCGGAGACTGCCAGCGTGCAGGCGGTGAACGGCTACCTGAACTTCTTTCTGAACCGGGTGAACTTTGCCCGGGATACCCTTGAAAGCGTGCTTTCCGCCGGGGAGAGCTACGGCGCCAGCCGCCTGGGCGCGGGCAAGACCATCTGCCTGGACTATTCCTCCATCAATATTGCCAAGCGTTTCCATATCGGGCACCTGTCCACCAC
>DBFBGQ010000139.1:0-3487 GCA_048201975.1 Candidatus Egerieenecus sp. | reverse complement strand
CGAATACGGCCATTTCATTTTCCTCCTGGTTGATGGCGGCGGCGGACTGAATGTAGTTCGCCCCTTCAAAGCCATAGTACTGGTTCATGTCGTCAATGGCGTAGCCCTCCACGTCATAGGTATCGCAGGTCACCACCGGAAGCAGCGAACTTCCCTGGGTATAGCGCATGAGCTGCGCAAAGGGATAATAGGACGCGCCGCGCCACACATGCTCCCGGCTGGTCATGCACAGGTCTCCCAGGCCGCCGGTGGCGCAACCGATCTTGATGCGGTCCGCGTGGCGCAAAAGGGTGAGCAATACGCTGGCGGTGCCCAGCGTCCGCGTCATCTCCCCCACCAGCGGCGGCCTCTGGCGGCTGCTCCAATCGTCGGGATCATGCCGAATGTATTTTTGCTCGGGATCGATGGTGTAGAAGGATGTGGCGGCCATTCGGCCGTTCATTCCGTAATGCGCCTTCTTTTCCGGCCGCATCATCGACCCGTATTCGTCCAGGGAAAGCATCATGGTTTTCCGGGAACGCAGCTGGGTTTTGATATAATCGCACAGCGCCTCCTCCGTGCGGATATATTGCTCAAAGGCCTGATACCCTGCCAGCATCCCCGCGACATTGCCCACGGGCGCCGAATGGTAGTGGTGCATGGAAATATAGTCCACCGTTTCATAGCACTGCTCCAGCACTTGCCTGTCCCAATCCGGATAATGGCTCAGGAACGGCGAGCTGGAAACGCAGGCCACCGTTTCGATGGTGGGATCAACAAATTTCATGGCCTTGGAGGTCTCATGGGCCAGCACGCCGTATCCCTTGGGATCCTTCTCCCAGGAGGCTACCTGCCACGGCCCGTCCATTTCATTTCCCAAATACCAAACCTTTACCCCATAGGGAGCCTTGTGACCATATTGCGCCCGCAGGTCCGACCAATAGGTCCCTTCCTGGAAATTGGTATACTCCACCAGGTCCGTGGCGTCGTTCAGCGAACCGGTGCCCAGGTTGATGGTATACAGCGGTTCCGCGCCCACGCGCTCGGCCCATTGCAGGTATTCGTCATGTCCCACATCGTTGGGAATAAACTGGTGCCAGGCCAGGTCCAGCCGTGTTTTGCGCTGCGCCCTGGGACCAATGGAATCCTTCCAGTTCCATCCAGAGACGAAGTTGCCGCCCGGCAGGCGCACGCAGGAAAGCCCGGCCTCCCGCAGGCCCTGGATAAAGTCCTGCCGCAGGCCAAGCTCGTCGGCCGTGGGGTGCTTGGGGTTGTACATGCTCCCATTGACCATGCTGCCAATGGGCTCCAGGAACGCCCCGAACAGCCTGGGGGAAATGCTGCCGATCCGGTAGGACGGATGCAGCGTCATGCTTGCTTTTCTCATGGTGTATTCCCTTCCTTTCTGCTAAGAGGGCCCGCATTGCCATGCGGGCCCTCTCCCTGCTTGTGCGCTTAGAAAACGATTTCCACTTGGATGGTTTCGCCCTGGCGGAAATGATATTTCACGCCGGCGTCCTGTATGGGCTGCTCCTGGCCGTTGATCAGCATGCGCGTTACCTTCCGGTGGCAGGACAGCGTAAGCGTCTGCTCCTCATTGGAGGTTAGCGTGGCGCTGGCGCCCTGCTCGGACCATTGCATGTGCTCCAGCTTGGCGAAGGTGTACAGCCATACGCCGTCGATAGCGCCTTGCATCAGGTTGTCCGGCATCATGGGCAGGAAGTCCACAAGGCCCGGAGCGCTGTAGACCGCCATTTCAATCAGGAAGGCGGGCACGGCGCCCTGCAGATCCGGGAATACGCCCCGGTACGGGAAGTGACTGGTTTGCAGCGTGCGGCGCACAAAGCCGTGATTGAACAGCTGGGAAAGGTTCTGCACAGCTTCCTCGGGATCCCGAAGGCGGATGGCGGTAAACGCGCGGTGGATGATGCCATGGGCGGAGTCGTCCTGCTGGCCGCGCTTGCGGTTGGAAATAATGATGGCCTTGGTCAGCTCAGGCTCGGTCTCCGGGGTAATCGCGCGGCCGGGCCACACGTCGTAGTGGTGGGACACATGGCGGTGGTTGTAGTTTTCCTCGATATCCGCCCAGGCCCATTCCTTCAATCCGCCCTCCTGGTCCAGCAGGTACGTGGGCAGGGACGCCAGCTGCGCCTCCCAGTGGGGGATCTGCTCCGCTTCGATGCCCAGCGTCTTGCACCCGTCGATGAGGTTGGTAAGAATCTCCCGGCAAATGGCGATATCCATCACGGAATTGATGCGCGTGGGATTGATGCTGCGGCAGGTCACGGTTTCATAACCGGGATTGGGCGTCGGATCCTCCGGAGAGAAGGAGGGATAGAAGATAACCTTCCCATCCGGGCCCTTGTCGCAGGCGTAGTCCTCAAAGAACAGCGCCATTTCCTTGTAGGCGGGGATCAGCCGGTTCCGCAGGAAGTCCTTGTCGCCCGTCACCAGATAATGTCCCCACAGCTCGTTGTACACCCAGCCCAGGCATCCCGTCCAGCAATAATGCGGATAAGTACGGGAGAAATGATAGTACAGCCCGGAGTCCGGATCGCAATGCACGCTGGCCAGCAGGCCCCGTGCGCCGAAGAGCAGCTTGGCGTTGGTGCGGAAGTCGTCAAACTTGCTTTCATAATAGCGGAAATAGACGTCCATCTCCTCATCCAGGCCGGTGTTGTTGCCCGCGCATACCTGCAGGTTGGTGTTGATGTTGTGCTGTCCCATCATGGGCGGAATGGTGCCGGTCTCATAAATCTGGAAGAAGCGCCCCATATCGTAGAGCTTTTCCAGCAGCATGGGGTCCAGCTCCTCATCGCTGTGGGTGCGCGCCAGCAGCTCTTCGCCGGAGAGCACGTAATCCTCTTTCTTGCCCAGGTGGATCCGGGAGCGGTCCATGCGCTGGCCGATGTGGCGCTGGTTGCCCTGCAGCAGCTTGTCAAAGTCCACCTCCATGGTCAGCAGCGCATCGCATACCGGCTGCGCGCACGCAAAGGTAAAATCGCTCTCGAACTTGACAATTTTGGAAACGATGATCAGCCCATCGCCGCCGGTGAGGGTGACGCCCGTTTCCGTGGCCGTCAGTTTGCCGCCCTGGGGAATCAGGCGAATCGCCGCCGCGTATCCCTTGTGCCCAAAGTCGGGGTTGTAGGCCCAGGCCAAGCTGATGAGCCGCTCCGTGATTTTCAGCTCATGGGTGCTTTTCACAAAGGGCTGCTTAAAAAATACATTGCCGTAGCCAAAGGGCCGCCCGGGCAGGGTAATCTCTATCTCCAGATCCAGCTTTCCCTGAGGCGCGCTGAAACGGTTGACAATCACGTCCCCGTCATAGGCCGCGAATACCTCGCTGCGGTATACGCCCTGGGCATTGGTCCAGGTGGAGGTGATCATGCCGTTTTGCATGTCCAGCCAGCGCAGGTAATCCCAGGTCTTCTCCTGCTTCGGCTGCTTGAAGGAAAGCCAGAAAGCGGTATGCAGCCGCGGGGAACCTGTGGGATACAGAATTTTG
>DBFBGQ010000138.1:0-8738 GCA_048201975.1 Candidatus Egerieenecus sp. | reverse complement strand
ATGCAAAACAGGGGGGTAAACGGTGCATTTTTGCCCTCAGGACGCAGGACGGGCGCTCCGGGTTGCAAATTTGCGCCGGAAGGGATGGATGGCGGAACTTTTTTGCCTGCGCGCAAGAACCATTTGCCCCCCTGCGGCGTCTAAAAGGGCAAGCGAGAACAAGGAGGAGCGGGACCATGAGGCGATGGCTATGCCTGGTGTGGGCGTTGTGTCTGCTGCTGAGCGGGGCGCAGGCGGAGGAGACCGTGCTGACCCTGACCGTGGGCGGGGACTGCGTGCTGGGCACCCGGGAGGAGTGGCAGCAGGAGGCGTACAGCTTTCTGACGGTGGTGGCGGAGCGTGGGCCGGACTGGCCCTGGCGGGGTCTGCGGGAGATTTTCCTGGCGGACGACATGACCCTGCTGAACCTGGAGTGCGTGCTCCAGGAGGGGAACCAGGGGCATGACAGCGGCAAGCAGCACACATTTCGCGGGGCGCCGGCCTACGCGGAGATGCTGCTTCCCGCGGGGGTGGAGCAGGTGAACGTGGCCAACAATCACTTCATTGACTACCGCAAGGCGGGGCAGGCGTCCACCCTGGCGGCCCTGGAAGCGGCGGGGGTGGCGTACAGCGGCTTCGGGCATGCGTACATCTGGGAGGCGGAGGGCCTGCGCATCGGCTTTGGCGGATGCCGGGAAACGGTGTGGAAGGAGAATCCCCGGCAGGTGCGGCAGGATATCCGCGCCCTGCAGCAGGAGGATTGCGACCTGATCATCTACTCCTGCCACTGGGGCAAGGAGTACAGCCCCACCCACAACCGCACCCAGGAGCGCATGGCGGACTATGCCATCGCCTGTGGCGCGGATATCCTCATCGGCACCCATCCCCACGTGGTGCAGGGGGTGGAGAAGCGCGGCGGCGCGCTGGTGCTCTGGAGCCTGGGGAACCTGGTCTTCGGCGGCACCCATGAGATGACCACCTTCGACGCCATGCTGGCACAGCTGGAACTGCACTTCCGGGACGGGGCATACACCGGCGCGCAGCTGCGCCTGCTGCCGGTGCTCACCTCTGGGGCCATTCCCGCCAACGATTTCTCCCCCGTGCTGGCCCAGGGCGCGGACCGGCAGCGCATCCTGGCCCTGGTGGCCGCCGACTCCCCCGGCGGCGTAGCGGACGTGATGTGGTTCGCGGGGAAATGACCCAACCTGTAAAATTCGGAAAGAAAAAGGCGATTTTCACCAAAAATCCCGTTGACAAGCCTCCCTTGCGCAGCTATAATGATAACAGATATCAGATGAGTGAGGCGAAAGGAATGTGACTGCGCAGAAAATTCTGATGAAGCGAATCAAAAAGCCCTCCATCACCAACACCGTGATGCAGCGGATCTATGACGCGCTGCTCCACGGGGAAATCAAGGGCGGGGATCTGCTGCCCTCGGAGGCGGAGCTCTCCGAGCAGCTGAACGTGGGCAAGTCCAGCGTTCGGGAAGCCATCAAAATGCTCAACGCCATCGGCGTGGTGGAGTCCGTGCAGGGGGAGGGCACCTTTGTGCGCACCAACGTGGACGAAACGGCGCTGAATCCCCTGACCTACCAGATGGTGCTGCTCCAGGGGGCGGATGAAAAGATCCTGGAGCTGCGTTATTGTATTGAACCGGCCTACACCCAGCTGGCCATGGCAAAGGCCACCCCGGAGGAC
The DNA here is from genome assembly GCA_048201975.1 of Candidatus Egerieenecus sp. Lineage (GTDB taxonomy): Bacteria > Bacillota > Clostridia > Christensenellales > Aristaeellaceae > Egerieenecus. The sequence goes on along the minus strand of DBFBGQ010000138.1, from coordinate 7,061 downwards.
CTGAAAAAGATTCGCCAGGCGGTGGAACGCCTGGAGGAAAAGGTTCGCCGCAACAGCCAGAACGCCCAGGACGACCTGGCCTTCCATGAGGCCATCCTGGAGGCCACCCACAACCCCTACATGATCCGCATCGGGAAAACCGTGCTGCAGCTCTTTGAGGCTTCCATCCAGAAGTCCATGTGCAACATTCCCGATCAGGCGGTGGAGGATCACTACCGCATCCTGGATGCCTTTGAGAAAAAGGACCAGCAGGCCCTGCAGGCCGCGGTGCTCCAGAGCTTCGTGGGCTGGGAGAGCATGCTGCATCGTTGAGCGTCCGGGACAAGAACGCCTGCGCGGCAGGCAAAGGAAAGTGTTTCTTTGTTTTTGATCATCTGATATCTGATAAATGATATCTTATTAGTACAGAAAAATGGAGGCGGACAACCATGCGGTACGAACAGGCAGGAGAGCGATGGATCATCCGTGTCATGGACAACGGCGCGGCGGCGCTGGTGGACAGGGAACGGCAGGTGACCTGGGGCGGCGGCGTGCCGGGCTGGGTGACCATGCGCGATGGGGAACGCACGGCCCTGGGGGCGCCCACCCGGGTGGGCCGGACGGAAAGCGGCGCGGCCTATGCGGAATATAACCTGCCCCGGTATGGCTTCCGCGCGGAGTTCCAGCTGGACGGTCCGGAGCTGACCCTGACCATCACGGAGCTGCGCCGGGAGGACGAGCTGGAGGAAATCGAGTATCCCGCCCATATGCTGCGGGTGGATAGCGGTCTCTCCGGGGCGTATGTGGCGCTGCCGCACAAGCAGGGCACGCTGATCCCCTCCCGCCTGGATGACGGTTTCATGCGCTTCCGCCACAATACCTGGAAAAACATCGCCGATATCAATCAGGTGATCCCCTTTGAATTCTGCGGGCTGAATATGACCTGGTTCGGGGCCAGCCAGCAAGGCTCCAACGTCCTGTGCTATCTGCCCGAGGCTGCGGATATGGCCCTGCGGGTGGCGGGGAACGCGGTGTTTGACGGGGCGGGCAACCCGGTGGACAACCATCAGGGGGACCTGCCCGGGGAGCGGTACTCCTCCCTGACCCCCGTATGGCGGGCCAGCCGGGGCGCCCTGGGGTATGCCCGGCAACTGCAGGTGTCCCTGGTGGAAGGCGGCTACGTGGGCATGGCCAAGCGCTACCGGGCCTATGTGAAGGCCTCGGGGCGGTACGTCTCCCTGCGGGAAAAGATCGAGAAGAATCCCGCCGTGGCCGGGATGCTGGGCGCCCCGGACCTGAAAATCTACATCTACACCCACCGGCGGCAGGAGACCCGGCTGCGCTCCTGGTCCGAGCCGGTGCTGGACGGCTACACCTGCGTGCACACCACCTTCGACCAGGTGGGCGAGATCGTGGACGACATGCAGGCCATGGGCATGGAAAAGGCGCTGATCCTCTTGGGCGGCTGGAACCGCGCGGGCTATGACCGGGAGCATATCGACATGTGGCCCCCGGCGGAGGGCGCGGGCGGCGTGGAAGGCCTGGCCCGGGCCAGCCGCAAGGCGGTGGAGGCGGGCTACGTCTTCTCCCTCCACGACAATTATCAGGATATCTACCCCGATTCTCCCAGCTATGACGAAAAGCTGACCATGAAGCACCCGGACGGCACGGTGCAGCTGGGCGGCATCTGGGATGGCGGGCTGTGCCGCCTGGTGTGCTCCTCTCAGGCGGTGGAGCTGGCCAAGCGCACCGTGGCCCAGGTGAAGGCGAACACCTCCGTGAATTCCTACTACCTGGATACCACCACTTCCGCCCCCATGTATGAGTGCTATGACCCGGAGCATCCCATGACCCGCGCCGACGACCGCCGCAACAAGCGCGCCATTCTGGATGAGCTGGCCGCCCAGGGCTGGGTGGTGGGCGCCGAGGCCGGGGTGGACTGGGCGGTGCCCGTGGCCACCTTCTTTGAGGGCATGCCCGGGGCCGCGGTGGGCCTGAACCATGGCGCCGAGTCCGCGGACTTCGGCATGATGGTCCCCCTGTTCAATCTGGTGTACCACGACGCGGTGGTGTGCTACTGGCAGCACGGCCAGCCCTTCGGCCGGGAGGATCACGTAAACCACGTGCTCCACGACCTGCTCAGCGCCCAGCCCTCCAGCTGGTCCTTCGTCTATGACCAGTGGGAGGACCTCAAGCCCCTCATCGGCCAGTGCGTGCAGCTGCTGGGCCGCCTGCATGCCCGCACCGCCCTGTGCGAAATGGTCAGCCATGAATTCGTTACCCCGGATTTCCAGGTGCACCGGACCACCTTCTCCGACGGCACCCAGGTGTGCGTCAACTTTGACCTGCGCACCCGGGACTGCGGCGGCGCGCGCCTGGCCCCCAAGGGCTTCCGCGTGACCTTCCCCGGCGAAGCGCCCATCCAGGGCCGCCTGTCCCGGGATATCCTCACGGACTAAATGGAAATATCACGCGCGTCAGCGCGTGAAAAATAAACAAGGAGGGTTCCCAAAATGAAAAAACTGCTGTCCTGTCTGCTGACCGCGGTGCTCCTCATGGGGCTGTGCGTCCCCGCCCTGGGCGAAAGCGACGTCACCCTGGAGTACTGGATTGCCGGCGACGCCCGGCGCACCCCTGCCTATGAGGAGTCCTGCCAACGGTTCACCGAAGCGACTTCCATTGGCGTCAACGTCACCGAGGAGGTGGGCGACAACACCCAGATCCAGCAAAAGCTGCTCACCATGATCGCCGCCGGCACCGCTCCGGACGTGCTCCAGGTGGACACCATGTACGTGGCGGACATGGCCCGGGCCGGCATCATCATGCCCCTGGACGATATGCCCGGCTTCCAGGAGGCCAAGGACGCCATCATCGCCGCGGAAATGGAGCCCCTGGTGGTGGACGGCAAGACCTACGGCTTCCCCGTGCGCGGCAACTCCATTCACCTGATCTACAACAAGCAGATGTTCCGGGATGCGGGGCTGGACCCCGACAATCCCCCCAAGACCCTGGACGAGCTGGCGGACGCCGCCGTGGCCCTGACCAAGCGGGACGCCGACGGCAACGTGGAGGTCTACGGCTTTGAAATCGGCATGACCCCCGACGCCCACTGGACGCTGCATGCCTTTAGCCCCATCTTCTGGGGATACGGCGGAGAGTACCAGCTGGAGGACGGCTCCTCTGGCTTTGGCACCGAGGCGGGCGTAAAGGCCCTGGAATACTGGGACCTGCTGGTGAACGAATTGCAGGTTTCCCCCGTGGAGCGGATTACCAACGGCTTCGTCAGCGGCAAGCTGGCCATGATGCTGGACGGCGAGTGGAACTTCCGCACCTGGCGTGAGGAATACCCGGAGCTGGACTATGGCGTGGCCACCATCCCCATGCCCTCCGAGGACGTGACGCCTCAGATTCCCCTGGGTGGCCGGGTGTGCGTGATTCCCACCATGGCGCCCCACAAGGATGAGAGCTGGCAGCTGATCCAGCACGTCATCTCCTATGACGAGCAGATGGCCTACACCATGGCGGAAGTGGGCCTGGGCGTGCGCAACGACATGGTGGACGACCCCTGGTTCGACACCAACGAGAATTACCGCCTGGTGCTGGAGGACATGCAGTACGCCAAGCCCAAGGCGGCGGTGGAGATCATGCAGATGGATACCATCGTTTTTGACGCCATCCAGCAGGTGATCCTCATGGGCGCGGATCCGCAGGAGGCCCTGGCCGAGGCGGACGCCCAGTACAACGAGCTGCTGTCCACCGTAGAGTAAACTAGGCGACTTAGCCGGAGAGAGGGGGCAGGGACGCGCGTCCCTGTCCCCCCTCCCTCAAGGAGGCGGGGCATTATGAAAAGACGAGGGCTTACCCTGAGCCGGCGGCAGGCCGTGGTGGGCGTGGTATTTCTGCTGCCGTTTTTGATCCACTTTGCGCTGTTTCAGATCTATCCCTTTTTCTCCACCGCCTACACGTCCTTCACCGATGCCAGCCTCATGTCCCTGGAGGAGCATTTCATCGGCCTGAAAAACTATCAGGACGTGATCAAGGACAAGCTGTTTCTCACTTCCCTGAAGAATACCGCCCTGTACCTGGCCATTGACGGCGTGGGCGTGGTGGTCTTCGGCATGCTGATGGCGGTGGCGCTGAACCAGAAGCTGCGCGGGACATCCTTCTTCCGCACGGCGTTCTACATTCCCGTGCTGGTGGACTGGGTCATCGTGTCCATTGTGTTCATCTTCATTCTGGAGCCCAACTTTGGCGTGGCCAACTGGGTGCTGACCCAGCTGGGCATTCCCCAGCAGAAATTCCTCACCAGCCCGCAGCAGGCCATGCCCATCATCGCCCTGGCGTCGGTATGGAAGGGCGCGGGCTACTACGCGGTGTTTTTCCTGGCGGCCCTGCAGGATGTGCCCGTGGACCTGAAGGAGGCCGCCCAGATTGACGGCGCCACGCCGCCGCGGATCTTTTTCCACATCACCCTGCCCCAGATTATGCCCGTGGTAATCTTTGTGGTGCTGATCTCCTTCATCGGCTCCCTCAAGGGCTTCGATCAGTTCTACATCATGACCCGGGGCGGTCCCGCCCGCTCCACCACCACCATCATGTATTATTTCTACGAGGTGGCGTTTACCAACTGGAAGACAGGCAAAGGCTCGGCCATCGCCATGGTGTTCACGGCCCTTGTGCTGGCCTTCACAGGCATTCAGCGCATCATCTCCAGCAGAATCTCCGGCGCGGAAGGCGTCAACTGAAGGGAGTGGGTCACGTTGAAAAAAACCATCAAGCGCGGCTTGCAGTACGGGATCATGATCCTGTGGACGTGCGTGTGCGTCGGCCCCTTTGTGTGGATTCTGCTGTCTTCCTTCAAGCCGCTAAGGGAAATCACCGCCTGGCCGCCCAGCCTGTGGCCGCAAACCTTTACCCTGGATAACTACGTGGAGGCCTGGAACACCATCCCCTACGGACGGTATCTGCTCAACAGCCTCCTGGTCTCCAGCGTTTCCACCCTGTCGGTGGTGCTGGTGGCCTGCCTGGCCGCCTACAGCCTGGTGGTGCTCAAGTCCAGGCTTTCCCGGCTGGTGGAGGTGCTGATCCTCATCGGGCTGATCATGCCCGCACAGATTACCTTTATCCCCCTGTTCAAAATGTGCCGCACCTTCGGGCTGGTGGACTCCTACGCCGGGCTGATTCTCCCCTATCTCTCCACGGCGTTTGGCGTGTTCATGATGACCTCTTTTTATAAAATGATGCCCTTCTCCCTGGTGGATGCCGCGCGAATCGACGGCCTGGGCGAGCTGGGCATCGTCACCCGAATCGTCATGCCCAACGCCAAGAGCGGCATCATCACCCTGGTGATTTTCAACTTTCAATCCGTCTGGAAGGATCTGTTCTGGCCGCTGCTGCTCATCAACAAGACCGAGCTGCGCACGGTGCCCATCGGCATCACCGCGTTTTTGCAGATGGAGTCCCAGAACCAGGGGCAGATTCTGGCGGCAGCCATTATTTCCATTTTGCCGCTGTTCCTTGTGTACGCGGTGTTTCAGAAGCAATTTGTACAGGGCGCTTCCTTTAGCGGCCTGAAAATGTAAAAACGGAGGAGAGGGATTGTTATGCTTCCGCTCAGCGCGGCAGTGACCGCAGGTGACTTTGTATTTATCAGCGGAATTCCTCCTGTGGACCGGGGGCAGGTGGTGGCCCCGGACGACGCCCCCGCTCAGGCGGCCTTTGTGCTGGAGCAATTGGCGCGGGTGCTGTCCCAGGCGGGGCTGGGCCTGGCAAACCTGGCCTACGTCCAGCTGTATCTGCGGGATATGGCGGATTATGATGCGGTGAACGCCGTTTACCAGCGCCTGATGCCGCGCCCCTACCCCGCGCGCAAGGTCATCGTTACGGCCTTTGCCCGGGAGCACGTGTGCCTGGAGATCAACGGCATTGCCGCCCGGGGGCCCATGGAGCGCATACCCTTGTCCGAAAAGGAGTGAGATTTTTCAGATGGTTTTCGATGCGGATATCCATCTTTCCCTGACGGAAACGAACGGCCTGACCGCCGAGGCGGCGCTCCATGCCATGGATCGCGCCGGCATTGACCGGGCGAACATCTGGCTGCAGCCCCCCTATATGCGGGAGATCGAGGCCGCCAACCGGTATGTATATGAGGCGTGGCGCGCCCATCCCGACCGATTTTCCCCCACGGGCTGGGTGGACCCCCACTTCGGCCCCCAGCGCTCCGGGGAAATGCTCCGCCGCTGCCTGGAGGAATACGGCATGCGCGCCATCAAGTTCAACGGCGCCCAGAACAGCTATCCCATCGACGATGAGGCGCTGATGCCCCTGTACGCTCAGGTGGATCGCGCCGGCGCGGGGCTGGCCTTCCACATCGGCGCGGATGCCTATGACTTTACCCATCCCTATCGCGCCCAGGCGGTGGCCCAGCGCTTTCCCCGCCTGCGGGTGATGCTGGTGCACATGGGCGGCGCGGGCAAGCCGGACCTGAGCCAGGCCAGCATCAGCGTGGCCAAGGCCTGCCCCAACGTGACCCTCACCGGCAGCGCGGTCTCCTACCTGGCGGTGATGGAGGCCATCCGCGCCCTGGGTCCGGAGCGGGTCTGCTTTGGCAGCGACGCGCCCTTCGCCCTTCCCCATGTGGAGCGGGCCGCCTACGAGGCCTTTCTGCCCGATGTGACGGACGATCGAGGCCATGACCTGGTCATGGGCGAAAACGCGGCAAGGTTTTACCAATAACCCTTCCCAACCATGCCGGGGATGGAACAAGGCGCGCCCTTGCCCATCCCCGGCTTCATTTTTTCCCCGACGCCGCGGTTGCGGAACCATGGGAAAGCCCTTGGGCGTCGCCCGCAAGCGCGGAATGGCAAACCTGCAAAATCAGCGGATCAAACCCCTCCGTAAACGCATGGAGGCCCTGGCTGCCGTTTGCAGCCAGGGCCTTGTTGCATGCCTAAAACCCCACGCTAGGCGTGGGGTTCGGGAAAACTTATAGTTATGCGGATGACAAGAAAACTCCTTTTGCTTACAATGGGAGTGCGGTCTGCCAACTGCACAGAAAAGCAAAAGGAGGTCATTAGGATGGC
>DBFBGQ010000137.1:0-24038 GCA_048201975.1 Candidatus Egerieenecus sp. | reverse complement strand
TCCTTGAAAGCAACAAAATGGTGACCCCGCCGGGATTCGAACCCGGGTAGCCGCCGTGAAAGGGCGGTGTCTTAGGCCTCTTGACCACGGGGCCACGTCATTTCCGTCGGAGTGAAGGTTTCTGGTCGGGGTGGCGAGATTCGAACTCGCGGCCCCATGCTCCCAAAGCACGTGCGCTACCAGGCTGCGCTACACCCCGGTGCCTTCTTCCCACAGGTCAACCCCGCAGGCGACGCATTACATATTACACGATTGGGCCTGCTTTGTCAACGGGTTTTTTCAATTTTCTCGCATTTTTCTTCCGCGCCGGCAGCGCAGGTCTTGCCTGTTTTTCCCACTTATTATGTAGAAAAGAGTTGTATCCCACCGCGAAATTGTGTTACAATCATACCCGGCGCAGCGTTTTGCCGCGCCGGAGTTTGTAAAGGAGAAACGCATGAACACACAACCGCGCATTCTTGCGCAGGAGGTTTCCTACACCTATGAGGAAGCGGAAACCCCCGCGCTTCAAAAGGTAAACGCCTCCATCGCCCCGGGAGAGTTTGTGGCCGTGCTGGGGCACAACGGCTCGGGCAAAAGCACCTTTGCCAAGCTGCTCAACGCCCTGTATATTCCCACAGAAGGGCGGCTGCTGGTCTGCGGCCTGGACACCCGGGAGGAGGACAAGGTCTGGGACGTGCGGCAGCACGCGGGCATGATCTTTCAAAACCCGGACAATCAGCTGGTGGCCACCGTGGTGCGGGAGGACGTGGCCTTCGGGCTGGAAAACCTGGGCGTTCCCACGGAGGAAATGGTGCGCCGCATCGACGCGGCCCTGGAGGCCGTGCACATGACCGAGTTTGCCGCCTCCGCCCCCCACCTGCTCTCCGGCGGACAAAAGCAGCGGGTGGCCATTGCGGGCGTGCTGGCCATGGAGCCGGAGATCCTGGTTGCGGACGAAGCCACCGCCATGCTGGATCCCTTTGGCCGGCGGGATGTGCTGGAAACCGTCCGCCGCCTGAACAAGGAAAAGGGCATCACCGTGGTGTGGATTACCCACTACATGGAGGAGGCCGCCCAGGCGGACCGGGTGCTGGTGGTCAGCGACGGGCAGGTGGTCAAGGAGGGCACGCCCCGGGAAATTTTCCGCCAGGTGGACGCCCTGCGGGAGCTGCACCTGGATGTGCCGCCCATGACGGCCCTGAACGCCAGGCTGCGCCAGGCCGGCATGCCCCTGCCCGACGGCGTGCTCACCGTGGAAGAAATGGCCGAGGAGGTGGCGAAGCTGCTATGCCCATCGAAGTAAAGCATCTCACGCACACCTACAGCCAGGGCAGCGCTTTCCAGGCCACCGCCATCATGGACGTGAACCTGACCATACAGGATGGGGAGTTCGTGGGCGTCATCGGGCACACCGGCTCGGGAAAGTCCACCCTGGTGCAGCATCTCAACGGGCTGCTCGCCCCCACCTCGGGGCAGGTGCTGATCGACGGGGAGGACATGCATCAAAAAGGTGTGGACCGCCGCCGCATCCGGCAAAAGGTAGGGCTGGTATTCCAGTACCCGGAGTATCAGCTCTTTGAGGAGACCGTAGCCAAGGACATCGCCTTCGGGCCCAAGAACCTGGGGCTTTCCCCCGAGGAGATCGACCGCCGGGTGCGCCGGGCCATGGAATGGGTCCACCTGGACTACGACCGCTATGCCCAGCGCTCCCCCTTCGAGCTTTCCGGCGGGCAGATGCGCCGGGTAGCCATCGCCGGCGTGTTGGCCATGGAGAGCAAGGTGCTCATTCTGGACGAACCCACCGCAGGGCTGGACCCCCGGGGCCGGGACCGCATCCTGGACATGGTGCAGCAGCTGCACGCCCGGTGCGGCGTCACCGTGATTATGGTCAGCCATTCCATGGACGATATTTCCCGCCTGGCCACCAGGCTCATTGTAATGAACAAGGGCCGGCTGGTGGCGGACGGTACGCCACGGGCGCTGTTCCGCCAGGTGGGCATGATGGAATCCGTAGGCCTGGGCGTGCCCCAGGCCACCAAGCTCTGCGCCCTGCTGCGCAAGCGCGGCATCGACATCCCCGACGATTTGTACACCATCGAACAGGTGCAGGAGCATCTGCTCCGGCTGTGGAAGGAGGCGCCCCATGCTCGGTAACATCACCATGGGGCAGTACTACCCCACCGACAGCGCGGTTCACCGGCTGGACCCGCGGGTAAAGATTCTGCTCACCATCGGGTTCATCGTGGGCATCTTCCTGGTGCACTCCCTGTGGGGCTACGCCCTGGCGCTTGCCTTTGTGTACCTGATGGCCCGGCTTTCCCGGGTTCCCTTCAAAATGCTCATGCGCGGGCTGCGGCCCCTGCGGTTCATCCTCATTCTCACCTTTGTGCTGAATCTTTTCTTTGCCGGGGAAGGAACCGTGCTGTGGCAGTGGAGCTTTATCACCATTACCCACGAAGGGCTCTCCCGGGCGGTGCACTACTGCCTGCGGCTGCTGTTCCTGGTGGTGGGCACATCGCTGCTGACGCTGACCACCTCCCCCGTCTCCCTCTCCGACGGGCTGGAGCTGCTGCTCTCTCCGCTGAAGGTCGTTCATTTTCCCGCCCATGAGCTGGCCATGATGATGACCATCGCCCTGCGCTTCATCCCCACCCTGCTGGAGGAAGCCGACAAGATCATGAAGGCGCAGATGGCCCGGGGCGCGGACTTTGAGTCCGGCAACCTGCTGGCCCGGGCCAAGGCCATGGTGCCCCTGCTGGTGCCGCTGTTCGTCAGCGCCTTTCGCCGGGCGGGAGACCTGGCCATGGCCATGGAATCCCGTTGCTACCGGGGTGGCGAGGGGCGCACCCGGCTGCGGGTGCTCCGGCTTACCCGGGCCGACCTGTACGCCAGCCTGGTCATGGCCGCGTTCATCGGGCTGATCGTGGTGGAGGGCCTGCTGGTATGAGGCGCATCCTCTGCACCGTGGAGTACGATGGCACCGCCTATGCGGGCTGGCAACGGCAGCTCAACGGCCTGGCGGTGCAGCAGGTGCTGGAGGAGGCGCTGGCCCGAGCCACCGGCGCGCCGTCGGCCATCACCGGCGCCAGCCGCACCGACGCGGGGGTACACGCCCTGGGGCAGGCCTTTCACTTTGACACGGACAGCTCCATTCCCCCGGAGAAGTATCCCTTTGTGCTCAACACCATGCTCCCCCGGGATATCCGCGTGCACAGCGGGCGGCAGGTGCCCCCCGCCTTCCATGCCCGCTTTCTCACCTGCGGCAAGCGCTATACCTACCGCATATGCAACAGCCGCCACGGCAGCGCCCTGCGGCGCAACCTGTGCGCCCATGTTCCCCTGCCCCTGGACGACGCGGCCATGCACCGCGCCGCCCAAACCCTGCTGGGCCGGCACGACTTCGCCGCCTTTCAGGCCTCGGGAGGCTCCGCGAAAACCACCGTGCGAAATCTCACCCTGGCGCAGGTGATCCGCGCCGGCGACGACATCACCCTAACGGTGGAGGGAGACGCCTTCCTGTACAACATGGTGCGCATCATCGCCGGTACGCTGATCGAGATCGGCCTGGGACGCCGGGAGGCGGACGCCTTCACCCGCGCCCTGGCCACCGGCGACCGGCTGGCCCTGGGAGTCACCGCTCCCGCCTGCGGCCTGGAGCTGACCCGGGTGGACTACCCCGAGGCCGCCTTCCGCGACCCTGCGGCCATCCGCTGGCACCAGGAATAATTCCCGTTCTTTTCCCTGCTCCCCCCTCATAAGGTGGTACAAACCTTGGAGGGGGGATCTTTTTCATGAGAAAGGATAAGCGCCTGCCGGCCGGCCGGGAAACCATTCCCCCCGACCTGGCCCAGCGCTGCCTGCGCATCGCCGCGTACATGCTGGAGCATCACGCCACCGTCCGCCAGGCGGCCAAGGCCTTCGGACTCTCCAAATCCTCGGTGCACAAGGACATGCACCAGCGCCTGCCTCAACTCCACCAGGAGATGGCCCGGCAGGTGGCGCTGCTTTTGCAGTACAACAAGGCCGTGCGCCACCTGCGGGGCGGCGCGGCCACCCGCAGAAAGTTCCAGCAGGCCCGCGCCAAAGAGGAATCGGCCCGTGCGGCGCGGCAGTAGTTTACTTTGCGTTGCGATCATGCTATAATAGGTTTGATATACTAAGTTTTCGATGAGGCAAAGGGGAAGGTTACGTGGCTGCAGTCAACGACATCGGCATTGATCTGGGCACCTCCAACGTGCTCTTTTATATGAAAGGCAAGGGCATCGTGCTGCGGGAGCCCGCGGTGGTGGCCATCGAGCGGGACAGCAAGAAGATCCTGGCGGTGGGCAGCGACGCCTACCGCATGATCGGCCGCACACCCGGCAACGTGCTGGCCATCCGGCCCCTGCGCCAGGGCACGGTGACGGACTTTGACCTGACCAATACGCTGCTGAAATACTTCACCATGCACGTCATCGGGCGGCATCTGTTTTCCCGGCCCCGGGCGGTGATCTCCGTGCCCAGCGGCGTCAACGAGGTGGAGAAGCGTTCCATCATCAGCATCATGTTTGACGCGGGGATGCGCCGCACCCAGCTGCTGGACCGCCCCATCGCCGCCGCCCTGGGCGCGGGGCTGCAGTTTGAGGAGGCCTACGGCACGCTGATTGTGGACATGGGCGCCGGCGTGACGGACATCGCGGTACTTTCCCTGGGCCAGGTGACGGTATCCAGCTGTGTGCCCATCGGCGGGGATTACTTTGACGACGCCATCATCCGCCACCTGCGCAAGAAGTATAACCTGCTCATTGGCGAGCGCACGGCGGAGGAGCTGAAAATCAACATCGGCAGCGCCGTGCCCCGCCTGGAGGAAATCGCCATGGAGGTCACCGGCCGCAACCTGATCACCGGCCTGCCCAAGACACTGAAGGTTTCCTCCACCGAGATTTACGAGGCCCTGAAGGATCCCGTGGGCGAGCTCATCGAGGCCATTCAGGCGGTTATTGAGCGCACGCCGCCCCAGCTGGCCTCCGACATTTTCAACGACGGCATCGTGTTCACCGGCGGCGCGGCGGCCCTTACCGGCCTGTGCGAAGCCGTCTACGCAGTGATGAAGATTCCCTGCGGCGTGGCCGACGATCCCCAGACCTGCGTGGTCATGGGCTGCGGCCGCGCCCTGGAGGAATACAGCGCCATGCGGCACTTGCTGGGCAACGGCCGCAGGCGGTAAGCGGCGCCCCCCGGCGGGACGGCCGGCCGGGCGGAGACGCTGCCCCGGCGGGCACGGCCCCGCCGCTTTTTCTTTGCCCCGGCGCATGAAGCCTCCCGCGCTTCGCATATGCTGGAACAAAAAGAGGAGGCGAGGCGACGATGTCCGACCTGGAGCTGTTTGCCCGGCTGATCCAATGCGAGGCCGGGGGCGAGGGAGACAACGGCATGCGCGCCGTTGCCAGCGTGGTGATGAACCGGGTGCGCATCGATTACGGCGAGTACGGCCGCTACAACACCCTGCGGGACGTAATCTATCAGTCGGGGCAATTCAACTGCGCTCGAACGGAGCTGGGCGGAGAGGTGAACCTGCAAAACATCTATAATATGAATCCCACCCAGATCCATTATGACATCGCCAACTGGGCCATTGCCGGCAACCGGCTGACCAACCTGGGCGAGGCCCTGTGGTTCTACAACCCTTATTCGGACACCTGCCGCAACAGCTTTCCTTCCTCGGTGGGATACTTTGTCCTTCGCATAGGGGACCACTGCTTTTACAATCCCGCGCCGTCCTACGCGCAGACCTGAGCGGCGCATGATACACAGGAGGAACTATGGCAAGCGCGTTTACGCTGACGGACCTTTCCCTGCATTACAGTGAAAAGGAGCTATTGACCCATGTGAGCCTCACGGTTTCCGAGGGGGAGAAAATCGGCATCGTGGGGCGCAACGGGGCGGGCAAATCCACCCTGCTGCGCCTGCTGGCGGGCGTGGAGGAGCCGGACCAGGGCGAGGTCTCCCGCAAGCGGGGGCTCACCGTGGCCTATCTGCCCCAGACTCCCGCCATGGACCCGGAGGCCACCGTCACCCAGGCGGCGCTTGCTTACCTCCCCGCAGAATCGCCCCAGGAGCGGGAAGCCGCAGCCTATGAGGCGCAGACCCTCCTTTCCCAGCTGGGGTTCACGGACTTCCAGCAGCGGGTTTCCACCCTCTCGGGCGGCCAGCGCATGCGGGCCGCTCTGGCAGGGGTGCTCTGCCGGCCCGCGGAGGTTCTGCTGCTGGATGAGCCCACCAACCATATCGACCTGGAAACCGCCGCCTGGCTGGAGGAGCAGCTGATCCGCTACCGGGGCACGCTGCTGTGCGTCACCCATGACCGCTACCTGCTCCAGCGGGTGTTCGGGCGCATTTTCCAGGTGGACGGCGGCGGGGTGCAGACCTATCAGACGGACTACGCGGGCTACCTGGAGGAGCGCGCCCAGCGGGAGGAGATGGCCGCGGCCACCCTGCGCAAGCAGCGCAGCCTCTACCGCACGGAGCTGAGCTGGATTCAACGGGGCGCCCGTGCCCGCAGCACCAAGGCCAAAGGCCGCATCGACCGCTTTGAAGCCCTGCAGGAGAACGTCCGGGAGGCGCCCCCGGAAGCCCGGCTGGAGATCAGGAGCGCCGCCAGCCGCCTGGGGAAAAAGATTCTCGCCTGCCAGCACCTGGGCTGCGAGCTGGGTGGGCGGACGCTGATACGGGACTTCTCCTACACCCTGCTGCGGGACGACCGGGTGGGAATCGTGGGGGACAACGGCGCTGGAAAGACCACGCTGCTGCGCCTGCTCAGCGGCGAGCTGGCCCCCACCCGGGGCCATGTGGAGCTGGGTGAAACCGTGCGCCTGGGCGTTTTTGCCCAGCATTGCCCGCCCATGGACCCGGAGGCGCGGGTCATCGACGCCATACGGGACGTGGCCGTGAAGGTATACACCCCCGACGGAGAGATGTCCGCCACCCAGATGGCGGAGACATTTCTGTTCCCATCCGCCATGCAGTACCAGCGGGTGGCCTCCCTTTCCGGCGGCGAACAGCGCCGGCTGTACCTGCTGCGCGTGCTGATGGCCGCGCCCAACGTGCTGCTGTTGGACGAGCCCACCAACGACCTGGACCTGGAAACGCTAAACGTCCTGGAGGATTACCTGGACGGCTTCCAGGGGGCGGTGGTGGCCGTAAGCCACGACCGATACTTCCTGGACCGGGTAACCCGGCGGCTCTTCGCCCTCTCCGACGGCGAGCTGACCCCGTATAACGGCGGCTGCGAGGATTACCTGGCGGACAGGGCCGCGCGGACCGCCCCGCCCCGGCCGGAGAAAAAAGCCGCCCCCCAGCCGCCCCGGGAGCGCTCCGCTCCCAAGCGCTTCACCTTCAAAGAGCAGCGGGATTTCGAGACCATCGAGGGGACCATCGCCGGCCTGGAGGCGGAATTGGCGCGCCTGGCCCAGGAGCTGGAGGAAAACAGCTCCGATTACGCCCAGGTCGCCCAGCTCATGGCCCGCCAGGAGGAAGCGCAGGCCGCCCTGGACGCAGCCATGGAGCGCTGGATGTATTTGCAGGAGCGCTATGAGGAGATCACCGCTGCCCAGGGCGCGCCCAAGCCATGAACGGCGCGCCTCTCACGCCATAGAAATGCCGGGACGCTGCGGGCGTCCCGGCATTTCTATGATTCGCTTATGTTTCAAACTCCGCCGCGTGCTCCCGGAAGAAATCCGCATACACCCGGACGTTCTTCAGCTCCGTCCACCGTCGCACCTCCACGGGGTGGGTATCGAAGTCGTAGATTTTCACCCGCTGCATGGCCAGCAGAAAGGGCGAATGGGTGGCGATCACCAGCTGGCACCCGGCATACCGGGCGGATTCCTCCAGGTATGCGGCCAGTTCCAGCTGCTTTTCGGCGCTCAGGCTGTTTTCCGGCTCGTCCAGGAGATACAGCGCGTCCTCCTCCAGGCGCTGCTTGAAGTAAAACAGCGCGCTCTCCCCGTTGGACATCTCCCGCACGTTGCCTCCCAGCTGTTCCCGCACAAAGGCGGACTGGGTTTTGCGCCGGGCGCTGTTGCGCTTTTTCAGCTCCTCATAGTCCTCCAGGTTGCGCATCTGGAACACCGTGTGCCGGGCTTGGGTGTGCTCCCGGAAGAGCTCCTCCCGCTCCCGGTCGATGCCCGCGTTGATCTCCCGAAGGTTGAGCATGTAGTCGAACACGTCGTCGCTGGTCACCATGCGGCTGTGCAGGGGCACGTCCTCCTCCAGGTTGACCCGGCAGGCCTTCACATAGGCGTCCATGAAGGTGGAGCTGTTTCCCGGGGTATCCCGCAAAAGCCCCAGCTTGGCGGCCATGACGTTCAGCGCGGTGGTTTTGCCCGTGCCGTTGCCGCCATACAGAATGGTGATGGGGGCAAAGTCCAGCCGCTCCAGCCCGATGCCCGACAGCACGCCCAGGGGATACATGGTGTTAAAGCAGGTGCGCTTTTCCGCCAGACTGGCGTTCCACTCCCAATCCTCGCTGGGAAAAAGAAAGCTATCCAGATACACCGTTTTCTCCCCTCCTTTCCATGGACGTCAGGGCGCTTTGCGTTCCTCCAGCATCTCCCGGAGGGCTGGCACCGGCCTGCCATCCAGGGCAACGCCCGCATGGGCGCAGAGCATGGACTTCAGGATGGCCTCCTCACAGCACTCGCCCACGGCCCGGAAGGGCAGGTTGATTTCCTCCTCCCGGAGCACCCGCAGGGTCTCAAAGGCGCCCGCCGGCGTCCGGGGCGCGGTGGTGAAGCCCACCATAATCTCCCCGCTGCCGTGTCCCACATAGGATCCCAGCCGGGCCATGCCCACGCTGGCCCGCTTGATGACCCGCTTGAGCTGCCGGTGACTCAGGGGCAGATCCGTGGCCACCACCATGATGATGGAACCCCGGTCGCACTCCGCCAGGCCCTCCGGCAGGGCCGCCCACCGGAAATCCGCGGACGCGCCATAGTTGGACTGCACCAGCACCCCCAGGGTGAAGGTTTCCTCCCCCAGGGTCATCAGCCGGGAGGCGGAACCGATGCCGCCCTTCATGCCGTAGCAGACCGTTCCCCGGCCCGCGCCCACGTCCCCCTCCGCAAAGTCCGCGGCGGCGGCGGCAATGGCGGCGCGCACCTCTGCCTCCCCCACCGGGCGGCGGGCGATATCGCTAAGGCTGCTGTCGTTGCACTCCAGCACCACCGGGTTCACGCTGGTAAGCTTCACCCCGTCCCGGCGGCACCAGTCCAGCATGACGGACACCAGCGCGTCGTGTACCTTGCCCACGTTCAGCGTATTGGTCAGGGCGATGGGCGTCTCCAGGGCGCCCAGCTCCTCCACCTGGATCAAGCCCTGGCTTTTGCCAAAGCCGTTCCATACGAAAGCGGCGGCGGTAAGTTTTTCCGTAAAGGGATTGGCGGGGGGCGGCAGGATCACCGTGACGCCCGTGTGGCAATCCTCCCGATCCACCGTACAATGGCCCACCCGCACCCCCGGTACGTCGGTGATCAGGTTGCGGGGGCCGTGAGGCAGGCGTCCAACGGGCAGCTTCATGAATGCGGTCAGCTCCTTTTCCAAACGATGCGCCTGGTCATAGGGATTCGCGGCGAAAGCGGGTTTTTCCTGTCAAGGCAGGAATTTCCCTGGGAAAAATGGAATAGAGGAAAACATTCCCCATCACAAAGGAGGCGTACGCCATGCCGGCGACCTGGATAGGCCTGACGCCGGGCCTGAACCGTGATGAAACCTATCTGAGCGTCCGCGAGGATTTCTGCCAGGCGCTGCTGCAGCTGGGCGCGCGCCCGGTGGTTCTTCCCCTTGCCTGCCAGGAAGCGGAGCTTCGGGACTATGCCCGCACCCTGGACGGCTTTCTGTTCACCGGCGGGGGCGACGTGGACCCCCGATATTTTCAGGCGCCCTGCCGCCCCTGGAGCGGAGAGATCAGCCCCCGGCGGGACGAAATGGAGATCAGCCTTTGCCGCCTGCTGCTGGAAAACCGCAAACCCGTGCTGGGGGTGTGCCGCGGCTTTCAGGTGATGAACATCGCCCTGGGCGGCGACATTTATCAGGACATCCCCAAGGAATTTTCCACAGAGAATCCCGTGGCGCACCATCAGCTCCAGCCCGCGCGCTACCCCATCCATCAGGTGGCCCTGACCCCCGGCAGCCGCCTGCATGCGATTCTGGGGCCCAGCGCCTGGGTCAACTCCCTGCACCACCAAGGGGTACGCCGCCTGGGCGAGGGGTTTGTTCCCACCGCCTACAGCGAGGACGGCCTGTGCGAGGGCGCGGAGCTGGCGGGGGATAGCTTCTATGTAGGGGTGCAATGGCATCCGGAGCGGCTGTGGCGAAGCGACCGGGCGCAGCTGGAGCTGTTTGCGGCCTTCGTGGCGGCTTGCGGTGGAAAGCAAGCATAAAAATTCATTTTTCCCGCGCAAGCCGCAGGGGGGTAAGTTTTTCCTACATTTGATGTGCGCGATTTTCCTCCTTGCGCGCAGCGGCGCGAATGCAGGTTTGATACATCAAAAATGCATTTTTTGCCTTGACAAGGCCTTATAGGGGTTGTATCCTGTTTTTATCAGCTGCGCGGACCCCCATCCCTTCGCATTTCCGCGCACCCATGCGGAACCCGTTTTATTTCATTGAAGGAGGTTGCCATTTCATGAAAAAGTTGCTATCCTTCCTGATGACACTGGCGCTGCTGGCCAGCCTGGTCGCGCTCCCCGCCACCGCGGAAGAGGAGAGCGTCTACACCGCGCTATACAGCTCCGAGGTGTCCACGCTGAACTACCTCACCAGCAGCACCACCTGGGACTATACCCCCGGCGCCAACGTGGTGGATACGCTGATTGAGTACAACAACATTGGCGAGATCATCCCCGGCCTGGCCGAAACCTGGGAAGTCTCCGATGACCAGCTCACCTGGACCTTCCACCTGCGCCAGGGCCAGAAGTGGTACGACTACACCGGCGCCGAGGTGGGCGAAGTTACCGCCAACGACTTCGTGGCCGCCGCCAAGTATGTGCTGACCCCCGAGTATGACAGCAGCCTCGAGTATATGTTTGAGGAAGCCAACATTCTCAACGCCGCCGCGTACTATGCCGGTGAAATCACCGACTTTGCCGAGGTGGGCGTGAAGGCCGTGGACGACTACACCCTGCAGTACATCGTCGAGCAGCCCACCCCCTACCTGCTCTCCTGCATGACCTACGGCAGCTTCATGCCCGCCTACGGTCCGCAGCTGGAGGAGCAGGGCGCGTCGTTCGCCACCGCCTGCGACAAGATGTACTACTGCGGCGCGTTCATCCTCACCGAGTTTGAGCCCCAGGTGAAGCACGTGTTCGTCAAGAACGTCAACAACTGGGATGCCGACAATGTTCACATCGACCGCATCGAGCAGATCTACAACGCCGAGGCTGCGACGCTGGCCCCCACCATGGCCCTGCGCGGCGAGGTGGACTACGCCGACCTGAGCAACGACATCATCGACGACTGGAAGGCCAACCATGCCGACATCGTCAGCCGCGGCCGCGCCGTGCCGGACTTCAGCTACTTCTTCTGCTTCAACTTTGATCCCCAGTACGACGCCGAATACGGCCCGGACAACTGGCGCATTGCCGTGAACAACAGCAACTTCCGCCACTCCATCATGAGCGCCTTCGACCGCACCTATTCCATGCGCGCCCTGGAGCCGGATGATCCCGAATCCATCCTGCAGAACACCATTACCCCCGCCACCTTCTGCGCCGCCGACGGCGTGGACTATTCCGAGCTGGCGCCCTTCGATGGCACGGAGGAGAACTTCTTCAACACTGACAAGGCCCTGGAATACAAGGCCAAGGCGGTGGAAGAGCTCACCGCGGCGGGCTGCACCTTCCCGGTGACCATCCTGCTGACCTACAAGAGCGGCGACACCGACTGGGAGAATGAGAGCATCCTGTTCAAGCAGCAGCTGGAAGGCGTGCTGGGTACGGACTACATCAACGTGGAACTGTACGCCGGTCCCTCCGAGTCCTTCCTCTCCGCCACCCGCCGCGCGGGCGTGTACAGCATGATGCGCTGCAACTGGGGCGCCGACTACGCCGATCCGCTGACCTGGGCCTCTCCCTTCGCTGAGAGCATCGACAGCGAAACCGGCCTGCACGAGGGCAACAGCTACAACAAGATGGACGTTTCCCTGGACGGCGACAGCTACCCCGAGACCAAGGACATCCTGACCACCTACTACGCCACGGTGGCGGAGGCCAAGGCCATCACCGACGACACCACCGCCCGCTACACCAAGTTTGCCGAGGCGGAGGCCATGCTCATCAACAACGCCATGGTGATCCCCTACAACATCGAAGCAGCCTCCTATCAGGTGACGAAGCTGAATATCTTCGAAGGGCAGTATTCTCCCTGCGGCGTGAGCAACCTGCGCTACAAGTATCAGACGCTGCATGAGGACTTCATCAGCGCCGAGGAATACGAAGCGGCCTACCAGGAATGGCTGACCGCCATGGGCAAGTAAGTCCATCCCCGGCGGGGCGGGCATTCGTGCTCCCCGCCGGGTTTTTTACCCCGGTCTTGCGCAGGCCGGGGTTTCCGCTGTATCTTAGGGAATGAACGGAACGGCGGATTCCAGCTTATACAGAGAGGAAGACGTACGTGGCACGATATCTGGGCAGGCGGTTTCTCCGCTCCTTCATTACGCTATTTATCATTTTGTCCATCGTGTTCATCCTAGTTCGCCAGATGCCCATCGACGGCTATTTCCCCAACATTGAAAAGATGACCGAGGCGCAGATCCAGAACGGCCTGCATCAGATGGGCCTGGATCAGCCGATTCTGGTACAGCTGTACAATTTCTTCAAGGAGCTGATTCTCCACGGCAACCTGGGCACCTCCTGGGTGTACCGGGACAACGTGCCCGTGGCGGAGATTCTCGCGCCCAAAATTCCCGTATCCATCAAGCTCGGTTGCCTGTCGCTGCTCTTTTCCATGCTGATTGGCCTGCCCATGGGCACCTTCATGGCCAAGTACAAGGGCAAGTTTTTCGACAACCTGGGCGCCGCCTTCATCGTGCTGATCCAGGCGGTACCCGCGGCGGTGTATTACCTGTTCATCCAGCTCTATGGCACCGAGTGGCTGCACATCAGCATGCTCTTTGACCCGGACAAGGCCATCAGCTGGGTGCTGCCGGTGTTCTCCATGTCCCTGGGGAACATCGCCTACTACGCCATGTGGCTGCGGCGCTACATGGTGGACGAGAGCAAAAAGGATTACGTAACCCTGGCCCGCATCAAGGGCGTGAACGAGAACAAGATCTTCTTTGGCCATGTGTTCCGCAACGCATTTGTGCCCATGGCCCAGTACCTGCCCACCTCCTTCCTGAACACGGTCATCGGCTCCATCTACATCGAGTCCCTTTACTCCATCCCGGGCATGGGCGGCCTGCTGGTGGACGTGGTGAAAAAGCAGGATAACAACATGGTGCTGGGCATCGTGCTGCTCTACGCCACGGTGGGCATCATTGGCCTATTGCTGGGCGACCTGATGATGGCGCTGATGGATCCGCGGATCAACCTGGTGAAGAAGGGAGGCGAGCGCTGATGGCACTGCTCAAGCACCCCAAGGTGGAAGCGCTGGAGAGCAGCCTGGAGGCGCAGCTCAAGCGCGACCTGGGAGAAAAGGAACTGTTCTCCTTCGCCCCCTTCAATGAGGAGGAGGCCGAGCTTACCGGCGCCAGCAACTACTCCTACTGGCGGTCCACCCTGCACGCCTTCAGCAAGAATAAGGTGGCCATGTTTCTCCTGGCCCTGATGCTGATCATCGTGCTTTTCACATTCATCCAGCCCCTGCTGCCGGGACAGTACGACGCCTTTGTGGTCACCAACGGAGATAACGGCCTGCCGCTGAAAAACAAGCAGCCCTCCGCCGAGCACTGGCTGGGCACCAACTCCATCGGCCAGGACCTGTGGGCCCGGCTGTGGAGCGGCACGCGCACATCGCTGTTCATCGGCCTGGCCTGCGCGCTGATTGAGGCCTGCATCGGCATTTTCATGGGCGTGCTGTGGGGCTATGTGCGCAAGCTGGATTTCCTGTTCACGGAGCTGTACAACGTGCTGGACAACATTCCCAGCACCATTGTGCTGATCCTGATCTCCTTTATTCTCAAACCCGGCGTGTGGACCATCATCTTCGCCATGTCCATCACCAGCTGGATCGGCATGGCGCGCTTCATCCGCAACCAGATCCTCATCATCCGGGACCGGGACTACAACGTCGCTTCCCGCTGCCTGGGCACCAGCACCTGGCGCATCATCGTCAAAAACCTGCTGCCCTACCTGGTGTCGGTCATCATGCTGCGGATGGCCCTGTCCATCCCCGGCGCCATTGGCTCGGAGGTGTTCATCACCTACATCGGCCTGGGGCTCCCCGCCACGGTACCCAGCCTGGGCAACCTGATCAACGAGGGCCGCAAGCTGATGATGAGCCCCAGCCTGCGCTATCAGCTGATCTACCCCACCATCATCCTGTCCATCGTCACCATCTCCTTTTACATGATCGGCAACGCCTTCTCCGACGCCGCCGATCCCAAGAGCCATGTGTGACGGAAGGGAGGAACAGACCATGCAAGAACCGATTCTTTCCGTGGAGAATCTCCACGTAAAGTTCAACCTCCGGGGCAAAACCCTGCACGCGCTGCGGGGCGTTACCCTGGACGTATACCGGGGCGAATCCCTGGCCATTGTGGGGGAGAGCGGCTGCGGCAAAAGCGTGCTGAACAAGAACTTTATCGGCCTGCTGGACGCCAACGGCTTCATCGCCCAGGGACAGATCCGCTATTATGACGCGCTGGACAAGTTCAAGGGCAATTCCGCCTGCAAGCAGGACGACCAGGGCCGCGCCTATGTGGACTTCACCGCCCTTCCCACGCCCACCGACTGGCTGAACATCCGCGGCAGCGAGGTGTGCATGATCCCCCAGGACCCCATGACCAGCCTGAACCCGCTGAAATCCATCGGCAAGCAGATTCTGGAGGCCCTGGAGCTGCACCGGGGCCTGAAGGGCCGCGCGGCTCGGGAGGCGGCCATCGAAATCCTCCAGGATGTGCGCATCGACGATCCCCGCCGGCGCTACAAGCAATATCCCCATGAGCTCAGCGGCGGCATGCGCCAGCGCATCGTCATCGCCATTGCCATCGCCTGCCGGCCCAAGATCCTTATTTGCGACGAACCCACCACCGCCCTGGACGTAACCATCCAGGCACAGGTGCTGAACCTGCTCAAAGAGCTCAAGGCCAAGTACAATCTGACCATCATCTTCATCACCCATGACCTGGGGGTGGTGGCCAACATCGCCGAGCGGGTGGCCGTGATGTATGCCGGGGACATTGTGGAGCTGGGCCTGGTGAACGAGATCTTCTACGATCCCCACCATCCCTACCCCTGGGCGCTGCTGTCCTCCCTGCCCCAGCTGGGCCACCGGGGAGAGGAGCTGTACTCCATCAAGGGTACGCCGCCTAACCTGTTCCAGGCCATCCACGGGGACGCCTTTGCTCCCCGCAATCCCCTGGCGCTGAAAATCGACCACCTGGAGCAGCCCCCGTACTTCGACGTCTCCCCCACCCACCGGGCCCGCACCTGGCTGCTGGACCCCCGCGCCCCCAAGGTGGAGCCTCCCGAGGTGATCCGCAAACTAAAGCAGTTGGGAGGGAAAGCTGTTGGAAACCCGTGAAAAAGAAACGCTGCTGAAGGTGCGGGACCTGGAGGTCACCTTCGGCAACAGCTGGCACCGGTTCAAAGCCGTCAAGGGCGTGAGCTTTGACGTATACAAGGGCGAGACATTTGGCATCGTGGGCGAAAGCGGCTCGGGCAAAACCACCATTGGCCGCTGCATCATCCGCGTTTATCCGGCCAGCGCCGGCTCCATTCAGTTCAAGGGCCGGGAGATCACCGGCCGCATTCCCAAGGAGCTGGACCGGGAGATCACCCAGAAAATTCAGATGATCTTCCAGGACCCCATGGCCAGCCTGAACGAGCGCGCAAAGATTGACTACATCGTCTCCGAGGGCTTGCAGGGGCGGGGCTATTCGAAGGCAAAGATTCAGGAGCTGGTGACCGCGGCATTGCATGCCGTGGGCCTTCCCCCGGAGTTTGCCACCCGCTTCCCCCACGAGTTCTCCGGCGGGCAGCGCCAGCGCATCGGCATTGCCCGGGCGCTGATCATGAACCCGGAGTTCATCATCGCCGACGAGCCCATCTCCGCCCTGGACGTGTCCATTCGCGCACAGGTGCTGAACCTGATGAGCCAGCTTCAAAAGGAGCGCGGACTCACTTACCTGTTCATCAGCCACGACCTTTCCGTAATGCGCTTCATCTGCGACCGCATTGCGGTGGTGCACAAGGGGCTGATCGTGGAAATGTCCGACACGGAAACCCTGTTCCGGCATCCCGCCCATCCCTACACCCGAGCGCTGCTCTCCGCCATCCCCCAGCCCAATCCGGACGTGGAGAAGAACAAGGTGCTGGAGGTTTACGATCCCGCCTGCCACCACTACGAGCAACATCCTCCCCGCTGGCAGGAAATCGAGCCCGGGCATCAGGTGCTGTGCAACCAGCAGGAGCTGGACGCCTGGAAAACCTGGTAATCCCGCAAAAAAATGCGGCCTGCCTTCCCCAGTTCCGGGGAAGGCAGGCCGCTTTGCATGACCAGCTTTACACGTTTTTGATCTCGATGCGCCGGGCAACCTTTTCAGGTTCGGGCGTGCTCTTGGGCAGGCGCACGGTGAGCACGCCGTCCTTGTATTCGGCGGAAATGCCCTCCTGGTGAATGCCCTCCAGGTTGAAGCTCCGGGCCATGTGGCCGTAGCGGCGCTCGGAGTACAGGTAGGACTCCTTCTCTTCCTTTTTCTCCACGTTCATGTCCGCGGCGATGGTGAGCACGTCATTTTCCACGGTCAAGTTGATCTGATCCTGCTTGACCCCGGGCAGCTCCGCCTCCAGGGTGTAGGCGTCGGGCTGCTCTTTTACATCCACCCGGAAGCCGGCAGAACCGACCATGTCGTTCATGTCGAAGAACGAGCGGAAGAAACGATCGTCAAACAGGCTGGGACGGGAAACCTCACGACGGGAACGATAAGGAACTAGCGTATACATATTCAATGACCTCCTTCAAGCTTTGGCTCTTGTTCGCTTCTTTTATCCGGCTCATCCCTGAACCGTGACTAAAGTATACCCTAAAAGTCAAAGATAGTCAAAGATTGAGAAGGTCAAAAACGTGGACTCTAATGCAAATATCTAACTATTTCAACTGTTTTCTCGCTAATTCAAAGAAAATCAAAGAATCTTTATTTTTGTTTTTTCCCGCCTGAGGACGTCTTTGCGCCTGCGCGCACAAAAACAGCGGCCATTGCCGCTCTGCCTTGGCAATGGCCGCTGTTGCTGGAAAATCCAGCCTTTATACCGTTTCCGTCTGCACCTGCGCCGGTTGCGTCCGCTCCGCCCGGCTGACGGCGATCCGGTCGTCCTCCACCCGGAGCTGCACCGTATCGCCCAGGGAAATGGCGCCGGCGATCAATTCCTCGCTAAGCGTATCCTCCACCAGGCGCTGGATCACCCGGCGCAGCGGCCGCGCGCCATACTTGGCGTCAAAGCCTTCCTGAGCCAGGTACGCCACCACGTCCTCGCCATAGCGCAGGCGAATGTTCCGCTCCGTCAACCGCTTCTCCAGCTGGCCCAGGAACAGCCGCGCAATCTTGCGGATGTCCTCCTGCTCCAGGGGATGGAACACGATCAGCTCATCCACCCGGTTGATAAACTCCGGCCGGAACAGCTCCTTGACCTCCTTCATCACGGTTTCCTTCATGGTCTCATAGCTGCGGGCATCGGTGAGGCTTCCGCCGCCAAAGCCCAGGGACCGACCGGAGCCGATGGTATGCGCCCCGGCGTTGCTGGTCATGACGATGATGGTGTTTTTGAAGCTGACCACCCGGCCCGTGTTGTCCGTCAGGCGACCATCCTCCAGGATCTGCAAGAGGATGTTGAACACATCCGGGTGAGCCTTTTCCACCTCGTCCAGCAGCACCACGCTGTACGGCTTGCGGCGCACCGCCTCGGTAAGCTGTCCCCCCTCCTCATAGCCTACGTAACCAGGCGGGGAGCCCACCAGCCGGGAGGTGGTGTGCTTCTCCATGTACTCGGACATGTCCACGCGAATCACGCTGTCCTCATCCCCGAACATGGCCTCCCCCAGGGCGCGGCACAGCTCCGTTTTTCCCACGCCTGTGGGGCCTAGGAAGATGAACGAACCGATGGGCCGCTTGGGATCCTTCAGCCCCGCCCGCGCCCGGCGGATGGCCCGGCTCACCGCGCTGACCGCCTCATCCTGGCCAATGACACGCTGATGGAGCACCTCTTCCAGATGAAGCAGGCGGTCCGCTTCGCTCTCGGTCATTTTCTTCACGGGTATGCCCGTCCAGCTGGCCACAATCTGCGCGATGTCCTCCTCGGTGACCACATCCTTGGCGGCGTTTTTGGTCTGCTCCCAGGCGGCGCGCTTTTCCTTGATTTCCTTGAGCAGCGCCCGCTCCTGGTCACGCAGCCCCGCAGCCTTCTCATAGTCCTGGTGCGCGATGGCTTCCCGCTTTTCAATCTGCACCGCCTCCAGGCGCTGCTCCTGCGCCTTGACATCCGGTGGCGCGGTAAACGCCTGGATGCGCACCCGGCTGGCAGCCTCGTCCATCAGGTCCACAGCCTTGTCCGGGAGAAAGCGATCCGCAATATACCGGTCCGAGAGCGTCACCGCAGCCTGCAAGGCTTCGTCGGTGATGCGCACCTTATGGTGGGCCTCATACCGGTCCCGCAGGCCCTTGAGAATCTCCAGCGCCTCCTCGGGGGTGGGCTCCCCCACCATCACCGGCTGAAAGCGCCGCTCCAGGGCCGCGTCCTTCTCAATGTTCTTGCGGTACTCGTCCAGGGTGGTGGCGCCCACGCATTGGAGCTCACCCCGGGCCAGGGCCGGCTTGAGAATGTTGGCGGCATCCATGCTGCCCTCCGCCTTGCCCGCGCCCACCAGATTATGGATCTCGTCAATAAACAGGATGATGTTTCCCGCCTTGCGAATCTCCTCCATGGCGTTTTTCAGCCGCTCCTCAAACTCGCCCCGGTACTTGCTTCCGGCGATCATGCTCCCCATGTCCAGGGAGAGCACCCGCTTGTCCCGCAGCAGCTCGGGGATATTCCCCTGGGCAATGCGCTGGGCCAGGCCCTCCACCACGGCGCTCTTGCCCACGCCGGGCTCGCCAATGAGCACGGGATTGTTCTTGGTGCGCCGGGACAAAATCTGGATGATGCGCTGGATCTCCCCGTCCCGGCCGATTACCGGGTCCAGCTCGCTCTGCCGCGCCGCCTGGGTCAGATCCCGGCTGTACTGGGCCAGGGTGGGCGTCTCCTGCTTGCCCTTGCTCTTTTCCGTGGGCCGCTCCTGCTCCATGCCCGCGGCGTTGCCGTAGGGCTGGGTGCGCAGCTGAATCAGCAGCTCCTCCCGGGCCTTGTCAAAATCCACGCCCAGCTGCCGCAGCACGTTGGCCGCCACGCCGTCCCCCTCCCGGAGGATGGCCAGCCAGAAGTGCTCCACGCTTACATAGCTCTGCCCCAGCCTACGGGACTCCAGAATACTTTGCTCCAGCAGCTTCTTGGCCCGGGGGGTCAGCTCAAACAGCGCCGGCGCGCCAATAGCGCTGAGCCGCTCTCCCGCGCCTGCGCTGAGCATGTCCCGCACCTGCTGGTAATTCACCCGGGAGCCGATGGCCTCCGGAAGCCGCTCCGGCTCCTTGAGCAGCCCCAGCAGCAGGTGCTCCGTGCCCACATAGGGCTGGCGCAGCTCCGCGGCCTCCCGCTGGGCAGCCGACAGGGCGCGCTGCGCCCGCTCCGTAAACCGACCGAATATCGCCATGGAAAACCTCCTCAATCGATGCGCAAATCATCCTGCCCGTCCGCGCCGGATTTTAACCTGCCAGCATCATCCGTGCGCGCTTGGCCCGGGCCTGATCCAGGGCCGTCCCCTCCAGGGCGGCCTCCTCCCAGGCGCACAGATGGGCGTCCTGGCAGTCCGTCAAAAGCGCGTCCACCCGTTCCAGGGAGACGGACAGAAGCTTCGTGGCCGCCCCCAGGCGCAGGTTGGACCAGTGGGCGAAAAACTCCTTCTTGGGCATCAGACGGGCATGGTTCAGCAGACCCCACGCCCGGTACACAGAATCCTCCAGGGTCACGCGGCCGCTGGCCAGCGCCTTGTCCCGCAAGGTGCGCTCCATGTCGATGAGCTGGTGCCCCACTGCTGTCACCGCGCTGATGAGCTCCTGTTCCGTGCGCCCCAGGGTCACCTGGTTCGATACCTGATACAGGTTCCCCAGGGCTTCCGAACCTTCTCCGTACACCCCATGGATGGTCAGCCCCACCTTGGCCACAATCTGCCCCACGTTGCCCATTTGCTTGCACAGCGTCAGCATGGGCAGGTGCATCAGCAGGCTGGCGCGCATGCCGGTTCCCGTGTTGGTGGGGCAGGCGGTAAGATAGCCCAGCTGGCTATCAAAGGCAAATGTCACGTGCCGGGAAAGGCTGTCCTCCGCCCGGAAGCATTTTTCCGCAGCCTCCCCCAGATTGAGCCCGGGGCTCATGGCCTGAATGCGCAAGTGATCCTCCTCGTTCATCATGATGGACAGCGCATCCTCCTCCCGCAGAAGCACCGCGGCGGATGCCGCCCGCGACATCAGGTCCCGGCTGATCTTGCGGCTCTCCGCCAGGTTTTGCCGCTGCAGCGGGGTCAACTCCCGCAATCGCACCAGATCGTATACCGGGGCGTCCTCCTCCAGGCGCAGCGCCTGCACCGTTCGCGCCACGCACATGGCGGCGCTGTCGGGCTTTTCCCCCAGGTCGAAGGGCAGATCCTCATAGTTTCTGGCCAGGCGCACCCGTGAGGACAGCACCACATCCAATTCGCTCATGCCCTTCCCTCCCCGTTGGCGGACAGCGCCCGGAGCTGGTCCCGCAGGCGGGCCGCCGTTTCAAAGTCCTCCAGGGCCACGGCCTGCTCCATCTGGCGCTGCAGCGTCTCCGCGGCGGTGCGCTTGCGCTGGTCCTCCGCGGTGGACAGGGGCTGACGTCCCGCATGCTGCACCCGGCCGTGGATCTGCAACAGCATGGGCTGCAATTGCTCCCGGAAGGCTTCATAGCACTTGGGGCAGCCCAGGTGCCCCGTGCGGGTAAACTCCCCCAGGGTCATGTGGCACCGGGGGCAGACCACTTCCTGCCCGGAGCTCACAGGGGCAGTATCCCCCGTGATGGCGGATAATATGGTGGACAGCAGGCTCTTGATGTTCCCGCTGGCAATGTCCATGTTCATTTTGGCCATGCAATCCCCGCACAGGTGCCGGGTGGTAATTTCTCCCCCCACCATCACCGAAATGGTGTACGAGGCCTCGTTGACCTTGCATTCCTCACAAAGCATAGGTTTCTCCTTCCATACGTCGCCCCAGGGGGGCGGTCGAGCGGACGCTCTCCTTGATAGGCTATGGCGGCGCGGCGCATTTGGCGCTCAGGGGGCACGATTTTGCCGGGCAATGGCAATGAGCATGCTCTTCAGCGTGCGGGCGCGAACGGCGTCCTTCAGGGGATCGGGCACCGGCACGGAAACCGCCTGCGCCGAGGTGGCCGCCCGCATGATCTCCGCCTCCTGGTCGGTGATCAGCTTGCGCTCCGCCAGCTGACCGATCAGATGCGCCGCGTCCGTCTCGTTGATGGTTTCGCCAATGCGCTCATGGATCAGGTACAGCAGGTGCTGCCCCGTGGACTGCACCACCCGGACAATGCGGATGTATCCCCCGCCACCCCGCCGGCTTTCGATCACATACCCATGGTCCGGGGTAAAGCGCGTGGCCAGCACATAGTTGATCTGCGAGGGCGCGCAGCCAAAATACTCCGCCAGCTCGTTCCGCTTCAGCTCCACTTCCGTTTCATCCTGGGAAAGCAGCTGCTTAATAAAGCTTTCAATGGTATCGCTCAATCGCATGGTATCGCCTCATTTCTTCCCCGCCAAAGACTGACTTTCTTTGACTTTATGCAGTATACCACATTTTTGTCCCCTACGCAAGTGTCAGGCGTTGGCAAAACGGGAAAAAGCCGTAGCCTGCGCCGCATTCGCCGCATGAATTTGACAAGCACGGCGCATACTGCATGGCAGGAGGTGCGCCATGGCTCTTTATCGAATCCGCCACGCGGAGCGGCTGCGGGGCGAGCTGGAGGTCCACACCGCAAAAAATGCGGTGCTGCCCATCCTATGCGCGGGGCTGTTGACCCGGGAACCTTTGCGGATTGAAGGCGTGCCGCATCTGACGGACGTGGACACCCTCTGGGCCATCCTGCAGGATTGCGGCGCGCAGATCTGCCGGGAAGGGGACGCGGTGACCCTGTTCACCCCGGAGCCGGTCTCTCCGGTGGACGAAGACCTGCTCAGCCGGATGCGTGCATCAGTGCTGGTCATGGGGCCGCTGCTGGCGCGGACGGGATATGCCAGGGTGGGCCTGCCCGGCGGTTGCGCCATTGGCCAACGGCCCATCGACCTGCACTTGAAGGGTATGCAAGCGCTGGGCGCAGAATCCACGCTGACCCCCGGCTCGGTAACCCTGCAGGGCGCCCTGCGGGGCGGCAGCGTATACCTGGATTTTCCCAGCGTGGGCGCCACGGAAAACATTCTGCTGGCGGCGGTGCTGGCCCACGGCGTCACACGCATAGAAAACGCCGCCAAGGAGCCGGAAATTGTGGACCTGTGCGCGCTGCTCTCCCGCATGGGCGCAAAAATTCGTGGCAGCGGCAGCAGCACCCTGCTGGTGGAGGGCGTCCGGGAATTGCACGGCTGCGTATACCGCCCCATACCCGACCGCATTGAGGCAGGCACCCTGTGCTGCGCCGCGGGCATGACCCAGGGCAGCGTATTCCTGCGGAACATTCGTCCGGACCACATGCGGGCAGTGCTCTACAAGCTGCGGGAAGCGGGGGTTGACTTCCGGGAAAGTCAAGCAGGGCTGCGGATTACAGGCCGGGCCAAGTATCCCATCCAGGTGCGCACGCTGACCTACCCCGGCTTTCCCACGGACATGCAAGCGCCCATGATGGCCCTGGCCCTTTGCAGCCGGGGCGCGTCGGTCTTTTGCGAAACCATCTTTGAAAACCGCTTCATGCACGCCCGGGAGCTGGCGCGGCTGGGAGCGAGAATCCGCATTGAAGACCGCATCGCCCTGGTGGAGGGAGGATATCCTCTCCAGGGCGCAGCGGTCACCAGCACCGACCTGCGCGGCGGCGCGGCGTTGATGCTGGCTGGATTGCTGGCCCAGGGAGAAACCCTGCTTTCCGACCCCACCGGACACATCGCCCGGGGCTATGAAAACCTTCCCGGCATGCTGCGGGAGCTGGGCGCGGATATTGAGGAGGCGACCCTCGAGGGCTGGACCAGCGCCAACGGTTGAACCTTGCATATCCCCGGCGGACATGGTATGATGCCCTGGTGGAGGTATCTTGCCATGCCCTATTGCCGTTTATGCGAGACCGTTTTTCCCACCCCCGCCGAGCTGGAAAGCTTCTTGGCCGCCTACGTAGCCGACCTTCCGCAGGAGGAGCGCGCCCCCGAGGCGCTCATGGCCCAGCGCCTGGCCCAATGCCGCGCCTGCCCTTACCTGCGCGTGGCCACCTGCGCCCTGTGCGGATGTTACGTCCAGGCGCGCTGCGCAAAGCTCCGCCTGCGCTGTCCCGCCACGCCGCCCCGTTGGTGACGGCCCGCTGGCGTTCATTATTTCCATGGCCGTGTTGCAGAAAGCAACTTCTGCGGCACGCCCATTTTGCAAACAAATCTAGAGAAAAACGGCGGCATAGCGTCAAAAAGCAACCAGCCAAAGCGAAAAGAGGCATAAGAAACCAGGGCTGTCGAAAAACAGACCCGCATGTGGATAGCTTTTCAATTTCTGTGAGCACTACGAAACCATTTTGAGAGACGCTCGCATTTTAAGCCGGTTGTGTTCCCGC
>DBFBGQ010000136.1:0-10664 GCA_048201975.1 Candidatus Egerieenecus sp. | reverse complement strand
GGATACCCAAAGCGCGGTGAAGGCCTTCCAGAAGGCCAACGGATTGACCGCGGACGGCGCGGTGGGCACCCAGACCAAGGCCATGCTGGAGAGCGCCAACGCCCTGGCGGCCGGCGCCACCGCTACGCCCACCCCCACGCCCGTGACCGAGGACAACGTGGTGCTCATCAAGCTGGGCGTCACGGGCTCGGCCGTGTCCTCCCTGCAAACGCGCCTGACCCAGCTGGGCTACTATGACGCCAACGTGGACGGCACCTGCAAGGCGGACGACGTGGCGGCCATCAAGGCCTTCCAGGAAAAGAACGGCCTGAAGGTGGACGGCGTGGCGGGCTACGATACCCAATCCAAGATGTACAGCGCCCTGGCCGTGACCTATTCCGGAGACCTTGCCGGCGGCACGGTGGATACCTACACTACCCTGCGCAAGGGCGCCACGGGCACGGAGGTTGTCGCCTTGCAGACCCGGCTGATTCAGCTGGGTTACCTCACCGGCGAGGCCGACGGCAAATACGGCACCGCCACGGCCGAGGCGGTCACACTGTTCCAGAAGCGGAACGGGCTGCTCCGGGACGGCATCGCGGGCAAGGATACCCAGAGCAAGCTGTACTCCTCCACCGCGGTGAAGGCGGAGACCGCTACGGCGACGCCTGCGCCCACCAGCTCCCTGATTATGCAGGGGGACAGCAACGACTCGGTGCGGGAGCTCCAGGCGCGGCTGATTTCCCTGGGCTACCTCAGCGGCGCCGCTGACGGCAAGTTCGGCGTGCAGACCTTTGAGGCGCTGAAATCCTTCCAGCGCAAGAACGGGCTGAAGGTGGACGGCATCGCGGGCGCGAATACCCTGTCCGTGCTCAACAGCTCCAGCGCCATCGCCAACAACGCGGGATCCCAGGCCACGGCTACGCCCACCGCCACCACCAGCACCAGCACCGGCACGGTGACCAAGCCCACCGCCAGCATGGTGAAGTACGCCAACTGGTACACCACCGTCAAGGCGCTGGCGAAGAAGTATCCCTACGCCACGGTGTATGACTTCTCCACCGGGCTGAGCTGGCAGGTGCACATGTTCTCCTTCGGCGCCCACGCGGATGCCGAGCCGCTTACCGCGCAGGATACCGCCAACCTGGAGAAGGCCTTTGGCGGCAACACCTGGAATCCCAAGGCGGTGTGGGTCATCTTTGCGGATGGCAGCGTCTACATGGCTTCCACCCACTCCATGCCCCACAGCCCGCAGCACCGCACGGACAACAACTTTGACGGGCACCTGTGCATCCATTTCCCGCGGACCTCCGCCCAGGTGACGGCCATCGGACCCTATGCCACCAGCCATCAAAAGTGTGTCGACCAGGGCTGGCTGACAACCCAGAGCATGATCAAGTAACATTTTTCGGGGAGTGGCCAGGCCTGGCCGCTCCCCCTATGCCATGTGCAGTATGGCGCGCAAAAGAGGAGAGCGAGGATTATGGAGAAGTGTCGGATCGCCGTCATTGGCGCGGGGGCCATCGGTGGCATTACCGCCGCGCTGATGGCGGAAAAGGGCTGCGACGTATGGCTGGTGTGCAAGCACATGGAGATTGCCGACCTGGCCAACGGCCGCGGGCTGCATATCCGCGGCTTTTGCGGGGAGCATACCGTGCCCGTGCACAGCGTGGCGGCGGTGGAGGAGCTCAAGGATCCCTTTGACCTGTGCCTGATCGCCACCAAGGCTTACGACATGCCCGAGTGCGCCAAGGCCATGCTTCCCCTGCTTCGGGAGGACGCGCTGGTGGTCAGCATGCAGAACGGCATCTGCACCGACGCGCTGGCGGCCATTGTGGGCAAGGAGCGCACCGTGGGCTGCGTTATCGGCTGGGGAGCCACCATGCACGGCCCCGGAGAGCTGGAGATGACCAGCGGCGGCGATTTCATCATCGGCCGGCTGGCGCCCGGAGAGCATCCCCGCATGGAGTCCCTGCGGCAGGCGCTCTCCGCGGTGGTGGAGACGCGCGTCAGCCCGGACATTTACGCGGAGCTGTATTCGAAGCTGATCGTGAACAGCTGCATCACTTCCCTGGGCGCCATCTGCGGGCTGCATCTGGGAGAGATGCTCAAGCGCCGCCGCGCCCGAGAAATTTTCCTGGCGGTGATCGGCGAGGCCATGGACGTGGCCCACGCCATGAAGCTGCAGGTGCCGCCCTTCGGGGGAAAGCTGGACTATGAAAAGCTCATGCGGGGCGACAGTCCCCTGGACCGCTTCCGCCGCCACGCCATGATTCGCCTGGTGGGCATGAAATATAGCAGGCTCAAGTCCTCCAGCCTGCAAAGCCTGGAGCGCGGCCGCCCCACGGAGATCGACTACTTCAACGGCTACATCGCACGCAAGGGCGAGTCGCTGCAGGTGGACTGCCCGGTGAACCGGCGCCTGACGGCCATGGTCAAGGAGATTGAGCACCATGCCCGCAAAATTGACGTGAGCAACCTGGAGGATCCTGGGCTCAAGGCGCGCTGAGGCTGCCCAGGCCCCTGCCCGCGGGAGGAACGTTGCCTCCCGCGGCGCTATTTTTGGCGGAGTGCATTTGAACAGGGAAGAAAAACAAAATTATTTTTTCCCAGCGGGGAACTTTTGCCCTGCTGATTCGTCTTACTGGTGTACCCCAAAAACAAGGAGGACATACGACGATGAAGAACATGAAGAAGATGATTGCCTGGCTGTTGCTGGCCGCGCTGTGCCTGACGGGCGTCGCCCTGGCGGATGACGCCACCAAAACGGATCTGTCCACGGAAAGCGATCTGCGGGATGAGAATGGCACGGTGATCCCCGTGCTGGAGGGCGAGATCCTGGAAATTATTTCCCCGGTGTATGAGGAAGCGCAGGAGCCTGCGGAAGAGGAAGCGCAGGAGGAAACCGCGGAGCAGGCAGAGGACGAAGCGCAGGAGGAGCCCGCGAAGCTCCTTTCCGCGACGCTGATGGTGAACACCCTGAGCCACGGCCTGGTGGAGGTGCACTTTACCGAGGATACCCTGCTGGAGGGCGCGGTGGATTTCGCCGTGGGCGACTACATTTTCGTGACGTATAACGGCATGATGACCCGGTCCATTCCCCCGCAGGTGACCGCGGAAAAGGTGACGGCCTACCGCTTCACCGGCACGGTGTCCCAGCTGACGGAGGACGGCTTCCTGCTGACCACGGAGGAGGCCGGGGACGTGCAGGTGAACGCGCTGGCGGAGCAGCTGGAAGGCGTGGAGGAGAACGCCGAGGTTACCGTGTATTTCAATGGCGTGATGACCATGTCCCTGCCCGGGCAGATCAGCGCCGCGTGGATTGTGATCCCGGAAGCGCAGACGGAGGTTGAAGCGGAATCCCCCGCGGAGGCGTAACCCCTCGAACATAGCAACCATGAAAGCGGCCCCCTGCAAAGTACGCGCCTTGCAGGGGGCCGCTTGACAATGCCGCTGCGCCGCGGAATTCAGGGAAACAGCCATGGGGCAATCACCGGCGGCGAACCCTTGGGAGAATCGTCCATTCCGTGCGAATCGCAGCGACTTTTGCCGGAAGGGGCCGGAATCCTTGCCAGGAGGGCATCGCGCATGCTATAATATACCGCGTGTGTAAAAAAAACGCGCCCTGTGCATTGTTAAAAGGAGAAGGACATGCTGGAATTTATCAAAAAGATCTTGGGCGGCGGCTCGGACGCGGCCATCAAAAAATTGGAAAAGATCGCGCAGCAGGTAGAGGCGCTGGACGAGCCCTACCGCCGGCTGAGCGATGAGGAACTGCGGGGCAAAACCGACGAGTTCAAGGCGCGGCTTGCCAAGGGAGAGACACTGGATGATCTGCTGCCGGAGGCCTTCGCGGCCATTCGGGAGGCGGACGCCCGGGTGCTGGGGGAGCGGCCCTACCATGTGCAGGTGCTGGGCGGCATTGTGCTGCACCAGGGGCGCATTGCGGAGATGAAAACCGGCGAGGGCAAAACCCTGATGGCCACCCTGCCCGCGTACCTGAACGCGCTCACGGGCAAGGGCGTGCACATCGTCACCGTGAACGATTACCTGGCCCGCCGCGACAGCGAGTGGATGGGCAAGGCGCACCGCTTTATGGGGCTTTCCGTGGGCCTGATCGTTCACGACATGGAGCCCGCGGAGCGCCGGGCGGCCTATGCCTGCGACATCACCTACGGCACCAACAACGAGTTGGGCTTCGACTATCTGCGGGATAACATGGTCATTCGCCAGAGCGATCTGGTGCAGCGGGAGCACGCCTTCGCCATCGTGGACGAGGTGGACTCCATCCTCATTGACGAGGCGCGCACGCCGCTGATTATCTCCGGCCAGGGGAGCAAATCCACCGAGCTGTATGAAAAGGCCGACGCGGTGGTGCGGGCGCTCCGCCGGGAGGAGCACTACACCGTCGATGAAAAGAAGAAGGCCGTGGCCCTCACCGACGAGGGCGCCCAGCGGGTGGAGAGCGCCTTCCAGATCGAGAACCTCAACGATCCGGAGAACGCCGAGCTGAACCACCACATCCATTGCGCCCTGCGCGCCCATGCCCTGATGAAGCGGGATGTGGACTATGTGGTGCAAAACGGCCAGGTGGTCATTGTGGATGAATTCACCGGCCGGCTCATGGTGGGCCGCCGCTACAGCGAGGGCCTGCACCAGGCCATCGAGGCCAAGGAGCATGTGAAGGTGGAGCGGGAGAGCAAGACCCTGGCCACCATCACCTTCCAGAATTATTTCCGCATGTACCACAAGCTGGCGGGCATGACCGGCACCGCCAAGACGGAGGAGAGCGAGTTCCAGGCCATTTACGCCCTGGACGTGGTGGAAATTCCCACCAACCGCCCCAACATCCGCCAGGACCTCAACGATGTGGTCTACAAGAACAAGGCCGCCAAGTTCAACGCTGTGTTGGCCTCCATTGAGGAGCATCATCAAAAGGGCCAGCCGGTGCTGGTGGGCACCGTCACCGTGGAAACCAGCGAAATGCTCTCGGAGATGCTCAAGCGCCGGGGTATTCCCCATGAGGTGCTCAACGCCAAGAACCACCGCAAGGAGGCCGAGATCGTGGCCCAGGCGGGCCACTGGGGCGCGGTGACCATCGCCACCAACATGGCCGGCCGCGGCACGGACATCCTGCTGGGCGGCAACCCCAAGTTCCTGGCCCGCCGCGCCATGCGCCAGGAGGGCTACGAGGATGAGATCATCGAGGCGGCCACCGGCCACAACGAGGACGTGGCCCCGGAGATCCTGGAGGCCCGCGCCCGGTATCAGGAGCTGAAGCAGCAGTTCAAGCAGCAGACCGACGCGGAGCACGACCGTGTGCTGCAGACCGGCGGCCTGCACATCATCGGCACCGAGCGCCACGAGAGCCGCCGCATCGATAACCAGCTGCGGGGCCGCGCGGGCCGTCAGGGCGACCCTGGCTCCACCCAGTTCTTCATCTCCCTGGAGGATGACCTGATGCGCCTGTTCGGTTCCGAGCGCATTGGCGCCATGGTGGACCGCTTGGGCCTCAAGGATGACGAGCCCCTGGAGGCGGGCATGCTCACCAAGCAGATTGAGAGCGCCCAGAAGCGCATCGAGGGCCGCAACTTCGACATCCGCAAGCACGTGCTGGAGTATGACAACGTGATGAACCGCCAGCGCGAAGTGATCTACGGCCAGCGCCGCCGGGTGCTCATGGGCGAGAACGTCCATGACTCCATCCTGAAAATGGCGGACAGCATCATTGACTATGGCATGCAGCACGATTGCGTCAGCGAGGAACCCACCGAGTGGGATGTGAAATCCCTGACGCAGTACCTGGAGAACCTCTGCCTGCGCCATCAGTTCCTGGCCGCCCAGGACGCGCTCATCCAGGAGGGGGACAAAGCAGGGCTGGTGGACGCCATGAAGGCGGAGGCCCGGGACTTCTATCAAGAGCGGGAGCAGCTGCTCACCGGCCTGGGGGTGGATATGCGGGAGTTTGAGCGGGTAATGCTGCTCAGCGCCGTGGACAACCGCTGGATGGATCACATCGACGCCATGGATCAGCTCCGGGACGGCATCGGCTACCGCGCCTACGCCCAGAAGAACCCCGTGGTGGAGTACAAAATCGAGTCCGGGCACATGTTCGACGAATTGATCCACTTCATTCGGGAGGACACCGTCCGCCGCATTTACCAGGCGCGGGTGGAGCGCACCCCCGAGCGGGTGCAGCAGGCCAAGCCCGTGGAGGCGCACCTGGCCGGGGACCAGCCCCGGCAGCCCCGTAAGGTGGCCGCTTCCCAGAAGGTGGGCCGCAACGAGCCCTGCCCCTGCGGCAGCGGCAAGAAGTACAAGAACTGCTGCGGGCGGAGCGACGCGCAGGGGTGAAGGGACGCTGGCGGCGCGCCGCCGTAGCCGGGAGGTTGCAGCCGATGAAACATAGAGACAGCGCCGGACAGGAACAGCCGCAGGATGACGCGCAGAAGGAAGAAAAAAAGAGGCACGGTTTGCACTGGAGCGACATCGTTGAGGCCGTCGTCGATTTGATTGACGCGGCGGTGAATTGGTTCAACTGACCCGGCGCGCGCATCTTCACCCGACCGAACAGATGGAATGAGGGAATACCATGATTGAACTGGAACAATATCAATCGGACGTGGGCAACGTCCGCCAACAGATTCTCACCGCGGGGGAGGCCCTGCATGTGGGTCACATGCGGGAACAGATCGACGAGCTCAGCGAGGAAATGAACCAGCCGGAGTTCTGGAACGACCTGGAGCGCTCCACCAAGGTAAACCAGAGGCTGGGGCACCTGAAAAACCGCCTCGGCCATTATGAAAAGCTGCTCTCCACCGCCGACGACATTGAAGTGATGATCTCCCTGGCCAAGGAGGAAAACGACGAGAGCATGGTGCAGGAAGTGGGGGAGGAGCTGCAAAAGCTCAAGGAGCAGGCCGACGCCCTGGAGCTGGAAACGCTCATGCGCGGGGACTACGACGACAGCGACGCCATCCTCTCCCTGCACGCCGGGGCCGGCGGCACCGAAGCCCAGGACTGGACGCAGATGCTCTACCGGATGTACACCCGCTACTGCGAAAAGATGGGCTTTCAGGTGAAGCTGCTGGACCTGCTGGACGGGGACGAGGCGGGCATCAAGTCCGTGACATTTCAGGTGAGCGGCGATCATGCCTACGGCTACCTGCGGGGGGAAAAGGGCGTGCACCGGCTGGTGCGCATCAGCCCCTTTGACGCCAACGCCCGGCGGCACACCTCCTTCTCTTCCCTGGACGTGGCCCCCATCCTGGAGGATGACAACGACGACATTGAAATCAACATGAAGGACGTGCGGGTGGACACCTACCACTCCAGCGGCGCGGGCGGCCAGAACGTGAACAAGACCAGCTCCGCCGTGCGCATGACCCACTTCCCTACGGGCATCGTGGTGGCCTGCCAGACCGAGCGGGATCAGGTGCAGAACCGCGCCACCTGCTTGCGCATGCTGAAGGCCCGCCTGCTGGAGCTGCGGGAGCGGGAAAAGGAACAGCAGATGGCCGACATCAAGGGCGAAATGAAAAAAATCGAGTGGGGCAGCCAGATCCGCTCCTATGTTTTTCAGCCCTATACCATGGTGAAGGATCACCGCACAGGCTATGAGGTGGGCGCCATCGACGACGTGATGAACGGCGACCTGGAGGGCTTCGTTACCGCCTACCTGAAAATGCAGTAAGCACAACATTCCCCGGAAACCTGCCGGGGAAAACGGCCGGAGGGCTTTCCATGCGAATACTTCGCCGGATCCTTGGGGCGGCGCTGGCTGTCAGCGCCGCCCTGGCGCTTTTGACCCTGCTGACCGACGCCCTGGGGGGCAGCGCGCCGCTGATGCTTTCGCTGATGGAGCAGCACGCGCCGCCGCAGTCCACCGGGCTGGCGGCGGAGGACTACCCCGACGCGGCGGTGATGATCGCCGGGTACCTTTCGGGGGAGACGGATACATTTCAGCTCAGCGCTACGGTGAACGGCGTGGCCACAGAGGAAGCCTTTCACGCCAAGGAGCAGGAGCACATGGCCGATGTGCGGGCGCTGTTCCAGCTGGACCGGGCGGTGGCGCTGGGAGCGGTGGCACTGTCCCTGCTCTGCCTCACCGGCTGCTGGCTGCTCCGGCGGCCGGACCGGCAGGCGCTGCGGGGCTTCCGGGACGGCCTGCGGGGGATGCTCACGGCGCTGGCCGCGCTGCTGGTGTGGGGCGCGGTGGATTTCGATTCCCTGTTTGTGCTGTTTCACCGCCTGGCTTTCACCAATGATCTATGGCTGCTGAACCCGGAGACGGATCTGCTGATTCGCCTGATGCCCACATCGTTTTTCGTCCACTACGCCGCGCTGATCGGCGGAAGCTGGCTGGGAGCGCTCTGCCTGGGGGAGGCCATGACCGAGCTGGCCCTGCGCCGGGGGGGATCCGGCTGGCGGGGCGCCATTGAAAAAGGAGACAAAAGCGATCATGGAAAATGAACGGCTGCTGGCGGAGCTGCGGGAGAAGGCGCAGGTGCGCATCCTGGCCCTGGAATCCTCCTGCGATGAAACTGCCGCCGCGGTGATCGAAAACGGGAGGCGCATGCTCTCCAACGTGGTGTTTTCCCAGATAGACCTGCATGCCCTGTACGGAGGCGTGGTGCCGGAGATTGCCAGCCGGGCCCATGTGGAGGCCTGCGACCGGGTGGTGGACCAGGCGCTGGCCCAGGCGGGCATGACCCTGGAGCAGGTGGACGCCCTTGCGGTGACCTACGGTCCGGGGCTGGTGGGAGCGCTGCTCACCGGGGTTAGCTGCATGAAGGGCCTGAGCTATGCCGCACGCAAGCCGCTGGTCCCGGTGAACCACATCGAAGGGCACGTCTCCGCCAATTACCTGACCTACCCGGAGCTGGAGCCGCCCTTTGTGTGCCTGGTGGTTTCCGGGGGGCACAGCCATCTGGTGGAGGTGCGGGACTACGGGGAATACCGCCTGCTGGGCCAGACCATGGACGACGCGGCGGGGGAAGCCTTTGACAAGGCCGCACGGGTGCTGGGCCTGCCTTATCCCGGCGGTCCCACCCTGGACAAGCTGGCGGAGGAGGGAAACCCTCATGCCATGACACTGCCTGCTCCGCACCCCGAGGGCCGGTATGACTACAGCTTCAGCGGGCTGAAAACCGCCTTCCTGAACGCCGCGCACAGGATGACCCAACGGGGAGAGGAATTGCCCCGGGCGGACATGGCGGCATCCTTCCGCTGGGCGGTGGTCTCCAGCCTGACGGAGAAGGCGGTGTTGGCCGCCAGGGAAACCCATGCCAAGGCCCTGGCCATGGCCGGAGGCGTATCCGCCAACCGGCTTTTGCGGCGGATGATGCAGGAGAAGTGCGACGCGGCGGGGATTCCCCTGTACATGCCGCGCCTGGAACTGTGCACGGATAACGCCGCGATGATCGGCTCCGCGGCATACTACCGCCTGCGCCGGGGAGAGCTGGCGGGGCTGGAGCTCAACGCCGTGCCCGGCCTGCGGCTGCTGTGAAGCTCTGCCGGCATTTCGTCAGGAGGGACAAGCATGAAGGATGACTTGATACAGCGGGTAACGGAAGCCCTGCGGACGTGCCCCTTTGTGGCGGGCGTCGCCTTGGGGGGCTCCCTGGCCACGGGCACGGCCACCGCGGGCTCGGATGTGGACATTGGGGTATACTACCGCCATGGAGCGCTGGATGCCGGGGCGCTTAGCCGCCTGGCCCGGGAACTGGATGATGAGCATCGGGAAAACCTGGTGTGTTCGGAGGGCGGCTGGGGCGCGTGGGTGAACTGCGGCGGCTGGCTGGTGATGGACGGCGTGCACGTGGACCTGATCCTGCGGGATATGGACCGGGTGCAGGATGTGGTGGAGCGCACCGACCGGGGTGAGTTTTCCGCGCACTATCAGACGGGGCATCCCCATGCGTATCTGGATGTGATGTATCGGGGCGAGCTGGCCAGCTGCCGGCTGCTGTACGCGGATCCGTCGCTGGCTGCGCTGAAGGCCCGGGCGGAAGTCTACCCCGAGCCTCTGCGGCGGGCGCTGATGGGGTTCTTCCTTTTCGAGGCGGACTTCTCCTGCCAGCTGGCGGAGAAGAACCTGCCCAACGGCGACATCTACTATTTCACGGGGCATCTGTTCCGGGCTGCGTCGGCGCTGAATCAGGCGCTGTTCGCCCGCAACGCCCGCTGGTGTCTCAACGAGAAGAAGGCGATTTTCCGCATCGAGGGCTTTCCGGCACATCCCGCGGACTATGCCCGGCGGATGAACGGGGTTTTTGAGCGTATCGGCGCGTCGCCGTCAGAGGCGATTGCGGCCTTGCAGGCCTTGCGGCAAGAGACGGCCAGCTTATGTTAGGAAGCATAAAAAAGCGGCGCTTTCCCCTCGGTGAGGGGGAAGCGCCGCCCAGTGTGTTGACAAAGTATTCTGCTTTATCTTTTTGCAAGTTATAGAATGCATTCTTGCAAGCGCAGGGGATTTCGCGCCTGCAAGGTTGACCTTTCTTCGAAAGGTCAAGTCGCGAAGCGACCTTTCGATTCAATCCTTTGGGATTGAATCGAAAGCCTCGGCGCGACCAAAGGGCTTTCCGATCGCCCTTTGGAAACCTTCGGGGCCCATACGATCCCCCCATTGCGTTTATTATATACAAGACTACTTTCTATTATAAACATATTTTACAAACATGCAA
>DBFBGQ010000135.1:0-9475 GCA_048201975.1 Candidatus Egerieenecus sp. | reverse complement strand
GGGGAATATCGTAGTTCAGCTTTACCCGACTGCCCTCATACTGCATATCGATGAAGGTCCCCCGCTTGTCCTGGCACAGGTCCATGAGCGTGCCTACGTACTCCTGGGGCGTGAACAGCTCCGCGTGAACGTAGGGCTCCTCAATCTTGGCAATTTCCCCCACGGGCGGCAAGTTGGTGGGGTTATCGATGTTGCGCACGGTTCCGTCGGTCTTGGTGACATGATAGATGACGCTGGGCGCGGTGGTCACCAGGTTCAGGTCGAATTCCCGCTCCAGCCGCTGGGTGATGATGTCCATGTGCAGCAGCCCCAGAAAGCCGCAGCGGAAGCCATAGCCCAATGCCACGGAGGTTTCCGGCTCGAA
This sequence comes from Candidatus Egerieenecus sp., assembly GCA_048201975.1. GTDB lineage: Bacteria > Bacillota > Clostridia > Christensenellales > Aristaeellaceae > Egerieenecus. Next base: position 9,111 of record DBFBGQ010000135.1, on the reverse strand, counting down.
GGAAAGGGAAGCGTCGTTCATCCGGAGCTTTTCCAGGGCGTCCTTCAGGTTGGGATAGTCCGCGCCGTCGGCGGGATATACGCCGCAATACACCATGGGCGTTACATGACGGTAACCGGGAAGGGGCTGGGGCGCGGGGCGCGCCGCGTCGGTGATGGTGTCGCCCACGCGGGTATCCCGCACATCCTTGATGGAGGCGCAGACGTAGCCCACATCCCCGGGGAGCAGCTCGTCGCAGGGATTGTAGCCGGGGTTGAATGTGCCCAGCTCCACCACGTCAAACTCGCCCTTGCCGGCCATCAGCCGCATGCGCATGCCGGTCTTCAGCCGTCCCTGCATCACCCGTACAAAGCAAATGGCGCCCTTGTAGTTGTCATAAAACGCATCGAAGATCAGCGCCTGCAGGGGCGCTTCCTCATCGCCCTGGGGGGAGGGGATATGCTGCACAATCGCCTCCAGCACATCCTCGATATTCAGCCCCGTCTTGGCGGAAACGCAAGGCGCATAGGAGGCGTCTAGGCCAATGACATCTTCGATCTCCTGGCGCACAACCTCCGGCTGCGCCGAGGGCAGGTCGATTTTATTGATCACCGGCACAATCTCCAGGTTATGGTCAATGGCCATATAGGCATTGGCCAGTGTCTGCGCCTCAATGCCCTGGGTGGCGTCCACCACCAGCAGCGCCCCCTCGCAGGCCGCCAAGGCTCGGCTTACCTCATAGGTGAAGTCCACATGGCCGGGAGTGTCGATCAGGTTCAGGGTATACACCTGCCCATCCTTGGCCTGATAGCGCATGCGCACCGCCTTGCTCTTGATGGTGATGCCCCGCTCCCGTTCCAGCTCCATGCTGTCCAGAATCTGCTCCACCATCTCCCGCTTTTCAAACACCCCGGTGGTCTCCAGAATGCGGTCCGCCAGGGTGGATTTGCCATGGTCGATATGCGCAATAATGCAAAAGTTGCGAATTTTCGCAAGCCGATCGTTGGTCAAGGCCGTCCCTCCATCGCCCGTGGGCATAAGTTCATAGGTTATATGATACCGAATTTTCCCCAGAAATGCAACGGGAACGCGCAAAAAAACAGGGCGGGAAGCCGCAAACGGTTTCCCGCCCCTGGCTCCCCGCCTCGGGAATCAATGCATCATCAGGTAGGCGCAGGTGAAGTAGAGGCCTATGCACAGCAGCAGCAGCCCAAAGGACACGCTGCGGATGATGATATGCGTTCCGGTAATGAACTCCTTCCAGGATGCGTCAAACACATACTCGAAGTCCGTCCGCATGGGATGATTTCGCAGGAAGGTGGCATTGAGCGCAATGGCTATGCCGTTAACCAACTTGCCGCAGGCATAGGTGAAGCGGTTGCCCACCGGCACGGCATGAGCCTTCTTGCGCTTGCTGAAAATGGTACCCCGCAGGAAGAGCACCACCGTCTCCGGCAGCTCGGCCACAAAGCGCACCACCAGCGTGCACAGGCCGGGCAGCAGCTTCAGCAGCACGGGGCGGTACACCGCGTCCTCCAGGTCCAGCTTCCGGGGCCAGCGGTTCACGTAAACCCGCGCGCCCTTTTCATTCTTGGCCATGAGCCACAGCCGCACCACCAGGAAATAGACCACCAGGCCGATAGCCAGGGACTTGGCCGCGCCAAGCAGGTTCTCGCCGGAGAAGTAGACAATTTCGCCGCTGATGGCCTCCTGGCCAAAGAAGGGCGCGCACAACGCTCCCAGCGGAGAGAACAGCTGGCCGGGCAGCACCGCCAGCGCCAGCAAAATGGCTGCGGGAACCAGCAGCGTAGCCGCGGTGCACCGGTTCATGTACTTGCCGGCCATGGCGTCGTATTCCGCCTGATGCTCGGGATTCTTCTCCCAGAACAGGCAAATGTACAGCTTGAGCATATACGCCACCGTCAGCCCGCCGGAGAACACGAACAGTCCCTCCACAAACTGATAGCTGGCGGCAGTAACGCCCAGGTTGTTGAGGTGCGCCACATACTCCAGGATGGCCTCGTGAATCAGGCTCTTGGAGTGGTATCCGCTGCCCACAAAGGGCACGCAGGCAATGGCCAGCGCTCCCACCAGGAAGGCGATGTGCAGCAGCGGCTTGTTCCGGCCGAAGCCGCGCACGTCGTTCAGGTCCAGTTTATGCAGGTTCATGTACACCACGCCCGCCGCCATGAACAGCACCAGCTTGATCAGGGAGTGGTTCATCATGTGCATGACGCTGCCATAGGCGGCCAGGGAACCCTCCTGCCCCAGCAGGACCATCATGCTCAGGCCCACGGTGATGAAACCGATCTGGCTCAGGGAGGAGCAGGCAAGCACCCGCTTCAGGTCCACGGAGAACAGCGCCAGCACCGCGCCCAAGAACATGGTAATGGCGCCCAGGGTCAGCAGCGCGTCGCCAAACCAGCAGTCGCCCTGCATCAGGTTGGCGCAGATGACGATCAGCCCAAACACGCCCGACTTGGTCAGGATGCCGCTGAGTAGCGCGCTGGCCGGGGCGGGGGCCACCGGATGCGCCTTGGGCAGCCAGATGTGCAGGGGGAACAGGCCCGCCTTGGCCGCAAAGCCCGCCAGGGTCAGCCATGCCGCCACCGTCAGCCCGGAGCGGTCGGTAAGGGTGGCCGCCGCGGCCTTCATGCCCTCGAAGGACAGCGTGCCCAGCTGGTGATACAGCAGGAACAGGCCCATGAGCGTGGTCAGGCCGCCGATGATGGCCACCGCCAGGTAGGTGGCGCCAGCGCGCAGCGCGCCGGGCGTCTCTTCCTGGGCCACCCAGACGTAGCTGGTCAGGGACATGATCTCGAAAAAGACCAGCGTGGTGTAAAGGTCATCGGAGAGGAACACTCCCAGGGTGGCCCCCAGGGTCATCAGGTTGAAAAAGTAGTAACGATTCCGATTGCGGTAATGGGTGAAATATTCCGGAGAAAACCAGCCGGTAGCCATCCACATGAAGGCCGCCACCGTGGCGTAAACGCCCCGGAAGCCATCCGCAGACAGGTGCAGCCCCAGGCCGCAGAAGCCCTCCCAGGCAAAGCTGCCGGGCAGGAAGTTCAACGTCAGCGCGCCTACGAACACAGCCGTTACCGTCAGGCCCATGGCCAGGTCGCGCTTGGGCTTGGAAAAGCGGCCGAGCACATAGCACGCCACCGCCAGAACCATCGGTCCAAAGCAAAGCAGAGGATACAGCAGCATCGGAACGCCTCCTTTCTTACAGCGCCAGCCCGGCGGCTACGCTGCGCAGCCACTGGACAAAGGGCGTGGAGAACAGGCCGCAGAGCACCACCACCACGCACAGCAGCGCCAGGGGCAGCTTCATCTGCCAGCCGGGATCGGTGTTCTTGCCAGCCAGGGCGGCGTCCCCCGCATCCAGGGGCCGGAACCAGGCCACCGCGACCACCTTGAACAGATACACCGCCGTAAGAATTGCCGAGACGATCAGCGTTGCAATGGCCACAATGCCCCACCAACTGCCCGTGTCCGCCGCGGCGGTGAGCAGGTTCCACTTGCTCACGAAGCCGCACAGGGGCGGAATGCCCACCATGGCGATGCTGCCAATGGTAAAGCAGGTGAAGGTGAAGGGCATCACCCGGCCCATGCCCCGCAGATCCTGCACGTACTCCTTGCCCGTCTGAACCAGCACAGCGCCGGCGCAGTAGAACAAGCCGATTTTCATCAGGCCGTGGAATACCAGGTGGCTCAGCCCACCTACCATGCCCGCAGGGGTCATCAGCGCCGCGCCCATGAGCATATAGCTCAGGTTGCTGATGGTGGAGTACGCCAGGCGGCGCTTGAAGTGCTGCTCACGCACGGCCATGGTGGAGCCGAAGAGAATGGTGAAGCAGGCCAGGCACACCGCGACGATCTGCGCCACGGACCCGTAAAGGAAGTTCGCGCCGAAGGAGTAATAGATCACGCGGAACACCGCGTAGGCGCCGGCGTTGACCACCGCCACCGCGTGCAGCAGCGCCGTCACGGGGGTGGGAGCCACCGAAGCCGCAGGCAGCCAGGCATACATGGGGAACACCGCCGCCTTGGTGCCGAAGCCGATGAAGGCCAGCAGGAACACCACCCGCAGCACCGTCTCATGCCCGCCGATCCGGCTCATGTCCAGCACGCCGCCCAGCACGAAGTCCGTGCTGACGCCATAGTGCATGATGAAGATCAGCGCAATGAAGGCCATGGCCGCGCCGCTGATGGAGAAGATCAGGTACTTGCGCCCGGCGCGGATGCTCTGCACATCCTTCTTGTGGGTCACCAGGGGCAGGGTCACCATGGTCAGGCACTCATAGAACACATACAGGGAGAAGAGGTTCCCCGCCAGCGCCACCGCCAGGGTTACGCCGTAGCTCATGGTGTAGTAAGCGAAAAAGGCGTTGGGACGTTCCTCGTGGCGCATGTACTCAAAGCCGTACAGGGAGGCCAGCGGCCACAGGAAGCTCACCAGCCCCGCAAACACCTTGCTCATGCCGTCCAGGTGCAGCGTCAGGGTCAAAGTATCGGTCATGCGCAGCAGCGGCAGCTCCCCCTCGGGGCTCAGGCAAATGGCCCACCAGGTCAGCGCCGAGGTAACGAGCACCACCGCCTCCACATACAGGCTGCGGGGCCGCTCCTGCTGAAAGCGGAACAGCGGCAACACCGCCCCGCCCACCAGCGGCAGGAGGACAGCTAGCAACAAAAGCGTCATATCAGTTCCTCCTTTACATCAGCGTGGACGCCAGGTTTGTCAGGAAGCCCGCCAGCTGCGTGGGGAACATGCCCGCCAGCAGGGACAGCGCCGTAAGGATCGTCAGGGGAATCAGCATCACATGGGTGGGCTCGCACTTCTGGAAAAACTTCAGCGAGCCGTCCGCGTTGCGTCCGGGCAGGAAGCCACGAATGCTGATGGGGAACAGATACCCCGCCGTCAGCAAGGCGCTGAGCAGCAGCACCATGGGCGCGAACCAGCCCAGGAAGCCAGCCACCCCGGTCATCTCCAGCGCGCCTTGGGCCAGATACCACTTGCTCACAAAGCCCAGCGCCGGCGGAATGCCCACCAGACCCACGCTGGCCAGGGTGAAGCACCACATGGTCACGGGCATCTGCTTGCCAATGCCCTCCAGCTGGGAGACCTGCGTTTTGCCGGTTTTGCTGATGATGGCGCCCGCGCTCATGAACAGGGTATCCTTAACCAGCGCATGGCACAGCACATGGAGCAGCGCGCCCACAAAGCCCACCGGATGCATGGTGCTCAGGCCGAAGAGCACATAGCTCACCTGGCTGACGGAGGAGTAGGCCAGGCGCTTTTTCAACCCGCCCTCCCTGTAGGCCAGCAGGGAGCCCATGAACACCGTGAACAGCGTCAGGCTCATGAAAGCCGTCTGCACCCAGGTTCCCCGCAGGAATTCCGCGCCGATAAAGCAGTAGATCAGCCGCAGGCAGCCCAGCACGCCCGCCTTGGTGATGATGCCGGAGAGCACCGCGCTGGCCGGGGACGGCGCGGCCGGATGAGCCGTGGGCAGCCACCCGTGCAGGGGGAACATGCCCGCCTTGGTGCCGAAGCCCAGCAGCATCACAAAGGCCATGGCCAGCACCAGGCCCTCATGGCCCGCCACCGCTTCCAGGTTCAGCACGCCGCCGGCCACGAAATCAAAGGTGGTCACATAGGGGCTGAGCACCAGAACGCCCAGCAGCGCCAGGGAAGCGCCCACCACCGAATAGATCAGGTACTTGATGCCGGCAGCCACCGCATCCCGCTTCATGGTGTGCAGCACCAGCGGGAAGGTGAGCAGCGTCATGGCCTCGTAGAACATGTAGAAGGTGACGATGGAGCCTGCGAAGCACAGCGCCATCAGCACGCCCAGGGTCATCAGGTAAAAGCCGTAATACCGCCGCAGGTGCTCCTCCTTGGCCATGTACTCAAAGGAGTACGCGCCCGCCGCCGCCCATACAAAGGCCATGATGACGCTGAACCAGCGCCCCGTATCGTCCACCCGCAGCAGCACGGGCAGGCTGTCGGACAGGGTGAACAGGGTCAGCGTGCGTTCGCCGCCAAGCAGCACCGGCAGCAGCGCCACCACGTTCAGGCACAGCACCGCCAGCGTCACCGGGTTGCGGCGCTCGCCGTCCCCCAGCGGCTTGTACAGCGTCAGCAGCAGCCCGCTGAGAAGGGGCAGCAGCACGGGAACCAGAAGATACCAGTCTCCAAACATGTCAAGCCCTCCTTCCTCACGCGAACATTTCCAGCCCCATGCGGATGGCGCTCACAATGGGCTGGGAGAGAATGCCCAGGGCCACGTTCACCGCGGCAAAGGCCACGCAGCTCAGGCTGAAGCAGAAGCCGCGCCGTCCCTTTTCCACCGAATAGTTGGCGCCGGGCAGCGCAGGACGGTACAGGGTGATCACCGTGCGCAGGAAATAGACCGTATTCAGCCAGGTGGATACCGCCAGCGCCACCAGCACCAGCAGCGTCTTCATGTCTCCCAGGGCCATGGCCGCCGTACCGAAGTTCAGCTTGCTGATGAAACCGCCCAGGAAGGGGAAGCCCACCATGGACAGCGCGCCCACCGTGAAGGCCACCCCTGCAATGGGGCTGCGCATGCCCGCGCCCCGCAGGTCGCGGAACTGCTTGCTGTTGCCGGAGGCGTCCGCCAGGCCGCCCGCCGCCAGGAAGAGCATGGCCTTGCACATCGCGTGGGAGAAGATGTGGAACATCGCCGCCAGCATGCCCGCCTCGGTGCCCATGCCGATGCCCATGTACACATAGCCGATCTGTGCCACGGAGGAGAAGGCGATCATCCGGCGGATGTCGTTCTGACGGATGGCGGAGATGGAACCCATGATCATGCCCACCAGGCCAAACACAAACAGCACGTTGTGAATGCCCGTGGCCGTGATCACATCCAGGCCGATCACCCGGTACATGATCTTGATCAGCAGGAAGATGTATCCCTTGCTCACCAGGGAAGAAAGGATGGCCGAGGAGGCCGGGGTGGTGTACCCGTAGGCGTCCGGCACCCAGGTGTGGAAGGGGAACAGCGCGCTCTTGATGCTCAGGCCGATGGAGATCAGCGCCACCACCACGGTCAGAGGCAGGGTGTACTCCCCGCTGGCGTGAAGCTCCGCCACCGCTTCCTTGATGTTGCTCATGAGCAGGTGGCCCGTCAGGTCGTACAGCAGAATCACGCCCAGCAGGAACAGACCGGAGCCCAGCAGGTTCATGATCATATACCGGGTGGCCGCCACCAGCGTCCGCCCCTTGGTGCGGGCGTCGATGAGGGAGCAGGCGGAAATGGTCATGATTTCCACAAACACGTAAGCGGTGAAGATGTCGTTGGTATACACCTGCGCCATCAGCGCCGCGGTCAGCAGCAGGATCATCACGTAGTACAGGCTGTGCTTGTCATGCAGCACGTGATCGTCCAGCTTTTTCACGCCGCCCAACAACGATAGGAGCATGATCAGCGAAAAGAACAGCGCCGTGATGCCTTCCAGCAGGCCGCCGCGGATCTCGTTGCCCCAGGGCGCCGGATAGTGACCCATCATATAGGTGTAGCTCTCGCCATACCCCCAGATGAAATAGGTGAAGCACGCGGACAGCGCCGTGACCACCGTCAGCACGATGAACGCCCAGCGCCGGGCAAACTTGCCCTTGAGCACCGAGGTCATGGCCGCGCTGCCCAGGGGAAGCAGGATGCAGGCAAAGGGAATGGACTGCCAAAGCGCCATACTCACGCCTCCTCCTTTCGGACCTGCGCGGTAATCTCGTCAATGTCCAGGGTGTGGTAGCGGCGGTACAGCCGCACGGTCAGCGCCAGCATCAGCGCCGACACGGACACGCTCACCACGATGCCCGTGAGCACCAGACCCGCGGGGATAGGGTTGATGTAGTATTCCATGGACTGGATGCCATCCACCACAATGGGGGCTTGCCGCCCCTCCACATAACCCTTGGCGGCCAGGAACAGGTACATGCCGCTGTCCATCATGGAAAAGCCGATGATCTTCTTGATCATGTTCCGGTCCAGCAGCAGCGTGGTGAAGCCGATCCCAAACAGGATCATGGCCGCCATTTCTTCATAATTCGTAAAGAAGTTCATAGGGTCACATGTCCCCCTTTCTGAACAGGGTGTAGAAGGCGTACATGGTGCAGCAGACCACCAGGCCCACCGCCAGGTTCAGGTACGGGATGAGGCCCGCGGAGAACAGCTTGCCGGGCGTGCCGGGGGTGATGAAGCTCCACAGGTGGTTCGCCCCGGTGAAGAAGGAGTACGCCTTGGACACCGCATAGAAGCTCAGCGCGCACAGGGATACGGTCTGGAACACCCGGAAGGTGAAGAACCGCTCCGTCTTCTGGAAGCCGAAGGCGTTCAGGTACAGGATCAGCGCCGCGCCCATCAGCGCACCGCCGGAGAAGCCGCCGCCGGGGGAAATGTGTCCGTTCATGATCACGTACATGCCGAAGAGCAGCACAATAGGCACCAGCAGCTTCGTGACGTGCTGCAGGATGGTGTCGTTCTTGGGCTCGTACATGCGGTCGTTGGCCTCCACCAGCAGTTGCTCCGCGGATTGGCTGCCATCCTTTTCCCGGCTGATGCGCAGCAGGATCAGCACCGAGCAGGCGGCAATGAACAGCACGTTGCTCTCGCCCAGGGTATCGAAGGCACGGTAATCCAGAATCATGCCGGCGACGATGTTCACCGCGCCGGTCTCCTGCATGCCCGCCTCAATGTAGCGCTGGGGTACCTCGTTATTCACAGGATTGTCCGGGTTGCCAAAGGGCGGCAGAAAGGATGTGGTGCGCAGCAGCAAATAGATAATGGCAAAGCAGGTCACCACGGCCAGAATGCGATACAACGCCCGGGTCAGCCGGGTGCCCTTGAACTTGGCCCACTGGTGCACGTGATCGTACATGTTGCGCTCGTCCTGGAGCGCCTTCTGCACCCGTTCCTCCGCCTGGCGCTCCATCTGCGCGGCCTCTTCCGGACTTTGCACCAGATGCGCCTCGCTGCTTTCCACCAGCTCCTCCTGGAGTTGATCGTCCAGCCGGGCGGAGCCGCCGCTGAGCCAGCGAAGGAACCGGGGCCACCAGCTGTTTTCGTAATCCTTACGAATTTTCGCCATGGTTCTCCTCCCCTT
>DBFBGQ010000134.1:0-7463 GCA_048201975.1 Candidatus Egerieenecus sp. | reverse complement strand
CCTTCTTCTGGGTTTTACAGCCTGGCGCAGCCTGGAAATAGCTTCCGGGCTGCGCCAGGCCGTTTTGGGAATCCAAAGGGTCCGGGGGAAAGGCGGGCATTGCCGCCGGCCTGCAAGAGGCTGTTTACCGGAAGCTGGGCAGGTAATCCCCGTGGGCGGCGATGAGGTCGTCCACCATCCGGCGAATGGTGTCCACATCCAGTTCGCTGCCGGTGTGGGGGTCCAGCATGGCCGCCTGGTAGATGTGCTCCTTTTTGCGGGTGCGGGCCGCCTCGATGGTCAGCAGCTGCACGTTGATGTTGGTCATGTTCATGGCCGCGCACTGAACGGGCAGCGCGCCCACGGCGCAGGGCTGCACGCCATAGCCGTTGACCAGGCAGGGGACCTCCACGCAGGCATCCTCGGGGAGGTTCGAAATCAGGCGGTTGCGGTTGAGCACGTTGCCGCCGATCTGGATGGGATTGCCGGTGACAATGGCCTCCAGAATGCGGGAGGCGTACTCGTTGGAGCGCTCGTGCTCCTTGACGCCCTTTTCCATCAGCTCGGCGTATTCCTTCTTCCAGCCGTTGATCTGGTTCACGCAGCGGCGGGGATACTCGTCCAGGGGGATGTTGTAGCGCTCGATGAGCTGGGGATACTTGCTCTTGATGTAGAACATATTATACTCGGCGTTGTGCTCGCTGGACTCAGTGCAGTAGTAGCCGAAATGCTTGATGTATTCCAGGCGGACCTTGTCCTTGCACTCCGGGTCGGCCAGCTTGGCGTCCACCCACGCCTTGACGGCGGGATACAGGTCGTTGCCGTCCTTGTCCTGCAGGGAGAGCAGCCAGCCCATGTGGTTGATGCCCGCGATGAGCTCCTTGCGGCCGGGGAGCTTGTCCTCCATGCCCAGCTCCTTAAGCAGGGTCTCGGAGCAGACCTGCACGCTGTGGCACAGGCCCACGGTCTTGACCCCGGTGTAGCGCAGCATGTATCCGGTGAGCATGGCCATGGGGTTGGTGTAGTTCAGGAACAGGGCGTTGGGGCAGACCTCCTCCATGTCCCGTGCAAAGTCCTCCATCACGGGAATGGTGCGCAGGGCGCGCATGATGCCGCCGATGCCCAGGGTGTCGCCAATGGTCTGCCGCAGGCCGTACTTCTTGGGCACCTCAAAGTCGATGATGGTGCAGGGGTCGTAGAGCCCCACCTGAATGGCGTTGATCACAAAGTCCGCCCCCCGCAGGGCTTCCTTGCGGTTCTCCACCCCCAGGTAGCACTGGATTTCCCCATAGCCGCCCTTGGTCTGCCGCATGGCTTCCAGGATGGTCTGGCTCTCCTTGAGCCGTTCCCCGTCGATGTCGTACAGGGCGAAGGTGCTCTCCCGCAGCTCCGGCACGCACATGCAGTCTCCGATGACGTTGCGGGCAAACACCGTGCTGCCCGCGCCCATAAAGGTGATCTTCATAGAGGGAAGCCTCCTTGGGTTGTTTTTTTGTAATTCAAAAGTAACAGAAAAACCTGGAAAATAACATGGCTTTTTGTGGCGTAAACTTGTTATAATGTTGGATGAGCACATCCCGCATCACCAAGGAGGCGAAGGCGCCATGCGGTCGGAATGGATTGTAAACGAGCACCTGCCGGGGCTGAATCCGGTGCAGTTCGGCAGTGAGCGCTGCGCGCCCTCCCATGACTTTGGGCCGGCGGTGCGCACCCACTGGCTTTTGCATTATGTGATTTCCGGTCAGGGGAGCTTCACCCGGGAGGGGGAGACCCACCGGCTGCATGCGGGGGATATCTTCGTGATTCCCCCGTACCTGGAAACCTATTACCAGGCGGATGCGCGGGATCCCTGGCACTACGTGTGGGTGGGCTTCACCGCCGACGCCAGGCTGCCCGAGGCCCTGCGCCGCCCCGTGCTCCACTACCGGGAGGCTGGAGCCATCTTTGAGGAGATGCGCCTGTGCGCCCAGCGGGACAGCGGCCGCAGCGCCTACCTGTCCGGCTGCCTGTGGAAGCTCATGAGCCTTTTGCAGGAGGAGCGCCCCGGGGCGGACTACCTGGAAAAGGCCCTGAACCTGATGCAGTCCGAATACATGAACGGCATCTCCATCCAGGAGATCGCCGGGCGGCTGGGGCTGAACCGGAGCTATTTTTCCCAGCTGTTCCACCGCCGCATGGGCATGGCGCCGGGGCAATACCTGCTGCGGCTGCGCCTGGAAAAGGCGGAGCGGCTAATGACCGTGTACCATGAGCCCCCGGCCACCGCCGCCGCCTCGGTGGGCTATGGGGACATCTGCCAGTTTTCCCGCATCTTCAAGCGCTTTTATGGGCTGGCCCCCCGGGCCTACTGCAAGGCAAAGCGGACATAGGCCCTGGCGCGGCGGGGCGAAGCATGGTATACTGCCTGTAACGGGATGATCATTTGGAAAGGAAGTACCCCATGAAGGATGTGTTTTTGCTCATTGACGGCAACAGCCTGATGCACCGGGCTTTCCACGCCCTGCCCCTGATGGGCTACGGCGGCGTGTATACCAACGCCATCCACGGCTTTTTGACCATGCTGCTCAAGGTGGTGCGGGAGGAGGGCGTCCGCTACTGCGCCGTGTGCTTTGACGAGCACGGCCCCACCTTCCGCCACGCGGCCTACGCGGACTACAAGGCCGGGCGCAGCCCCACGCCCCCGGAGCTGGTGGGGCAGTTTACCCTCATCCGGGAGCTGTTGCCCCAGCTGGGCATCCGGCAGTATTCCCTCCAGGGCTACGAGGCGGACGACCTGCTGGGCACCCTGTCCCTCAAGGGGGAGGGCATGGGGGTCAAACCCCTGCTGCTCACCGGGGACCGGGACGCCCTGCAGCTGGTGGACGGGGTTACGGAATTGATGTTCACCCGCAAGGGCATCACCGACACCGTGCGCTTTACCCCGGAGGCCGTGCGGGAAACCTACGGCTTCGGCCCGGAGCAGGTCACCGACTGGAAGGGCCTGGCCGGGGACGCCAGCGACAACATCCCCGGCATCCCCGGGGTGGGGGACAAGACCGCCGTGCGCCTGTTGCAAAAGTACGGTACCCTGGAAAACACCCTGGCCCACGCGGACGAGGAAAAGGGCAAGCTGGGGGAGAAACTGCGCACCTATGCCGACCAGGCCCGCAGCTGCAAGGAGCTGGCCCGCATCCATCGGGACGCCCCCGTGGAGCTGCGCCTGGAGGACTGCACCCTGGAGGGGCTGAAGCAGGGCGTCCCCGCCCTGGAAAAGCTCCAGCTGCGCAAGGTGGCCGCCATGATCGCCGGGAAGGATGCCGGGGAAGCCCCGGCGCAGGCGGCTTCCCCCGCTCCCGCGGCGCAAAGCGCTCCGGCGCCCGCCTGGGAGGAGGCCGACGCGCCCCTTTCGCCCCTGCCCTATCCGCCCCTGACGGAGCTGGCGGGCATTGCTGACTGGGAGGCATTCCTCAAAACCCTGACCCCCGCCAGCTATCCCCTGGCACTGTGCCTGGAGGCGGACTGCACCCTGGCCACCGCGGATGGGCGGTGCTGCCGCCTGGCCCTGGGCGGGGACCTGCTCACCCCCGGGGCGGACCCGGCGGAGGCCCTGCGGTTGCTGTCCCCGGCGCTGCTGGCCGGGCCGGTGGTGGTCCACGACGGAAAAAAGCTCCTGCATACCCTGCGCCGCCAGGGGCTGCCCCTGCCGGAGCGCTTCCACTGGGACACCATGCTGGGGGCCTATGTGCTCAACCCCCAGGAGAAGAGCTATGCCCTGGGGGCGCTGCTGGGCGGCCTGCCCGCGGACGCCCGGGGCCTCATGAGCCTGTTCCGCTGGCAGGAAAAGCGCACCCGCCGGGATGGGGTGGAGAAGCTGCTCCAGCAGGTGGAGTTGCCCCTGTGCCACGTGCTCTTCCGCATGGAGGAGGCGGGCTTCACCGTGGACGGAGAAGCCCTGCGGGCCCTGGGCCAGGGCTATGCCGCCGAGATCGAGGCCTGCCGGGAGCAGGTCTATCAGGCCGCCGGGGTGCGGGACTTCAACCTGAACAGCACCCAGCAGCTGGGGGAGGTGCTCTTTGACCGGCTGCAGCTTCCCCACGGAAAAAAGACGCAGAAGGGCTACTCCACCTCCGCGGAGGTGCTGGAAAACCTCCGGGACATCGCCCCGGAGATCATCGATCCCCTGCTGCGCTACCGCCAGCTCACCAAGCTCAACGGCACCTACATCGAGGGCCTGCTGCGCCTGATGGGCCCCGAGGGGCGCATCCACTCCACCTTTGACCAGGTGGCCACCGCCACCGGCCGCATCTCCTCCAGCGAACCCAATCTGCAAAACATCCCCGTGCGCACCGCCCAGGGCCGGGAGATTCGCCGGGCCTTCGTGCCCCGCAAGGGCTGGGTGCTCCTGGACGCGGATTACAGCCAGATTGAGCTGCGGCTCATGGCGCATTTCTCCGGGGACAAGGCCCTGGTGGAGGCCTTCCGCACGGGGCAGGATGTGCACGCCCGCACCGCCAGCGAAATCTTCGACGTGCCCCTTTCGGAGGTGACCCCCACCCTGCGCAGCCGGGCCAAGGCGGTGAACTTCGGGCTGATTTACGGCATCAGCGGCTTTGGCCTGGCGCGAAACACCGGCGTCACCCAGAAGGAGGCCAAGGAGTTCATTGCCCGGTACTTCGCCAAGTATCCCGGCGTGAAGCGCTTCATGGACGAGGCGGTGCAATTGGGGCAGCAGCGGGGCTATGCGGAAACCCTGCTGGGCCGGCGGCGCTATCTGCCCGAGCTCAGCTCCTCCCGCAACGCCATCCGGGAGTTTGGCCGCCGGGCCGCCATGAACACCCCCGTCCAGGGCACCGCCGCGGACATCATCAAGCTGGCCATGGTGCGGGTGGACGAAGCCCTGCGCCGGGAGAAACTGCAGGCCACGCTGATTTTGCAGGTGCACGACGAGCTGCTCATCGAGTGCCCCCCGGAGGAAGCGGAACGCGCCGCGGCGCTTTTGCGGGACTGCATGGAGCAGGTGATGACCCTCTCCGTGCCCCTGGCCGCCGAGGTGCACCAGGGCGCCAACTGGTACGAAACCAAATAAAAAAGTACCGCCCTCGCCGCGGGTTCGTGCCGCGGCGGAGGCGGTTTGCATGTTCAGGGAGTCGCGGTGGGCTGGGCCTCCCCACGGTTCAGGGCCACCTGATGGGCCAGGGCTGCCTGCATCTCCGCTGAAAACATATCTCCTTTGGCCAAAGCCTGTTTCAATTCCTCACAGGCGATAGGAAGCGTATCTCCGGGCTGGTAGAGAAGCTGGCGGTCTCTTTCTGAACCCTTGTAGATTTCCATTTCCTGCCATCCCTCCTGGTACGTGATGAAATACCGGTACAGGCTGTCCGCCTCATCCACAGGCTCATAGGGCTGACGCGACAGCGCGGCGAAATAGATCTTGTCATAATAATCCCCGTCCAGTGCCGGTGTCATGGAAAAGCTGTAACTATGCCATACAATCGGTTCAGGAACACACGCAAGCCCATTTTCCCCCCGAAGAAGAGATTTTCGCCTGCGGCGCTTGCCAAACCTCCGGGCCTGGGTGTATAATACCAGGCGTACATATTTCCCGCAGGAGGGGAAAACAATCCGCGCGCAGGTCCCAAGAGAGCCGCCGGCAGGTGTGAGGCGGCGTCCGGCGCGGTGGCTCCATTCCCCCAGGGGCAGGCGAGGAGTCTGCGGGCGGCGCTCCCTTACGGCGCAGGAGTGGCCGCGCTATCCGGCGCGGCAAGCCGGGTGGCAACGCGGGTCCATCGTCCCAGGCAGGGGCGGGGGCTTTTTCTTTTTCCCGGCGAAAACAGGGAAAAATAGCAAGGAGGATATCGCCATGTTGGACATCAATCTGCTGCGCAACGACCCGGAGCGGGTCAAGGAAAACATCCGCAAGAAGTTCCAGGATCAAAAGCTGCCCCTGGTGGACGAGGTGGTGGCCCTGGACAAGGAATACCGGGAGTCCCGCCAGCAGGCGGACAGCCTGCGCAACCAGCGCAAGACGCTCTCCAAGCAGATCGGCGGCATGCTGGCCAAGGGGCAGAAGGAGGAGGCCGAGGCTGCCAAGGCCCAGGTGGCCGCCCTGGCCGACGGCCTGGCCGCCCTGGAGGAAAAGGAGGAGCGCCTGCAGGAGGAGATCAGGAAGCGGATGATGGTCATCCCCAACCTGATTGACGACAGCGTGCCCCTGGGCCGGGACGACAGCGAAAACGTCGAGCTGGAGCGCTTCGGCGAGCCGGTGGTGCCGGACTTTGAGGTGCCCTACCATGTGGACATCATGGAGCGGCTCAACGGCATCGACCTGGACGCGGCCCGGAAAACCTCCGGCAACGGCTTCTATTACCTCATGGGGGACGTGGCCCGGTTGCATTCCGCCATTCTCTCCTACGCCCGGGATTTCATGATCGACCGGGGATTCACCTACGTGGTGCCGCCGTTCATGATCCACTCCCAGGTGGTCAACGGCGTGATGAGCTTTGCGGAAATGGAAAACATGATGTACAAAATCGAGGGCGAGGACCTGTACCTCATCGGCACCTCGGAGCATTCCATGATCGGCAAGTTCATCGACACCATCCTGGATGAGAGCCAGCTGCCCATCACCCTCACCAGCTATTCCCCCTGCTTCCGCAAGGAAGTGGGCGCCCACGGCATCGAGGAGCGGGGCGTCTACCGCATCCATCAGTTCGAGAAGCAGGAGATGATCGTCCTGTGCAAGCCGGAGGACAGCATGGCCTGGTTCCGCCGCCTGTGGCAGAACACCGTGGATTTCTTCCGCACACTGGATATCCCCGTGCGCACCCTGGAGTGCTGCTCCGGCGACCTGGCCGACCTGAAGGTGAAGAGCCTGGACGTGGAGGCCTGGAGCCCCCGGCAGCAGAAGTACTTTGAGGTGGGCTCCTGCTCCACCCTGGGCGACGCCCAGGCTCGCCGGTTGCAGATTCGCGTCAAGGGCGAGAACGGGCAGAAGTACTTCGCCCACACACTGAACAACACCGTGGTGGCGCCACCCCGGATGCTCATCGCCTTCCTGGAGAACAACCTGCAAAAGGATGGCACCATCCGCATCCCCGAAGCCCTGCGCATGTACATGGGCGGCAAGGATCATATCGGCTAAGGAAAATAGCGGCCCCAGGGACTTGCGCCTTGGGGCGGGGGGCAGGGGGGTGCCGTCCCCCCTGTTTGAATCCCCCCCTTTTGCAGGGGAATCACGCAATACAAGGCTTGTCGGCGAGTTGTCTTTTCTCCGGAGCGCCGCTCCGCGGGCCAGGGGGGCAGGGGGGCCGTCCCCCCCTGTTTGAATCCCCCCCTTTTGCGGGGGGAATTGCGCAATACAAGGTTTGTCGGTGAGTTGTCTTTTCTCCGGAGCGCCGCTCCGCGGGCCAGAGGGGCAGGGGGGATTCCGACCTCCCCCCTATGCCCCTCTGGACTCCCTATACCCCCTTCAAACGGCCGGGGAGGCCCCCGGACCCCCCTTGTAC
>DBFBGQ010000133.1:0-16254 GCA_048201975.1 Candidatus Egerieenecus sp. | reverse complement strand
ACCACAGTTGGGTTCTCTTTTCTTCCCTTACTGTTACCTATGTATTGTACCTCAACATTTACGGCCTTGAACGACGAAATTTTTTGTTTATGGGAGACAGGCGGACGCCTTGATTTTTCTTGGAGGCGCCTGGCTTTCCCCCGCTTTTGCCGCCTGCCGCGTTCCTGCCTGGGAGGCTTCCTTTTTTCCCCTGTATGGGCCGGGGCGCTTCGGCGCATGCTGTTGAAAAAAAGGAGGCGCGTCCCATGCATGTCCTACGCCGTTTGCTGATTCTCGCCCTGGCGCTGTGCTGCGGCGCCTGCGCCGCCAGCGAAGCCGGAGGCGCCCCCGCGCCCACCGCCGCACCCACGCCGCAGGTGCTGGAAGGCCTACGCCGCAACGACGCAGGCATTCCCCTTCTGGAAGTATACCTCCACGAGGAGGAGGTCATCCGCACCCTGGACATCGAGGGCTATGTCTGCGGCGTGCTGGCCGGGGAAATGCGCAACGATTGGCCCATGGAGGCCCTCAAGGCCCAGGCCATTCTGGCGCGAACCTTTGTGCTGAAATTCATCTCCGAAAAGCAGAGCCGCTACCAGGGCGCGGATATTTCCACCGATATCACCGAGGCTCAGGCCTACAACGCCGCGGAGATCAACGACCGCATCCAGCAGGCCGTGGCGGAAACCTGCGGCCAAGTGCTGCTCACCGACGCCGGAGAGCTGCCTTACGCCTGGTTCCACGCCCATTCCGGAGGGCAGACCGCCCTGGCCCGGGAGGGGCTGGGCTGGAACGATCCTGAGCCCGCCTACACCCGGGTCGCCGACGGCCTGGACAGCCCCGACGCTCCGGAGGAAGCCGTGGCCTGGAGCGCCGCCTTTCCCATAAAGCAGTTCCTGCGTGCCTGCCGCGCCGTGGGCGCGGACGCGGAAACAGCCCAGGAAGTCACCGTGGGCGAAAAGGGAGAAAGCGGCCGCGCCGTCACCCTGCTGGTGGACGGCGTCTCCGTTCCCGCGGCGGAGCTGCGCCTGGCCCTGGGCAGCACGGTGATGCGCTCCACCCTGATCACGGAGCTAAGCTGCGACGGCGCCTATGTGCGCATGGCGGGCCGGGGATACGGTCACGGGGTGGGCATGCCGCAATGGGGCGCCTATGCCCTGGCCAAGGACGGCATGACCGGTCAGGAAATCGCCGTGTACTACTTCACCGGCCTGCGCGTGGTCACCCTGTGGGAGCCCGCGGCTCCCGCCAAGACGGCCTGAGCGCTGAATTTCTCTTCCTCAAGCCCGCGCCGGGGAGGAATTGCCCTTGCGCCCGCCCCCGCCTGCGTGTATAATGGAAACAAAGGAATTGCACATGCGGCAGAGGAGGCGTATTCTTTCATGAAAAAGCGCATCGGTATACTGACCAGCGGCGGCGATTGCCCCGGCTTGAACGCTGCCATCCGCGGCGTGGCCCGGGCCGCCTACGAAATGTTCGATGCGGAGATCATCGGCATCCATGACGGCTACCGCGGGCTGATCGAAGGCGACTACCAGCTCATGGACCGCTCCCAGTTTTCCGGCATACTGACCCTGGGCGGCACCATCCTGGGCACCAGCCGCCAGCCCTTCCGCAACATGAAGGTCATCGGCGACGACAACGTGGACAAGGTGGCCGCCATGAAGGCCAACTACAAGGCCATGAAGCTGGACTGCCTGGTGATCCTGGGCGGCAACGGCACCCACAAGACCGCTAACCTCCTCTCCCAGGAGGGGCTCAATGTCATCGGTCTGCCCAAGACCATCGATAACGACCTGTATGGCACCGACTTTACCTTCGGCTTCCATACCGCCGTGGATATCGCCACCGAGGTCATCGACCGCATCCATACCACCGCCTGCAGCCATGGCCGCTGCATGGTCATCGAGATCATGGGCAACAAGGCCGGGTGGCTCACGCTCTACTCCGGCATCGCCGGCGGCGCGGACGTAATCCTCATCCCCGAAATCCCCTACGACATCGAGCGCGTGGCCAAGGTGGTGGAAGCCCGGGCCAACGCCGGCAAGAGCTTCTCCATCCTGGCCGTGGCCGAGGGCGCCATGGACAAGGAAGAATCCAAGATGAAGAAAAAGGAGCGGGAAGCCAAGCGCGCCGCGTCCCCCCAGTCCATCAGCCAGCGCATCGCCAGCCAGCTCCAACAGCTGGTGGGCGTGGAAGCCCGGGCGGTCATTCCCGGCCACATTCAGCGCGGCGGCAGCCCCAGCGCCTATGACCGGGTGCTCTCCACCCAGTTCGGCGTCCATGCGGCGGAACTCATCCGGGATGATATTTTCGGCGTGTCCGTGGCGCTGGTGGGCAACGCCATCACCCACAATCCCCTGAGCGAAATCGCGGGGGTGCCCAAGCTGGTGCCCACCGATCACCAAATGGTGCAGATTGCCCGGAACATCGGTATTTCCTTCGGCGCGAAGTGAACCGCCGGGATCTGACCCAGAGCGGCGCCTTGCGGGCGCCGCTCCCTTTTGCCCATTGCGCCTGCTTTTCCCCAGCATACCATGCGCCCCTTCCGGGGCAAGGAGGATTGTTATGCCCATTACCTATGATGCCGCCGCCCGGCACTTCCACCTCACCGACAGCAAAACCTTCAGCTGCGTGCTGGGCGTGATGGACGAGCCCGGCGGCAATCCCGGCCTGCAGGAGCTGTACCTGGGTGCGGCGCTGCCCGAGGCCGCCGTTGCCTGCGTGCCCCAGGGCTTCCCGCCCAGCGCCTCCTTTGACGGCTATCACCAGCTGGCCCCCTATGCCTACCCCACCGCGGGCCGGGGAGATTTCCGCCCCACCGCCTGCGCTGTCCGGGAGCCGGACGGCTCCTGCTGCCCGGTACTGGCCTATGCCGGCCACACCATCCGCCCTGGAAAGCCCGCCCTCCCCGGCCTGCCCGCGGTGTATGCCGAGGCTGAGGAGGAAGCCGTCACCCTGGAGATTTCCCTGCGGGATGCCAAAACCGGCTTGGAAGTCACCCTCTGCTATACGGTGCTGGAGGCCTTCCACGCGCTGACCAGCTCCGTGCGCTTCCACAACGCTGGAGAGGATACCCTGCTGCTGGAGCGGGCGCTCTCCTGCGCCCTGACACTGCCCGGGGAGTGGGAGCTGCTGCACCTGCATGGCGCCTGGAGCCGGGAGCGCCAGCCCGAACGCCTGCCCATCCCCCACGCCACCTTCACCCTGCGCTCCAGCCGCGGCGCTTCGGGTCACGAGCATAACCCCTTCCTGGCGCTGCTGTCTCCCGGAGCGCAGGAAAACCAGGGGGAGGTATGGGGCGTAAGCCTGGTATGGTCCGGCAGCTTCGTGATGGAAGTCAACCAGGACGCCCGGAACCACGTGCGCCTGGTGGCCGGCCTGGACCCCTGCCAGTGGCGGCTGCACCCGGGAGAGGATTTCCATACCCCCGAGGCGGTGCTGGTCCGCTCCGACGCGGGGCTCAACGGCATGAGCCAGCGCTTTCACGCCCTGTACCGCCGCCGGTTGTGCCGCGGCCCCTGGCGCGACCGCATCCGTCCCCTGCTGGTGAACAACTGGGAAGCCACCTATTTCGACTTCAACGAGGAAAAGCTGCTGTCCATCGCCCGGGAAGCGGCGGCGCTGGGCCTGGAGCTCTTCGTGCTGGACGACGGCTGGTTCGGCAAGCGAAACAGCGACGACTGCTCCCTGGGGGACTGGACCGTGAACACCGAAAAGCTCCCCGGGGGCTTGACGGGCTTTGCGGAAAAGCTGCACGGCCTGGGCCTGCGCTTCGGGCTATGGCTGGAGCCGGAAATGATCTCCCCGGACAGCGAGCTATACCGCGCCCACCCCGACTGGTGCCTCCACGCCCCCGGCCGCTACCGTACCCAGCAGCGCAACCAGCTCATCCTGGATATGAGCCGCCCGGAGATTCAGGATTACCTCATCGATACCATCAGCGACCTGCTGTCCGGCGGCGCCATCGACTACATCAAGTGGGATATGAACCGCAACTTTGACGAGGTGGGCTCCGCGGCCCTGGCCCCAGAGGACATGCCCTCCCTGCACGTGCGCTACATGCTGGGGCTGTACCGGGTCCTGGCCACGCTTACCGCCCGCTTCCCGGAGGTGCTCTTCGAGAGCTGCTCGGGCGGCGGCGGACGCTTTGACCCCGGCATGCTGGCCTACATGCCCCAGACCTGGACCAGCGACGACACCGACGGCGTGGAGCGCGTGGGCATTCAGTGGGGCACCAGCATGGTCTATCCCATCTCCGCCATCAGCGCCCACGTGAGCGCCGTGCCCAACCACCAGGTGGGCCGGATCACCACCATGAAGTTCCGCGGGGATGTGGCCCTGGGTGGCAACATGGGCTATGAGCTGAATCTGGCCACGCAAACCCCCGAGGATCTGGCGGAGATTCGCCGGCAGGTGGAAAATGTCAAGCGCTTCCGCACCCTGATCCAGCAGGGCCGCTTCACCCGCCTGCGCAGCCCCTTCGAAAGCCGGGTGGCCGCGTGGCAGTTCGCCTCCGATCGCCAGGACGAGCTCCTGCTGTGCGTGTTCCAGCTCCGGGCCGCCCCCAACCAGGAGGACATCTACATCCGGGTGGAGGACATCGACGACCAGGCCCTGTACGTGGACGACAACGGCGCCTCCTATGCCGGCGGCGTGCTGAAGCATCAAGGGCTGCGCGCCTGCTTTGGCGAAACAGGTCCTCGAGAAGATCACGACAGCCTGGTGCTGCACCTGCGCCGGGTATAAGCGTTCACCCACCGACACGCTCTCCGGTCGCCTTCGGGCGGCCGGCTTTTTTGTGCCTTTCCCTTGACGTATGTACGAAATCGTACTACAATGCGCAAGTACGATTTCGTACATGGAGGTTCGTATGGATCAGCATATTTCAGAAAAGCTGCATCGGATCAACTACCTGCTGGCGGAGACGGACGCGGTCTACCACCAGGCTTCTGTGCATCTGGGCATTGCGGACAGCGTCATGCGCATCCTCTATGCCATCCACGACAACGGCAACGGATGTCTGCTGACCCAGGTGTACAAGCAGACCGGCATCAGCAAGCAAACGGTGAACTCCGCCATCCGTAAGCTGGAGCAGGAGGGCATGATTTACCTGGAGCACCACCAGGGCAGGGCAAAGATGGTGCGCCTGACCCCGGCGGGGCAGGATATGGTGAATCGAACCGCCGCCCGCCTCTATGACGCTGAGCGTCAGGCGCTGGCCACCTGGACGGAAGCGGAGATCGACCAGCACCTCCGCCTGCTGGAGAAGTACCTGGAGGCTCTCCGGATACAGGTGCAGAAGCTGTAAACCTACGCAAGGAGAACGACAGGATGAAAATCATCACCATCAGCCGGGAATTCGGCAGCGGAGGCCGGGAGCTTGGCAAGCGCCTGGCGGATCAATTGCAGTGGGACTATTACGACAGTGAAATTCTGACTGCCGTGGCGCAGCAGTGCGGCAAGGAGCCGCACGCCGTGGAGAAGCTACTGGAAAACCACGGCTGGCAGCAATATCCGCTCACCTATCGGGGCAGCCTTGGGTCCACCGCCTACATGCAGTCCAGCCAGGTGGAGCTGCTGCTGGCGCAAAAGCGCGTGCTGGAGGAAATCGCCGCCCTGGGGAAGGACTGCATCCTGGTGGGGCGAAACGCGGACGTCATTCTGCGGCAGTATCAGCCGCTGCGGCTTTTTCTTTGCGCGCAAACAGAGGCGAAGGTGCGGCGCTGCATGGAACGCGCCCCGGAAAGCGAACGCCTCACGGAGAAGGAGCTGTGCCGGAAAATGCGACAAGTGGATCAAATGCGCTCCCGGACCCGGGAGCTGCTCACCGGCTCCGCCTGGGGCCGCCGGGAGGATTATCACCTGACATTGAACACCACCGGCTGGCGGATCAAGGATCTGGCCGTCCCCGTGGCCGCCTTCGCCGCCGCTTACTTTGGGAGGGCGCAATGAAGATCCAACTGTCCGACCACTTTTCCTACGGCAGGCTGATTCGCTTCACCCTGCCTTCCATCGCCATGATGATCTTCACCTCCGTCTATGGCGTTGTGGATGGCTTTTTTGTGTCCAACTATGCGGGGAAAACGCCCTTTGCCGCCATTAACCTGATCATGCCCTTTTTGATGATCCTCTCCACGGTGGGCTTCATGTTTGGCACCGGCGGCACGGCCATTGTGGCCAAGGCCTTCGGGGAGGGCGACCCTGAACGCGCAAACCGGTATTTTTCCCTATTCACCTATGCCGCCTTTGCCCTGGGCGTGGTGTTTGCGGCATTGGGGATTGCGTTCATCCGCCCCATTGCCCGAGCGCTGGGCGCGGAGGGGGAACTGCTGGAAAACTGCGTGCTCTATGCCCGGATCATTCTGCTGGCGCTGCCCTTTTATGTGCTGCAGCTGCTGTTTCAGAGCTTTTTCGTTACGGCGGAAAAGCCGCAGCTGGGGCTGCTGGTCACCGTCTCTTCCGGCATGACCAACATGGTGATGGACGCGGTGCTGGTGCTTTCGCTTCCGCAGGCGTACAAGCTGGCCGGGGCAGCCGCGGCCACCGGGCTAAGCCAGCTGGCCGGAGGTGTCATTCCCCTGTTCTACTTTGGCCGGAAGAACGACAGCATTCTGCGCCTGGGACGCACCCGGTATGACGGCCGAGCGCTCCTCAAGGCCTGCACCAACGGCTCCTCGGAGTTTATGAGCAACGTCTCCATGAATCTGGTGGGGATGCTGTACAACCTGCAGCTGCTGCAATACGCCGGCGAGAACGGCGTAGCGGCCTACGGGGTAATGATGTACGTGAGCATGATCTTCTCCGCGGCGTTCATTGGGTATTCCATCGGCACCGCGCCGGTAATCGGCTATCATCACGGAGCGCAGAACCACGGAGAGCTGCACGGGCTGCTGCGCAAAAGCCTGGTGATGGTGGGTAGCTTCGGTATCGGTATGGTTCTGGCAGCGGAGGCGTTGGCTTCGCCCCTGGCGCAGCTGTTCGTGGGCTACGATCCCGCGCTGATGGAGCTGACGGTGTATGGCTTCCGTATCTTCTCGCTGTCCTTCGTGTTCATGGGCTTTGCCATCTTCGGCTCCGGCTTTTTCACCGCCCTGAACGACGGCCTGACCTCCGCGCTGATCTCCTTTCTGCGCACCATGGTATTCCAGGTGGCGGCTGTGCTGCTGCTTCCGCTGGTCCTGGGCATCGACGGCGTTTGGTTTTCCATTGTGGCCGCCGAATGCATGGCCATGGCCCTGTGCGCCCTGTTTCTGGTCCGCAAACGGCAGCGGTACCATTACTGAGCGCGCGTCGCAATGGCAAATCCGGCCAGCCTTCGGCTGGCCGGATTTGCATGCCAGAGATCTGCGTGGAAAAGAGATCATTTCCTTCCGGGCTGTGCCCGCATCGAGGCAGGCATGGCGGAGGCAGGGAGGAGCTCCGGCAATTGTTCCCCGGCTGCTTCCATGTGCCGCAGCAGCAAAGCCGCCATTTCTTTGCGCACACCGGCATAGCTTGCATCCTCCGCCAGGTTGTGCCGCTCATGGGGATCAACGGACAGATCATACAGGAAATCCTCATAATAAACGCTGGCGCTGCTTTCCTTCCAGCCATCGGCATCCGCGCGCACCGCATATTTCCACCTTTGTGTACGGACCGCCCGTCCCACCTGGCTCTCGCTGATCTGCATAAACACAGATTCCGGCCATTCTGCCGCGTCCCCACGCATCAGCTGCAACAGGGACCGCCCCGCGAACTGCTCCGGCTTGGGAATGCCAGCGCAGTCCAGCAGCGTGGGAGGCAAGTCCATTAGGCTGACCATCTCCTCCCGCACATTTCCGCCTGCGAAGCCCGGCCCGCAGATGATCAGCGGGACATGCGTGCAACCGTCATGGCAGGAGCGCTTGTATTCCCCGTTTCTTGTGCAGAAATGCGATCCATGATCCGACGTATAAACAAAGACGGTGTTTTCCCATTCCCCCATATCCCGCAGGGTATCCACCAGCCGCCCGACATTTTCATCCAGGCTGGCGCACTGGCCCAGATAGTCGGGGTAATTCTCCCGCCAGTCCCCTCGCGTACCCTGCAGATCGCCCGGCGCCTCGTACTGCGCAAAGCGCCGCTTGCTGCCATCCGGGCCCTCGAAGCACTGATGATCGTTCTGGTGATGGGGCTCAATCTGGGAAATGAAGAGAAAGAACGGCCTGTCCGCCCTTCGCTTGTGCAAAAAGTCAATGGCATAGGCATTGATGCAGTCCGCCCGGTAGCCGATGAATTCATGCTTGCGTCCCTGGCCGTCAAACACGTAGCCGTCATAGCCATGGGAAGTGCACTCCAACACATCCGCCGCCATCCAGTAATCCTGATATCCGCCCCGGCGCTCCGCAGGCACCGCGCTGGTTGCATATCGCAGCCCCTTGTCCGCGTTGGACGCCAAATGCCACTTCCCCACATAGGCCGTTTCGTAGCCCGCATGGTGAAAGTACGAGGCCAGGGTCGGAATATGCAGCGGCAATTCGATATCGTTGCGGTAGCAGCCAGTCTGCGTGGCGTACATGCCTGTTTGCAGGCAGGCGCGGGCCGGCCCGCAAACAGGCTGGCAGGTAAAGGCATGGGTGAACCGCGTGCCCTGACCGGCCAGCGCGTCCAGGTTGGGCGTCACCGGCAGCGTCTGTCCATAACATCCCAGGGTATCCCAACGCTGCTGATCGGAGAAATAAAATACGACATTCTTCGCCTTCATGGCATCACTTCCTTTGCTTTCTCCCGCCGGCATCAGGGCGCCGGCAGGCATATGATAGAGAGCTTCTGCATGGGCAGCAAATTTCCTTTTCCCTTGCTCCTCTTTCTGGAACAGGCGCGGCGTATCGCGGCCATAATGCAGGCGCTGTTTTTTCCCTGTTCCCTGCTTGACAGGATCGGCGGTCGCATGCTATAATGCGCTAAACCGATGGAGAGGCGGGGAAATCCGCCGAACCGGGAAGGAAGCGTGAGTAGGCGCTGTCCCCTTTTCCTGCAGAGAGCCGCGGGCGGTGAAATCGCGGCGGAAAAGCCGGCGTTGAATGGGCTTCCCAGGGCAAACGGAAACGGCGCAGCCGGAGTATGGGCGACGGAGCAGGCACTCCGTAATCAAAGGCCGGCATATGGTCGTATGCGCAGAGTGGGCGCGTTCGCAAGGGCGCGTCAAGCCGGGTGGCACCACAGGATGGATCCATACATCCTGTCCCAGCAAGCAATCGCAGGCGGGGCAGGATTTTTTCTATGCCCCAATCCCCGCAGAACAGGAAAGGAGCGTCCATCATGAAGCATGAAGCCATCCCGTACAAGATCTACCTGCAGGAAAACGAGCTGCCCACGGCCTGGTATAACCTCCGGGCGGATATGCGCAACAAGCCCGCGCCCCTGCTGAACCCCGCGACACTGCAGCCCATGACCCTTGAGGAACTCTCCGGCGTGTTCTGCCAGGAGCTTGCCCGGCAGGAGCTGGACGACACCACGCCCCTGATTGAAATTCCCCAGCCCATCCGGGACTTCTACCGCATGTACCGGCCTTCGC
Source organism: Candidatus Egerieenecus sp. (assembly GCA_048201975.1). Classification (GTDB taxonomy): domain Bacteria; phylum Bacillota; class Clostridia; order Christensenellales; family Aristaeellaceae; genus Egerieenecus. The sequence goes on along the minus strand of DBFBGQ010000133.1, from coordinate 6,737 downwards.
CCCTGGTGCGCGCCTATTGCCTGGAGGAGAAGCTCCAAACGCCTGCGAAAATCTACTACAAGTTTGAGGGCAACAACACCAGCGGCAGCCACAAGCTGAACTCCGCCATTGCCCAGGCGTATTACGCCAAGGAGCAGGGGCTGGCCGGGGTCACCACGGAGACCGGCGCCGGGCAGTGGGGCACCGCGCTTTCCATGGCCTGCGCCTATTTCGGCCTGGAATGCAAGGTTTACATGGTGAAGGTCTCCTATGAGCAGAAGCCCTTCCGCCGGGAGGTCATGCGCACCTACGGCGCGTCCGTGACCCCCTCCCCCTCCATGGAGACGGAGGTGGGCCGGAAGATCCTGGCGGAGCATCCGGGCACCACGGGCAGCCTGGGCTGCGCCATCTCCGAGGCGGTGGAAGTGGCCACCCACACCCCCGGTTACCGCTACGTGCTGGGCAGCGTACTCAATCAGGTGCTGCTGCATCAGTCCGTCATCGGCCTGGAGACCAAGGCCGCCCTGGACAAGTACGGCATTGTGCCCGACATCATCATCGGCTGCGCCGGCGGCGGCTCCAACCTGGGCGGGCTCATCGCGCCCTTCATGGGCCAGAAGATCCGCGGGGAGCGGGACTACCGCATCATCGCCGTGGAGCCCGCCTCCTGTCCCAGCTTTACCCGGGGCCGCTTCGCCTATGATTTCTGCGATACCGGCATGGTTTGCCCCCTGGCCAAGATGTACACCCTGGGCAGCGGATTCATTCCCGCGCCCAACCATGCCGGCGGCCTGCGCTATCACGGCATGAGCTCCACACTTTCCCAGCTCTATGCCGATGGGCTGATGGAGGCCCGCGCCGTGAAGCAGACCGACGTTTTCCAGGCGGCGGAGGCGTTCGCACGGGTGGAGGGCATCCTGCCCGCGCCCGAGAGCGCGCACGCCATTCGCACCGCCATGGACGAGGCCCTCCGCTGCAAGGAGACCGGCGAAGCCAAGACCATCGTCTTCGGCCTCACAGGCACCGGTTATTTCGACATGGTGGCCTATGAGAAATTCCATGACGGCAAGATGGACAATTACATTCCCACCGACGAGGAGCTGGCCGCGTCCTTGGCAAAGCTCCCCCAGGTAAAATAAAACAAAGCGCCGCTGCGGAAGAATGAACCGCAGCGGCGCTTTTGCTTGAGGTGGAATGCGTCACTCCACACCCCGGGCCTTGCGGAACGTATACTGGTAAAACCGCTGCCCGATCTGCGCCTTCTCATGCAGGCGCACCGTGAACTGCTGCCCGTCGCTCATGACGAAGCACTGCCCGTCAAAGGACCGCACCTCGTCCATGTTGAGCAGCACGCCCCGATTGCACACCAGGAACCGCGGTTCCTTCTCCAGCTTTGCCAACATCTCTGCAAAGGTCATGTAGCACTTTATTTCGCGTCCATCCGTGAGCCTGAGAAACACAAAATGATCCCTGACATAGGCATATCGCACTTCTGACAGCGAGACCATGGCCTGCTGCCGGCCCACCTTGATAGGAAGCACCCGCTCCTGGCGCTCCAGCGTCCTGCGCGCCTCCTCCAGAACTCGGCACACCTGGCCCTCCTCCACGGGCTTAATCAGATAATCAAAGGGATGCACTGGAAAGGCATCCCAGGCGTATTCCCGGGATGTGGTCAGAAATACCAGCAGACACGCCATATCCCGTTCGCGCAAGGCTTGCGCGGCTTCAATCCCGTTCATTCCATCCATGACGACATCCATGAAAACCAGATCATGCTTTACCTCTGATGTCAGAAACGCTCTGCCCGACTCGTACACGTCCACAAAGCATCCGGCAGGCAATCGTGTGCGAAGCATACCTTGCAGCAGCTCCGCATCCGTGCGCAGATCATCCACGATTGCCACGCGCATTCGTCGTCCCCCTTTTGACGTTTCAAAGTGCTCTATGAGATTAGTATAATCCTTTTTGATCGCACTTTACAAGTTTTTTTTTGCGCCGAAAGCCAATGCCACGCAAAGCGCCCTTTCGCGGCCACCTGTACGGGACGACAGCGAAAGGGCGTTTTCCCGGTGCAATGCCTTGCCGTTCCATCTCGCTTGGCAAGCGGTCCTGCGCAATGACGCCGCCGGTATACGGGGCAAAGGTTCGGTAGAAGAAGGCGATTCGCCTCGCCAAGTTACAAGGCTTCCATGGAAAGCTCCGCCCAGGTTTCCGGACCAGTGGAATGCATGTCAAACGAGATGATTCCCCGGCCGTCCCATCCTTCGGGAGCATAATTTTCCAACATCAGCAGCGTTTTCCCTGTAAGCAGCGTATCCGCAAGGATAACCTGGTCCGGTTCCTTTCCCGTTCCCCAGGGTACAGTTGCATCCCGCCGCTGATTCATGGGCAAAAAGGTGAACAGCACCGCCCGGGTGTATACTCCCTGGACCGCATAATCCACCCGTACCGAGAAGGAAGTATTCAGGTCGATCTCCTGATACCTGCCGCCAAAGCTACTGTTTACCTGCAATATGGAAGGCAGCCTCTCCCACTCGGTACCTACGATACTTCTGGCGCTGTACTCCCGGCCCATGCCAAGATACACCGTTTGGTCGGTTTCATCAAAAAAGGCGTAGTTGCTCTTTCCGCGCTCGGGAAAATAGTAACGCTTGCGCAGAAGCTCCCCTATGGGCTCAGCGCGTTCAGCTTGATTTTCCCCTTTGACAAAACGGTACAGCACGAATCCGCCGGCTGGCAGCTCCACCGTCAGCTCGGTGCCGCACGTTTGCGCAGGCACTACCGCTTGCGGCTTCACCTTGACATCCGCTTCCGTTTGCCAGTACGGGTCCATCTCATCGTTCATGGTATAGATTTCCACCATTCCCTGGGAAAACGGGCTTTGTGCAAGGTGAATCCCGGCGCGTAGACTGTTCTTGTCGCTATCATTCCATAGGAGAATGCAAGCCGTTTCGTCATCAGCGCTGGCCATGGCATGCAGCCCGAACTGCTCCGCTGGAGGCAATCCGGTCACCTGTACCCGCTGTTCCGGCATTTGGCTATACATCCAATAGGCCCAATAAGGCGCCTTTATGCGGCCATAGGGGTCAACCATGCCCAAGGGTTCATAGCCCGTATCCATGAACTGTGCCCAGTGCGCCAAGGTTACATCGGTTTCCTCCAGCAGCAGCTGAAACGATGTCAGCATGGACGCGCCGCCCAGCGAATGCTCCGCAGGTCCATCCGGTTGGAACGGCTGGATCAGCGCGTTATACTCATTCAGATGCAATTCTGTGGTGTCGTAATCCACGTATTGCGACAGGATCGCCCGGCTCTGGCGGGTCCGGGCAATGTATTGCCGGTTATCACAGCCATAACTGTGATAGCTGAAAAAATCCAGTGGCACGCCCGCCTGTTGCACGCCGCTCAAGAAAAGATGCAGATTGCGATCCCCGGTGATGTCCACAAAAGCGCTGGAAGGTCCGCCAATCACAGCGTCCGGATCGCCTGCCGCGATGCCCTGCGCCCCACGGATATACATCTGCGTATAATCCTCCATGGTGCCCAGGAAAAACGCATCGCCACAATCCGGTTCGTTGTAGATCTCGTGATAAGCAATTCGTAATCCGCTTTCCCGATAATGCTGCGCAAACGTGCGGAACATCTCTTGCCACGCATCCAGGTCCGAAGGTCCTTTGCGCCAGTCTCCATCCAGTTGCAAGGGATAGGGAATGTAGCTCCAGGACCAGTAGGGACGCACCCCATGCTCCGCCAACAATTCTACCAGCGCGTCCAGCTCCTCAAAGTGGAAGGTCATATCCTCCGCCGTACCATCCGCTACCCGGGCAAAGGGACGGTTATCCGCGCCCATAAACAGGTCGATCCGCAGCGAATCCACTCGCAATGCATCCAACAACCCGGCATCGCGGGTATATTGCTGCATCGTCACAATTCCGCTATTAAACAGGCCAAATTTCTTTATCAGCGGGATTCCTTCCCGTTGTGAAAAATCCACCTTCAGGTCGAATGATTCCTGTGCCATTGCGCTACCTCCAAGCGTCGTCCAAGCAAAAAGCAGGCTCAACAGAATAGCCCCCATGCTTCTTATCATCTGTACCCCTCCTTTACGCCTTGCGTCTGGGGCTGAGCTGCCGCATCAGCGCCAGCTCTTCCGGGTCGTAAGGCGTATGGAAAGTATCAAACAGATCATGCTGCCAGCGGTAAAGCGGCAACTCCCGGCGGCGCCATAGCTCATCCCAGGGCAAGAAGTGCTGGGACTTTCCCGCTACCAATCCCCAGCTATAACTGCCGATCCCTTCCCCGTGATATAGCGGAAGATTCTCTGTAACCAGATTGTCCAGCACCCGGTTGAGCCACTCGGTGTTCAGCATGGGGCGTCCTTCTTTTTTCAACGCCTCCACCACCTGCCGTACCCGTCCAATGCCTTCATACTGATGAAAGGTAACGATGTCGGACTCCTCCAGCGCCAGGCGCTGAATGGGTTCCACATCCGCCGCGGGATTTGCGCCGAAGTCGGGCGGATAGCTCCACACGCCGGCAGTAAAAGGCTGCGTGGCATCGCAAGCCCGGGCCAGCGCAAATACGCGCTTGAGATAGGGTATGCTTCGGTCGTGCCGGTTGCTGTTTCCTGGCTCGTTCCACAAATCCCAGGCATAAATGCGAGAATCCTTTCCAAAACGGCTCAGCAGCGCGCACAGGTATTCTTCCATCACCGGCTGCCAGTCCGGCTCATCCCAGTAAATCCACCCTACGCGCTGGGTCTCTCCGGTGAAGGGGTTCTCCTTGTGACCACCGTGATGGCCGATGTCATAGGTATGCCAGTCCCTTGGAAGCTCCGGTATCAACTGTTTCGGCCGTTCAAACCCCACGCAATCATTGAAAATCACAGGCATCATGGTGATCCCGTTCCGATCCAGCTCCGCCAAAAAATCATCCAGACGGTCCAGGAAGACGTCCCGCTGATGATACCACACTCCAAAAGGCAGAAACATTCGCACGCTATTGAACCCAATGTCCCGCATGAGCTCAAACTCTTTCCGAACGCTTTCCATTACCGCCGCGTGCGTATCCTCCTGCCATAGTTCCATGGCATGCAGGGTAATGGAGGGCACGTAATTGATGCCCATAACCCATGGCCTTTGACGATACCATTGCCACGCCTGCTGCACCGTCCAACGCTGTCTCATTCATTTTCACCTTCCCGTTCTTCCCGATTTTGAAGCCTTAGCGCATTTGCTTCGGCTTGTACTGGCAGAAAATTCACATGGGATCAGGTATTGATTTTGAAAAGGAAATATATAGGGATCACGAATGACGATATCTTCCCGCTTCATCATGCCTCTCCGCTCCTTTATCCTTTCACGCCGCCTAAAATCAATCCTTTGGTAAAGTAACGCTGGAAGAATGGATACGTCAGCAGCACCGGCAGCATTGACACAAAGATCTGCGCGGATTCCACCGTTTCACTGCCCAGGCGGGACATCCGCTCCAATTCAGCCGCCGTCAATTTATTGGGGTCATAGTTCACCACAACGGTCTGCAAATAGGTCATCAAAGGGAAATCAGAAAGCTGATTCAGGTAAATAGCGCCGCTAAACCAGTCGTTCCAATGCCCCAGAATGGCATACACCGCAATGGTTGCCAGCGAGGGCGTGCTCAGGGGCAAAAAGACTTGCACCAATACGCGCAACTGGCCCGCTCCGTCAATAATGGCCGCCTCCTCCAGCTCATACGGCAGGTTGCGGAAAAAATTCAACAGTACCAGCACATAAAACACCGGCACGGCTCCGGGAATCACCAGCGCCCATAGGGTATTCATGATGCCCGTTTCCTTGATAACCATGTACGTGGGGATCAGTCCTCCACCCACCAGCATTGGAATAAAGAAAAACCATGCATAAACCGTACGCAGCTTGAATCTCTCATTGCTGCGGCTGAGCGGGAAAGCCACCAGGCAGGTACAAATCAAATTGATTGTCGTTCCCAAGAACGCGCGAACCACGGAATTCAGCATGCTCCGCCAGAACATGGAATTGGAAAGCAGATATTCATAGCCTATGGTTGTAAACTTCACCGGCCAAAACGAGACGAGCCCCGCCTTGACCGCATCGTTTGACGAAAAGGAAACCGCCATCACGTACACCAGCGGTGCAAGACAAATGAATGCTACCACTATCAAAAACACATGATTTACCGCATAGAAGATCTTTTCACCCTTCGTAGCCCGCATGCGCTTTCCCCTCCTTTCAGAAAATGCGGTAATCAGCTACCTTCCACGCCAGGAAATAGCTGAGCGACACCAGCGTAGCGGATACCAACGATTTGAAAACGCCAACAGCTGTGGATAGAGAGAAGTTGAAATCCACAAGGCCGATGCGATACACCAGCGTATCCAAAATATCGCCTGTCCGATATACCGACGGAGAGTAAAGATTGTACACCTGATCAAAATTCCCACCCAGCACCGCGCCGATATTGAGCAGCAGCATCAGCACAATGATGTTCGATAGCCCCGGCAGCGTAACATGCACCGTTTGCTGAAGCTTATTCGCGCCGTCAATAATCGCCGCTTCATAGAGGTTGGGATCAATGGCTGTAATCGCCGCCAGATACACGATGGTCCCAAAGCCGAATTCCTTCCATATTTCCGTGGCAATCAGCGTAAACTGAAACCAATCATTGCTTCCTAGAAAGTAGATTGGCTCCCCGCCCAACGCTTTGATCAGCTTGTTCACAATCCCTGAGGACGGAGACAGGAT
>DBFBGQ010000132.1:0-14811 GCA_048201975.1 Candidatus Egerieenecus sp. | reverse complement strand
CATTTCCGCATATGCGGCAAAAAATTCACTATTATCGTAAATATTTCTCATTGATAATTACCTCCACAACTTCCGATTTGTTGCTCACTTTTCATATTCAAATTATACCATAAAACTTGTAAACAGTCTACCGCAACTTTGGAATATACCTGGCCTTTACAGACTACAGCGTATTTCAGCCGGCGCAGTGGGTGGGCCTGGAGAACTTCCGGCGCATGTTCTTTGAGGACGAAAAGTTCTGGCCCTCTTTTTGGATTACCTTCCGCTTTGCCATCATTCAGGTGCCCATCAAGCTGGCGGTGTCCCTGCTGGTAGCGCTGGTTCTGGCGCGCCCCACGCGGATCACGGGGTTTTATCGGGCGGCATTTTACATTCCTTCCCTCATGGGGGGCAGCGTGGCGGTGGCGCTGCTGTGGAAGCAGCTGTTTGCCTACAAGGGCACGGTGAACGGTTTGATGGCGCTGGTGGGCTTGGCGCCGGTGAAGTGGCTTACGTCGCCCCAGTACGCATTGTATACCCTGATCGGTCTGGGCGTATGGCAGTTCGGCAGTTCCATGCTGATTTTCCTGGCCGCCATCAAAAACATTCCTGCCACCTACCATGAAGCGGCCATTATGGATGGTGCGGGCCGGTGAAGCGCTTCTTTTACATCACCTTGCCCATGCTTACTCCCATTCTGTTCTTCAACCTGGTCAATCAGGTGATCGGCGCCTTCCAGGCGTTCAACTCCAGCTACCTGATCACCGGCGGCGGTCCCTTGGATTCCACCTTGTACTATGGCGTGCACCTGTACAACCGTGCCTTTGCATACTACGAAATGGGGTACGGCAGTGCAATGGCCTGGTTCATGCTGCTGGTAATCGGCGCATTGACGCTGCTGATCTTCCGTTCTTCCTCCGCCTGGGTCTACTACGAAACGGAGGTGAAGTAACCATGGTACAGCGGCAGCGCATGCAGACCGGTTACCATCGTAGGCTGCTGGTTACGCAGACGATTTACCATCTGCTGATGCTTTTGTTCAGCTTCCTGATGCTTTATCCCCTGCTGTGGATGCTGGGCTCCTCCTTCAAGCCCAATACGGAGATCTTCGTCCATGTGGAGTCCCTTCTGCCCAAGGAGTGGACCTGGGAGAACTACGTCAACGGGTGGCGAGGTTTTGGGAAAATCAGTTTTTCCACCTTCTTTGCGAATTCGATTTTCATTGCCGTCATGGTGACGGTGGGCTCGGTGCTCTCATCGGGGATGGTGGCCTTTGGGCTGTCCCGCATTCCCTTCCCGGGCAGCCGCTTCTGGTTTGGCATGATGATTCTGACCATGCTGCTCCCCGGCCAGGTGATGATGATTCCCCGGTATGTGCTTTTCAGCAAAATGGGTTGGGTGGGCACCTTCCTGCCCATGATTGTCCCGGCGTATTTCGGCAACGCGTTCAATATCTTTTTGGTGATGCAGTTCATCCGGGGTATTCCCAAGGATATGGACGAGTCTGCCAAGATTGATGGCTGCTCCTGGTATGGCATCTTCTGGAGCATCATGTTGCCCATGATTGTTCCCGCCATGGTGACCATTGGCGTGTTAACCTTCATTGCCTCCTGGGAGGATTTCATGGGCTCCCTGCTCTACCTGAACACGCCCACCAAATACACCGTGGCCTATGCGCTCAAGCTGTTTAATGACAATACAAAGAACGACTATGGCGCAACCTTTGCCATGTCCATCCTGTCCTTGATTCCGATTTTGACGATTTTCTTTTTCTTTCAGCGGCAGCTGGTGGAGGGCATCAGCATGCAGGGCCTGAAGGGATGATGCAAAGGAGGCTGACGCCATGCTCACGCGGGTGATTTTCGCATCCTCGCCGGATGCGCGCCGGCGGATCCATCCCACCCTGCACAGTGCCTTTGGGGAGTTCATCGGTGAATTGATTTACGACGGCACCTGGGTGGGACGGGATAGCGGCGTTGCGCAGACAGAAGGTATCCGTCAGGCGCTGATAGACGGCTTGCGGGAGGCTGGAATCGCTGCGCTCCGCTGGCCAGGGGGATGTACGGCGGACCATTACCACTGGATGGATGGAGTGGGACCGGTGCGGAAAAAGCGCATGCCCTATTCTCCCGTACAGCAGGACAGGTTCTATCATGACTTTGGTACAGACGAATTTCTGCGCCTGTGCCGCCTCACGGGGGCAGAGCCCATTCTGGTGGCGAATACCGCTACTGGAACGCCGGAGGAATTTGCAGCCTGGGTGGAATACTGCAACGGGGATGCCGATACCCGGTATGGAAGCCTTCGCGCGGACAACGGCCACCCTGCGCCCTACAACGTGCGTACCTGGGGGCTCGGCAACACCGACGAGAATGTCTGGTGGGCTGCGTATAATGACCCCATTCAGTACGCTCGGGATTTTCGCCGGTTCAGGACTGCGGCCATGGGCTGTGGCCTGACGTTCATTGGCTTGGGGCTGAGCCTGCGCCATGAGACGCCGGGATGGGTGGAACCTTGCCTGGATTATATGACCTCGGGAGGCAGGCAGCGGGGACCGGACGCGCTATCGGTGCACCATTACATTGGTGGAGCCAAAGGAAAATACCGCGCCTGCGGAGATGCTGTTTCGTACAGCGATGCGGCTTATAACTTCACCCTGGATGCCTTGGCGGCATATCAGCAGGATATTGATTACCATAAGCAGGCCATTCAAGGGCATGCTTGCCCGGATTTCCCCGTGCGTATCTGTTTTGACGAATGGGGACTGTGGCACCCTGAGGCCACGGAGGAAAACGGATTCCGACAGCGGCAGACCATGCGGGACGCCGTATTTGCCGCCATGGCTCTGCACCTGTTCTATCGCAACAGCGACAGCGTGGGCTATGCCATGGAAACCCAGTATGTCAACGTGTTGCAAAGCCTGTTTGAGACCCGTGGACCGGAGCTGACACGCACACCCACCTTTTATGTGTTCAAGCTTTTTCGGGATCACCTGGGCAAGCAGCTGCTTCCCTTCCAAATGGAGCAGGAGAATCCTATGCTGGACTGCGTGGCTTCCTTCGGCGAGGGGGAACTGGTGGTGACCTTAGCCCATCGGGACTTGCACGCTTGCGTGGAGGTGGGGTTGAAGCTGCCAGTGGAGGCGAGGCTGCTGTCGGCGGATGTTATCGCTCCCAGACATGTCCGTGACCAGAACGTCATCGGTTGCGCACCGACGGTGTTTGACGAGCCCCTGCCGGTGCGTCATGGCACGTTCACCCTGCCGCCCCACAGCGTGGCGCGGTTACGCTACGCCTGCCTGCTGGAGGATGGCTGAAAGCGCACATTTTTCTGGCCTGCGTCGCAGGCGCAAGGGGCCGCTGCGAAGCGATGACGCTGCAGCGGCCCGATTGATTTTTTCGGGATTACACTTCTTCCTCCACCCGGGGCGCGGAGCGCAGGCCCAGGGGCAGCAGGCGGTAATTGTCCGTCCACTTGTTGCCGGTGGTGCGCCAGGCGTCGGGGCCGATCCACAGGTCGGCGCTGTCGGCCTTGTGCAGGGGCCCGAAGGTGTTCTCCCGGTGCCCCAGCACGGTAAGCGCCAGTTCATGCTTGCCGGGCGCCGCATCCAGCGTCAGCTCATAGGGCGGATAGACGATGTATCCGGCGTCCCGGCCGTCCAGGGCCACGCGAATGGCCGCCCCCGTGTAGTGGGGCGCCGTGACCCGCAGCCGCCCGCCGGAGGTCTCCACGGGAATGCGCCAGGTAACGTTGCCCGAGTAATGGGGCAGGCCCTGCCGGGTCACGTCCCCGAAGCCCAGGGTTTCCGCCCTGGGCGTCAGACAGCGGCGGGAGCCCTGCAGTGTTACGCCGAAGTCCCCCAGCAGGTAGCACCATTCCAGGCCGTCCCGGCGGCCGAAGGGCAGGGTGATTTCCAGCAGATTCACGCCTTCGCGCAGGGGAGGCAGCGCGCGAACGCCAATGCATTTGTCCACAAACCAGCCCTCCACCGGCGCGTCCGCCGCTTGGCCGTTCAGGCGCACGGACGCGGCTTCCGCGTCTTCCAAGGCCAGGCGGCAGCCGGCTACGGGGCAGGCGGCGTGGATGGTGAAGCGCAGGCGGGCGGTGTGGACGGGGGCTTCCTCGGGGATGCACCAGGGCTGGACCATGGCGCCCTGTCGGTTGGGCCAGCCAAGCTCCCGGCGCAGGGCGTTATCCGCCCGCAGCAACTCCTGGGCCGGGCGGTAGGGCTCCTGGTCCAGGGCAAACTCCGCCACGTCCAGCAGCAGGGCGTTGGGCTCGCTGAGGGCGTAGGGAACCAGCTCGGGGAGGGGAAGGGGCTTCCAGCTGCGGGTGGGAAGCGCCTGGGGAGCGGGTAGCAGCTCATGGTGGTCAAAGCGGAGCAGCAGGCTGTCGTAGTCGTACAGCGCGGTCTGCACCAGCGTTTGCCCGCCCTGGTGCTCAAAGCGCGCCGGGCGGATATCGCCGGTCTGGGTGTCGTATACCTGCACGGCATAGCTCCCCGGCAGGGTGATGGTGATTTCCTGCCGCACAGGGATATCCGGGTTGTGGGGGAGTGCGCCGTGGGCGATAAAGAGCCACAGCCCGTCCCCATCCTGGCGGAGCTGGTGCAGCAGGTTTTCCGTGCGCGTGCCGTTGGCGTTGCGCAGGTCCACCATGCGCACCGGGCGCAGCGCCTCCAGCAGCGCTTCCCGGGCAAAGGGCGCGCGCAGGGAAGCTTGGTACAGCGCCAGGCCGCGTCCGCTGGGCCGGGCGTCCGCCAGGCGCGGGGCGTCCCCCAGGAAGATCAGCCGTCCGCCCGCCGCCTGGAAGGCCTCCAGGCGCTCCAGGGTGGAGCTGCGCAGGGTTTCGCACCCGGGGACGACAATGGCGTCATAGGCCATTTCGCCCACCTTCAGGGGCGCGCCGCCCTGGGCGCACTGGACGGGCAGCAGGGATTCGCTGATGAAGTCAAAGTCGATGCCGCCCAGCAGCAGCCAGCGGGTGACATTCTGGAACTGGTCTTCCAGCTGCTGGCGGATGCCATGGGTCTGTTCCTCCGGGCCCCAGTGAAGCCAGTAGCTTTCCACGGGATGAATCACGCCCACCCGCACCAGCGGCTTGCCCCGGGTCATGGCGGCGTTTACCCGGGCGAAGTGATCCTCCACCAGCGCGTAGGAGGACCACCAGGGGGATTGATAGCTGATGGAGGCGGGGTAGTCCCGCTTGGCCTCTCCCTTCATGGACACCCAGGAGAGGTGCGGCACCCGCACGGTGACGCCCAGAGCCGCCTGCCAGTCCCCGTGCAGCTTGTGGCCGCGGAAATCGAAGGCCCAGCCGGTGACGCCATACAGCTCGCTGAGCATGCCGGGGCGGCCGTACTGGTGCACGGCGGATTGGGCTTGCTTGGCGGTGGTGAATTCCCACCAGCCGCAGAGCATGTCGATGCCCGGCAGCTGGAAGCTTCGGTAGGAGCGCATGGCCTCGCCCAGGGCGGCGGTCTGGCTGTGCAGCGTGGGCTCCTCCATCATGTGCCCGGTGAGCATCAGGCCGTGCTTGGCGCACCACTCCCCGCACTGGTCCGCAAACGCGGAGGCGAAGCGCTCGGCAATGTGGTCGTGATAGTGGTAGCGGACCAGGGACACCTGCCCGTCGGGCAGCTCCCAAATGAGCTCCGGCAGATGCGCCACCAGATCCTCGCCCCATGCCTGACGGAAGGTTTCCGGAACGTCGTCCGACCAGGGAAGGATCACCTCCCCGGCCTGGGCCGCGACGCCCAGGCACTCCTTGCGGGAAAACTGCGGCTCGTCGGTGAAGATGGCGGGCACCGTTTTGCCAAACTCGTGGCCCACGGCCTGCGCATAGCGCTGATGGGTCACCTCCAGGAAGCGGCGGATGGCCGCCTTGTCCAGGGTGTTCACGTAGGTCTGGCCGTTGTACCGGGGGTTGGGCAGGTCGGTCTCCACATAGGCGTACCATTTCCGCCCCTGGGCCTGTTCCTCCGGCCCGATCAGCGCGGAGCGGGCCAGGCAGCCGTTGCCGTCCAGGGTAATGTCATAGCAGGCCAGCAGACGCCCGCCCTCGGAGCGGGAGGGATTGCCGGACATTTCATGGCTGGTTTCGGCGCGGTTTCCGCCGTAGGGCGTGGCGGTGAAGAGCAGGTGACGGGCGCGGTAGCGCTCCTCCCGGGTCACCAGGCCGCCCGCCGCCCCGGAGGGCCAGCGGTCCTCGTCATAGAGCCAGGCCAGCATGCCCTCCTGGCGGCACTTTTCCACGCAGGTGCTGATCAGGTCCATGAATTCGTCGCTGAGGTAGGGGGTGGCCATGCCCGTGCGCACGTGCATGTGCGCGCCGCCCATGCCCATGGCTTTCAGCACATCCAGCTGGCGCAGCAGCTCTTCCTTTTCCAGCTTGCAGTTCCAGGCCCAGAAGGGGGTGGCCCGGTATTCGCTGCCGGGGTGGCGGAACAGCTCCGGGGTGAGAGCCGGTTGATCGTTTTTCGGGTACAGCATGCGCAGTATCTCCTTTCACCAATTGGCGCTTGACACCATGATAGCACCGCCATTATGATAAATATACACCCGCTTTTTGCAAAACAAGAAAGTTTTCGGGGGGTATTTTTACATGACGGTGCATCCGCCGCAGAAGCTGCAGCAGGCGGCGTTCCTGGACGAAAGCAAGGTGTGCCTGATGCGGGCGAATAGCCAGGAGACGGGGCTGCATGAGCATGAGTTTCTGGAATTGACCTATGTGGCCCGTGGCGGCGCGCAGCATCAGCTGGGCGCTGCGGTGACGGAGATTCGGGCGGGGGATTACTTCCTGGTGGACCTGGGCAGCCTGCACAGCTACCGCCAGGGGCAGGACCTGGAGGTGATCAACTGCCTGTTTGCGCCGGATTATGTGGACCGGGCGCTGGTGCACTGCCCGTCCCTGGCCACACTGCTGTCCACGGGGATGCGGCAGTTCGGCGCGCCGGCGGTCAGCCCCGCGGATCGGGTCTTTCACGATGGCGACGGGCGCGTCCTGGCGCTGATGGAGGCCATGGAGCGGGAGTATGTCCGGCGGGAGGCGGGGTATCTGGAAATGATCCGCTGCTACCTGATCCAGGTGCTGGTGCATACCATGCGCGCGGCGGCGTCTGGGAACGGTTCCGCCCGGCGGCATCCGGCCGTTGCAGCCGCGGTGGACGCTCTTAGGGTGGGCTATGCCCAGCCCTTTTCCCTGAAGCGGCTGAGCAGGCAGCTGGGCTATACCCCGCAATACCTCAGCCGCCTGTTTCACCAGCAGATGGGGCAGAGCCTCAGCGCCTATCTGCAGCGGCTGCGGGTGGAGGCCAGCTGCCAGCTGCTGCTCTCCACCCGGCAGAGCGTTTCCCTGATCGCCCAGGCGGTGGGCTACACGGACCTGAAGCATTTCTCCGCGGTGTTTGCCCGGCATATGGGGATGACCCCGCGGGCTTTTCGCAGCCGCATGACCGGCGGACGGCCTGCGGAGGAGCAAAAAAAGTCCGCGGACGTGGAGGAATGACCCTCCCGCGCCGCGGGCTGAAAGAAACCGGAGCGGTCCGCGTCAGCCCCACAGCAGGGCCAGCGCCGGGACAATCTGTTTTTTCCGGGATACCACATGGGGCAGGAACACGTGATGATTGCTGATGTCGTGGGCGTCGAAGGCCATGCGGATCACGTCCTCGTCCCCCAGAAAGATCAGCTCCGTGCCTTCCCGGAGCACGTCGGTGAGCATGAGCAGCTGCAGGTCGTAATGCCGCTCGGCCTTCATCTTTTCCATGGCCGGGAGCAGCTCGGGCAGCCGGGCCAGCATGGCGTCGGTGTCCAGGCAAGTGATCTGGCCGATGCCCAGATCGTGCCCGGCGATGTGGAACTCCTTGAAATCCGTGCGGAGCAGCTCGTCGACGCTTTTGTCCGCGGAGACGGATGCGGAAAAGATCTGTCGGCCCAGGGCGGGCAGGTCCAGTCCGGCAATTCGCGCCAGGCGTTCCGCCAGGCGCTTGTCCCGGGGGGTGCAGGTGGGGGACTTGAACATCACCGTGTCCGAGAGAATGGCCGCGGCCATGAGCCCCGCCAGCTTTTCCGAGGGCATCAGGCCCCGCTCCTGATACATGGTGGCGATGATGGTGGTGGTGCTGCCCACGGGTTCGTTGCGCATGAAAACCGGGTTGCCGGTCTGCACGTCCGCCAGGCGGTGATGGTCGATGATCTCCATGATCTCCGCCTGATCCAGCCCGGGGACGGACTGGGCGGTTTCGTTGTGGTCCACCAGCACCACCCGCTTGCGCCTGGGGCGGATCAGGTGGTACCGCCCCAGGGTGCCCACCACCTTTTCCTCCTCGTCCAGAATGGGGTAGCTGCGGTAGCGGCTTTGGAGCACGGTGTCCCGCACGTCGTCGATATAGTCGTTCAGGTGGAAAAACACCAAATCCTTGCACTGGGCGATCCGGCTCACGGGGATGGCCTGGTAGAGCATCCGCGCCGCGCGGTAGGCGTCGCAGGGGGTGGCGATGACGCAGGTGGCGCTGCTCAGGTTGCGGTAGCTTTCCGCCAGGTTGCTCTGGCAAAGAATGATGCAGGAGGCCTCTAGCGCCAGGGCCTGGTCCACCACGTCCTTTTGCTGGCCGCAGATCACGATGCTGCCGGGCTTCAGCCCCTTGAGGCATCCGGTGGCGGAGGGCAGGGCGATGACCACATCCCCGGAGATCTGGTCAAACATGTCTTCCGCGTCGTTGAGGATGCGGCCCTCCAGGGCGCTGAGCAGGTTGAACACGGGCACGTTGCTGACGCTGGGATGCTGGATGGACTCCATGTCGCTCTCCGCGATTCCCCCGGCGGTGATCATGCCGTAGAGCTTTCCGCTGTCGTCGGTGACGGGCAGGGCGGAAAGGTTGGGGTTCTGGCGGAGGATCTCCCAGGCGTGGCTCACGGCCACGGCGGCCCCCAGCAGCGGCGGCCTGTCGTAGTCCAGGTCCCGGACCTGGGTGCGCACGGTTTGCAGCAGCATGGGCGGCTTGAAGCCGAACTTTTCCAGCAGAAACGCCGTTTCATCATTGAGCTGGCCCAGGCGTGCGGGAACGTATTCCCGGTCCCCCAGGGCGTTGCGCAGCGCCGCGTAGGCCATGGCCGACACCACGGAGTCCGTGTCCGGGTTGCGGTGGCCAAATACGAAAATCGGGTCCACAGAATGCCTTCTTTCTCAAGTTCCGCCTTCCCCGGCGGATTATTCTTCATCCACCACAATCCAGTTGGTGGGATCGTCCCGGATGGCATCGGTGACGGCCTGGGCCAGGAGCTGCTGGGTATCCATGTTGGCAATGCCGGATTCCCGCAGGCCCATCTCCGCCTGGAAGGCCTGCACGGCGTTGACGGTGCGTGAGCCAAAGCTGCCGTCCACATCCTCGCGGTTCAGGTATCCCAGGGTGACCAGCATCTCCTGGAGCTGGCGGACCTTTTCGCCGCTGTTGCCGGAGCGCATGGTCCAGTCCGCCACGTCGTGCACCGTGCCATAGCCCAGGATGCGGGTATAGGTCAGGGAATAGGTGTTGCGCTCCACGGCCACGGGGTTGTTTCCCTCGATCACGTGAATGGTCACGTTGCCTTCCTCGTCCCGGGTGCAGTATTCCACCATGGCCACGTGGTCGGTATCCTGGGTGTCGGTCCAGGTGAAGAAGACCCAGTCCCCCGGCTGGGGAATGTAATCCCCCGTGGTGAGGAAGTGGTCCGTTCCCTTCAACCACTGGTACCCCCAGTTCTCCAGATGGCCGTTGCGCACCACATATCGCCCCTGCTGGATGAACCAGCTTCGGCCCGTGTTGCTCCCGGAATACAGGGGATAGACCTTTTCCAGCAGCTCGGTGCCGTGGCGCTGGTCGGTCTGGTCCACGCACCAGCACAGAAACTCGGCGCACCATTGGGCGTAAGGGTCTCCGGCCCATTCGCCGTATTTGGAGTAGCCGTGGTCCCCTTCCCGGTAGCCCACTTCCTCCCCGGCAATCTCCAGAAGCCAGGTTACATAGTCGGGGACCTCCCACTGGGGCGGGATGATCTCCTCGATGGTTTCCTCCAATTCCTCCTGGGCCAAGGCCGGCAGGGCGAAAAGAAGCAGCGCCAGCAGGCAGGCGAGCAGGCGCTTGAACGGGATATGTGCCGGGAGCCAGGCGCAGGCCATGGACAGGCACCTCCTTGCAGCAGTTTACAGCCATACGGGCAGGCGGTGGGTGATGGAAAAGCCGTCCGGCTCCACCTGACAGCCCAGGGCTGTCAGATGAACGCCTGCCTCGCGGGCGCGGCGCAGCGCTTCTCCGAAGGCGGGATGCGTGCGGTCGTTGGGGCGAAGGCCCCGGACGCCGGGCAGGGCGACCACGAAGCACAGCCACGCGCCGTACCCCGACGCCGCAGCGCGGCAAAGCTCCTCCACGTGGCGTACGCCCCGCTGGGTGGGTGCGTCGGGAAAGTAGGCCACGCCCGCCTCTTCCAGCGTGACGCCCTTGACCTCCACAAAGCCGCGGAACTCCCCCGCACGGTAGGCGAAGTCGAACCGGCTATCCCCATAGCGCTGCTCGGGGATCAGCTCCGTGAGCTCCGGCAGAAAGCCGCCCGACAGCGCCCAGGACTGGAACACGCGGTTCGGCGCCTGGCTGTCCAGGTTGACCAGCACGTTGCCCTTGCGCACAGTAACCAGATCGAAGGCCGTCTTGCGGCCGGGGGCGTCTTCCCGGGAGAGATACACCTCGGCCCCGGGATAGAGCAGCTCCCGGCAACGACCGGTGTTTTTCACGTGGCAGAGGACTTCTTCGCCCTCCAGGCGGCATCTGGCGATAAAGCGGTTGGGCCGCTCCAGAAACTCTGCCTGTTGGATCCTGGCGTACAGCTTCATTCGTCGGCCCGGTAGATCACCATGGTCAGGGCGCCGTCGTCGTTGGTATGCCCTTCCACACGGATGGGGAAGTCATAGTTGTTGCAGAAGCGTAGGTTCAGGCTGTCGCTGCCCACCGCGGCGTCCACCCCATGGGGCAGGTACTTGGCCCCGGAAGGGCCGTGGGGACGGCGCTGCAGAATCTCCACCTGAGGGAGCTGGAGCAGGGCGTTGTACAGCGTGGAGGACACCTGGCAGGTGCCGCCGCCATAGCCCAGCACGCTGGTGCCGTCGATCAGCACCCAGGCGGGCTGATAGCCCAGGCTTTTGCGGTAGGGGCCCACGTCGGCGTTGAAGTCCAGCTCCTCTCCGGGCTGCATCACCCGTGTCAGGCGCTCGCAGGCCACGCGGATGTTCACGATGCGGCTCTTGTTGACATCGTTCTGGGCCATGTCGTAGTAGGAGGTGTAGGCCGCGATGGGGGTCTCCTCGCTCAGGGGCGTATCCGTGGGGGAGACGGGGATCAGCTCCGTAAGGGCATCCAGGGGGATATAGCCATAGGTGCGCCAATAGGGCACGATGGCCCAGCCGTCTTGAACGATCCACAGCCCCACCAGCGTGCCGGTGTTCAGCGTCACCCAGCTTTCATCGGCGGTGCTCATGGACTTGTACACCGGGCAGGTGACCGCCGTGCGGGCGATGTAGCTGTTCTTCTGCACGCCGTAGGGGCAGGTGTTCACCGGGTCCACGGGCGTTACGGTATTGATGCGGTCGCGCTTGATGTAGCCGATCTTCCCCTCATAGCGGATGATGGTCCAGGTGGAGCCCACATACAACACGTCGGCAGTGACGGAGCTTTCGTTATAAAACACCTTGCTGGACTTGGTGGAACGCTCCGAGAAGCCGCTGGACTTGGCCATTACCTTGCAGGTATACAGCGCCGGGGAGGAAGCGTCGAAGTCCGCCAGCTCCTTTTCCACATAAACGGGGCCCACGGTGCTTTCCTGGACGTCTTCGTCCTCCTCGTCCACGGCGTCCAGCTCCTGAAGCTCCTCCAGCTCCTCGGCGGTCAGCGTGGCTTCGGCGTCCTCCAAGGTAGGTTCTTCGGCCAGGGCCGTTAAGCTCAGCAGCAGGCAAAGCGCCGTCAGCAGGGCGATCCAACGTTTCATGGGCGTGCGGTCTCCTTCCTTATTCTAGCATCAACTGTCATTATAGCATTCCCGCGCCGGAAAACGCAAGCAGGGTGGCGCGGGTTTTACAATGTGCCGGAGAGGCGCCGCGGCTTTTCATTTTGGTGGAATTTTGTTACAATAGAAAATAAAGAGGTGAGCGCCATGCGGGAGGAGATCCTGGAACGCTTGCGCTGCCTGTCCCCGGAGGAGGAGCGGCTGCTGCGGGGCGAGGCGGTGCGCCGGGAGGATTACGGCAGCGCGGAGGGGGATTTCTGCGTGGAGAGCGGCCAGCTCATGCCCACCGGGGAATTGATCTCCCTGCGGCCCCACACCCGCTTTGCGGCCTTTCCCCGGCACCGGCACAATTATGTGGAAATGATGTACATGGTGGCGGGCGAGACGCGGCACCTGATCAACGACCAGGAGCGGCTGACGCTGCATGCCGGGGAGCTGCTGATGATGAACCAGCGGGCCACCCACGCCATCGAGCGGGCCGAAGCGGGGGACGTGGCGGTGAACATCATTGTGCAGCCGGCGTTTTTCCAGGAGATGCTCGCCGCCGTGGGGGAGGATAACCCGCTGGGGAGCTTTCTGGTGGGAAGCCTCACCGACCGCCCCGAAGCGCTGAGCTCCCTGGTGTTTCACATTGCCGGGGATGTGCCCGTGCAATGCGTGCTGGAAAGCATGGTGGCCGCGCTGGTGATGGGAGGCGCGCCCCTGCGGGTGAATCAGGCAGCCATGACGCTGCTGTTTCTGCACCTGCTCAACCGGCCGGAAACGCTGTCCGTCTCCCTGCCCGGCCAGGGTGACCATGCCCTGGTGTGGGAGGCTCTCCAGGAGATTCAGGAGCATTACGCCGCTCCCAGCCTCACCGCCCTGGCGGCCCGGCGACGGGTGACGCTGAGCTACATCAGCCGCCTGGTGAAGCGCGCCACCGGCCGCAGCTGGACCGAGCTGCTGCAGGAAAAACGCCTGCTGCGCGCCGACGAGCTGCTCCTGCGCACCCGCCTGCCCGTTTCGGAAATCATGAACCTGGTGGGGTACAACAATTCAAGTTATTTTTACCGGCTCTACACCCAGCGCTTCGGCGCGTCCCCCCGGTCGCGCCGCAAGGCCGCGGGCGGGCAGGGCGGCAGGTAAGTGGAAAGTCAGGACGGAAATTTGGTGCAAATTACGTCCTGTTTTTTTGTACAAAACTTTGTTAAGATAAGTACAAGAAAACAGGTACTTTACGTGAGCAGCAACCAAAGGAGGGAAAATCGCATGACCTACGTCCTCGCGGTGGACATGGGCGCTTCGGGGGGGCGGCACATCCTGGGGCACCTGGAGCAGGGAAAAATCGTCCTGGAGGAGGTCTACCGCTTCGATAACGTGATGACTGAGCGCAACGGCCATCTGTGCTGGCAGATGGACCGGCTGTGGGAGCATGTGCTCAAGGGCATGGCGGCCTGCAAGGCGGCCGGAAAGGTTCCCGCCTCCATGGGCATCGACACCTGGGGGGTGGACTACGTGCTGCTGGACCGGGAGGGACAGGTCCTGGGGGATACCGTCGCCTACCGGGACGGGCGCACCCAGGGCATGGACCTGCGGCTGGAGCAAACCATGCCCTTTGCGGAGCTGTACCGGCGCACGGGCATCGCCAAGCAGCCCTTCAACACCGTCTATCAGCTAATGGCCACGCCTTCGGAGCTGCTGGACCGGGCGCAGGATTTCCTGATGATTCCCGATTACCTCCACCATCGCCTCACCGGCCGGATGGCCAACGAATATACCAACGCCTCCACCACCGGATTGCTGAACCCCTTCACGAGGGATTGGGACCGGGAGGTGCTGGCGGCGGCGGGCATTCCGGAGCGCATCTTCCGCCAGCCGGCGATGCCCGGCGCCAGCCTGGGCCCCATTCTCCCGGAGATTGCGCAGCAGGTGGGCTTCAGCTGCCAGGTGGTGCTTCCCGCCACCCATGATACCGGCAGCGCCTTCATGGCGGTGCCCGCCAGCAGCCCCAACGCCGTTTATCTATCCAGCGGCACCTGGAGCCTGCTGGGCGTGGAAAACGACGCCCCCCTCACCGGGCCGGACAGCCTGGAAACCGGCTTCACCAACGAGGGCGGCTACGGCGGCAAGATCCGCTACCTGAAAAATATCATGGGTATGTGGATTTTGCAGTGCGTGCGCAACGAGCTGGAAAAGCGCTACTCCTTCGGGGAAATGGCGGAGATGGCCGCCCAGGCCCCGGAGACCCCCTGGCGGGTGGACGTGGCGGACAACCGCTTCCTAGCTCCCAAGAGCATGATTGCCGAACTGCAGCTGGCCGTCACCGAGCAGGGCGGGGAGGAGCTGACCCTGCCCCGGCTGCTGCGCATGGTGAACCTGAGCCTGGCCGAGGGATACGCCAAGGCCATTGCCCAGCTGGAGCAATTGACAGGCAAGCGCTTTGATACGGTGCACATCGTGGGCGGCGGCAGCCAGAACCAGACCCTGAACCAGATGACCGCCGACGCCACCGGCCGCACGGTGGTGGCCGGCCCCACCGAAGGCACCGCCCTGGGCAACCTGATGGCCCAGCTCATTGCCGCCGGCGCCTTCGCCGGCCTGGCGCAGGCCCGGGAGGCGGAGCGCGCCAGCTTTGACGTAACGACCTATTTGCCCCGAGCTTAACGGAATTGAAGGAGGTAGAGCACATCATGAGTTCCCTGTATGAAATGGCCAAAGAGCGCTACGCCGCCCTGGGGGTGGACGTGGAGCGCGCCATGGAAACCCTGCGGCATGCCCCGGTGAGCCTGCACTGCTGGCAGGGGGACGACGTGCGCGGCTTTGA
>DBFBGQ010000131.1:0-4454 GCA_048201975.1 Candidatus Egerieenecus sp. | reverse complement strand
TCCTCCACCTCCACCTGCCGGGGATCCCAGGCCAGGGCAAACAGCAGGTCAAAGAAGTGCAGGCTGAAGCCGCAAAGCTCCGTGGCGTTGCCAAAGCCTTCCCCATGGGCCACCAGCGCGGGATCCGTCATCTCCTTGGCCGCCTCGATGTGGCGCTCGAAGCAGCCGTGCAGGTGATCGTCGCCGCCAAACTCGTTGATGGGCTCCAGAATATACCGGGCCCGGCGCAGGGGGCCGTAGTTCTTGTCCCGGTACATGGGCTCCCGGAAGGTATACACGGACTCCTTGCGGTTGGGCCACAGGTCCAGGAAATATACCTCCTGCGGCAGCGCGTCCACAAAGCGCTCCATCACGCCGGGCATGGTCCAGATGGAGGGCGGCGTGTTCGCCCGCACGCCCCAGCCGTCAAAGAAGAACCGGGCGTTGGGCACGGTCTCCCGGATGGCCTCGTAGGTATACCTGGCGAAGTTCACATTGATATGGATGAAATCGTCAATATCCGTGGCGATGTGGTGCTCCGATGGCGGCGCGGCGGAAAAATGCCGGCAGGGACCGTAGGTTTCAATCCATGTCTCCACGCTGGTGCGGATGAAGCGCTTGTATAGCGGGTCGTCCGGGTAGAGGTAGGGCACGATGTCCGGAGCGGCGTCATCGTCCTTGACCCACTCGCAGCCGAAATACCGCGCGTCGGGGTACACCTTGCGGAACTCCAGGCTGGTTTCCTGTGGCAGCAGATACACCATGGTTTCCATGCCCAGGCGGCGGGCATACTCCGCCGTTTCCTGCAATACCCGCATGCGCGCCAGATCGTCGTCGGTGATGGGCTCGGTGGGCACGCCCATCTTCTGGAAAACGCGCTTGCGGAAATAGCTGTTCCAAGTGTAGAAGCGATAGGAGTTGATTTTGTTCCGGGCGAAGAATTCCAGCTCCCGCCGGCGTTCCTCGCCATTTAACAGGGCCGCAAAATTATACACCCACTGCCCCACCGTGTGCCGGAAGCGGAAGGCGGAGCGCTCCACCCGCAGCCCCGGGGGCACGGTCAGGTCCTTTTGGGGTTCATAGGTGTCGCCGTCGAAATAATAGCCCACATGGAACTGCGTTTGCAGCAAGTGGAACACGCTGTAATACACGGAGCGGTCGTTGGTTCCGCTGAGCGCCAGCTCCTCCTCCGTCGCGTACAGGACGACGCAGTCGTTCTCCTCCTGGCTCTCCTGGGGAAAGCCTTGCGCCTGGGCGATTCGGGCGATTCCCTGGTGCGTGGACGGACGTCCCACCAGAATGCGGCCGCCCCCCGCCGGGCAAGCGTCCTGCTCATAGGTCAATAACAAATGCGCGCCGCTGAGCTTTTCCACGGCATCCCGAAGCTGCTCCGCCGCGTGGGTTTCCAGCCAGGTGGCGCGGCAGCCCAGCACAATGCGGCTGACCGCCACGCCGTTTTCCGTAATCCGCATAAGCCCATACCTCCCGTTTGTGGTGAAGCTCTATTCCTTTACGATTGCTGCCGCACACCGGCATCCATGTTCAGTGTATCATGCTCCCTGCTCCGCCTCAATCCATAGAACTTGACAACCGATGACGAGTTCTTTAGAACCAGCGTGATTCTGGGGATTCTCATTGTTTCCCGGTAGTTCCGGTAAACGTAGTTGGACGCGATGGGTTGCGGTTGGGTCGGCGGATGTTCCCCTTCGATGCGGAGCGGGATATTACGCTTGACATGAGAACATATGTTTGCTATACTTATTCCATCAGCCGCATTCCTTTTCCGCAGGCCATGGCGGAAGCGGGAAAGCGACTCCCTTCCAATGGAAAAAGCAAACGGAGGTGGCTGTATGCCGCAGGACAAGTGGAGCGCCATGACGCTTTGCCCATATTACAGAAAACACACGGAGGTGACCATCATCTGCGAGGGACCGGCGTATCAATCGCGCCTGACGCTGGAATTCGCTTCCCGGGCGCAAAGGGAACAATATCAGGAGCGTACCTGCGCCTGCTACCTTTACCGGGCCTGCCCCCTGGCGCTGGCGGCGGGGCGCAAATATGACGAGAACGGCCGTCTCGATACGCCCACAGGCCGTCCGCTGCGCCGCCGCCGGCACGTGGCGGCCCGCCAAACACTGTGAATGAAAAAACATCGCCCGCCTGTTCCGCGAGGGGAACAGGCGGGCGGTGCTTTGCGGGAAAGGGAAGCGATGCGGCTTTCCAGTTTCTTTTCGTTTCCCTGCCCGAACGGGCGAAGCTTTGCAAGGGGAGGGGCGGGCGCGTTGCGGCAAGGAAAAATGTCGAACGCCCTGCATGCGGCGGCCTGGTAGTTTGATGGGCCGCCCTGCGCAAAAAGCTTCCCGACGTTCGCGTTGCCTTATGCGTCCTGGGGGATGGGGTGGCCGAAGGCGCCGTAGTGGGCGCAGCAGGCAGCGGCAAAGCGGCTGGCCTGGTCCGCGGCATGGGCCAGATCGCCGCCGCCATCCAGGTATTCGGCCAGGAATGCGGCGATGAATGCATCCCCCGCGCCCAGAGCGTCCACGGCTTGGGTGGGATAGGCCTGCTGGCGGTGCTCCCGGTCCGCCTCCAGCAGGTAGGACCCCCGTACGCCCATGGTTACCACAGCGGTGCGGGCTCCGGCTTCCAGAGCGCTGCGGGCCAGGGCGCGAACCTCCTCCTCGCTCTTCTGCCCGCCGGAAAAGAAGGCGAAGCGCAGGCAGGGACAGATTTGCGGGATGTTCACCCGGTCGTATTCTCCGGAAAAGTCCAGGGAAAGGGGCGCCCAGCGGCTCATGGCCGGATGGTAAAGGTCCAGCCAGCTGTGAATGCTGGTGTGAATCAGGTCCCAATGAGTGATCATGCGGTAATCCGCGGGGGTCAAGCACAGCGAGGTGAGGTATTGGGCCACCTCCCGGCCGTTGTTTCCCACAAAGTGGCGGTCTCCGGCCTCGTCCAGTTCAATATAGTTGCAGGCGCTGGGCGCGTGTACGATCCGCACGCGGCTCACGTCCACCTGCTCATCCCGCAGGGCCTGGAGGAAAGCCTGCCCCTGCCGGTCGTCTCCCATCACGCCAATGTAACCTGCCTGGCTGCCATTGTAGCGCCGGGCCAGCACGGGCACGTTGACGCTATTGCCGCCGGGGTAATATTCCTTGCGCCAGCGGTAATTGTCCAGCACGTTATCGCCAATGCCTAAAATCTTCATTAGTATTTCTCCACCCCCATGTATCGCCGGGAGGACACCGGATGCCCCAGGGCATAGCACCATTCGTTGCAATACAGTGCGCACAGGCGGTTGAGCACCAGGGTGGCCACTGCCGGACGCAGCCAATCGGGGTAGGCGGACAGGTCCGTTGCGGCCGCGTCGATGACTGTCAGCTTTTTCGTTTTGCGCAGCAGGAACTTCACCGCCCGCTCCTCGGTCTGCCGGGCCGGACCCAGCCCCAGCAGCGCCAAGACCGCCGTGGAGCCGTCCACCGCCTCAAAGGCGCCGTGGAAAAATTCCCCCGCGTGCAGAGGCGAGGAGTGCCTCCATACGGATTCCATGATGAGGCAGTTGGTCATGATATAGCCCACACAGCTGTCCAAACCCGAGGCCACGGTGTAGAGCAGCGGCTCTTCCCGCATCTGCCGGGCAAAGTCCCGGGCGCTGGGGCGGAACTGCTCGCAGGCCGCGTCAAAGGTCGCTTGCAGGCGCAGCATGGCTGCGTTTACCTCGGGCAGCCGCGCCGTGCCGCAGAGCAGATCCTGCAGCCCGAAGGTCAGCTTATACACTTCCGGGAAAATGGTCAGCACCGCCGGAAAGGGGTGCAGGGGATCGTCATAGTAGGTAATTACCTGATCTACCGCCTGCCCTATGGCGGATTCCGGGGCGGTGGTGAAGGCCACGGTCAGCGCGCCGCGCTCCCGGGCCAGCTTGGCCGCCGCCACGGTTTCCGGCGTGGAGCCGCTTTGGGAATTGAGCACCACCAGGCTGTGGGCTCCCAGGCGGACCGGGGGCTCCTGCACAAACTCCGCGGCGTTTTGCAGCCCCACGGCCAGGGCTGTTTGCTTCCCCAGCAGGTAATAGCCCGGATACAGCGTGGCCAGGGAGCCGCCGCAGGCGGTGAAGTACGCCTCCTGAATGCCCCGCCGGGCGATGGCTGAGCAGGCGGATTGCACCTGCGCGTCGGTCCGTTGAATCTTTTCTTCATGCATAAAGGTTCTCGTCCTTTCTTCTTCCGCCTTCCCCCGGGGCCAGGGGAATTATGAAAGTTTGTTTAATAATTCTGGCGTTACTATAGCAGCATCCGCGGGGGATGTCAAGAGGATCGGAACGGACCAATGAAAAAAAGGGCGGAGCCAGACTGCTGAAAAAAGCAAGTTTTTTCATACTGGCAAGAAAAAATGAAACTTTTGACGCCCAAACCTGCAAAAGTTTCATCAAGTATGGGGCCGAAGGGGTCCAGGGGGCGATCGGAAAGCCCCCTGGTCGC
>DBFBGQ010000130.1:0-12349 GCA_048201975.1 Candidatus Egerieenecus sp. | reverse complement strand
TTCGCCCGCCTGCGGGCGTGCGAGGTACTTTCCATCATTGGAAAGTACCCAAAGGCTGCCGGGGGCGGCTAACCGGTGCATGTCTCATAGCCGCCCCCGGACCCCTCCGTTGCTAAGCGGCGGTGCGGCGCTAGCCTCGCAAGGGAAAGGCGGGCATTGCCGCCAGTGGCGGCAGTGCATGCCCGCCTTTCTCAACCGAAACGAGCGGCGGAACGCCGCGACGATTGAGGTTGCGGAACGCGCCCAGCGGGGTCCACTCCGTCCCTGGGAGGGCCGCTGTCGCCTTCGGCGCAGCCGATCCCTCCCCCGGCGCGTTGGCGCCGGTTGATCCTAAGAGTGATAGCTAGAGGCATGCTATAAGAAAAAGTTGCAGGCATCGGTGCTTGCAACTTTTTTGATAAGTATTTTTCCTTTGCTGCTTGGTCCGTACCGTTACAAGGGACCCCTACAACTAGAGGGAACCCGCTGCTTTTCGGGAGAGCGCGAGAGGGGCTTTTCTCAGAAAAGCCGCCTCTCGCAAACGCTGCTTGGTCCGTACCGTTACAAGGGACCCCTGCAACTAGAGGAAACCCGCCGCTTTTCGGGAGAGCGCGAGAGGGGCTTTTCTCAGAAAAGCCGCCTCTCGCAAACGCCCCCCGCTAACGGAAGGACGCATAGATTTTGCGGATCTCTTCCAGGACCTCGGGGTGGTTGAAATCGTCCTGGGAAATGATGTTGATTTCACGGATCATCCGCATGCCCTCAATGGGCACGGCCACCAGACGGCCGGCGGCGGTTTCTTCGCGGCAGGCGGTGTGAGCCATGATGGTCACGCCCATGCTCTCGGCCACCAGCTCCTTGATGGTGTTGATGTTGTCCATTTCCAGGCGCACGTCAAAGTTGCGGATGCTCTCCATGTGCCCGGTGAGCGCGCTTTCGAAAAGGCGGCGGGTGCCGGCCTCCTCCCGGCGGAGGATCAGGCTCTCCTTTTTCAGCTCCTGCAGGGTGATGGCGCTGCGGTGGGCCAAGGCATGCTTGGGCGACATCACCACGCACAGATAGTCCATGTCCAGCAGCTCCGTGTGGCAATGCTTCAGGGATACCGAGCCTTCCACAATGGCAAAGTCCAGCTCATAGCTGCCCAGCCGGTCGCAGATTTCCTCCAGGGTGCCCGTCACCAGGCTGATATTGGTGTGGGGATGCGCGCTGCAATAGCTGGTGAATACCCGCCCCACCAGGGATTCCCCACAGGTGGGCGTGATCCCTACGGTGAAATGCCGCAGCTGCTGCTTGATGTCCATCAGCGCCCGCCGGGCGTTCTCGCTGATGTTCTCCAGCCGCCGCGCGTATTTCACCAGCACCTCGCCCTCGGGGGTAAGCGTAAGTTTTTGAGGGGTGCGATAAAAGATTCTTATGTTGTTCTCTGACTCCAGCTGTCGAATATGATAGCTCACCGCCGGTTGGGAAAGGGTAAGCACCTCCGCGGCCCGGGTGAAACTTCCTTCCTTTACAACGCTTAGCAGCGTTTTCAGCTTGGGATCAATCATGTGCGCACTCCTTTCCTGGGTAGGGGTGAGGGGGGTTGAATAAAATATTTTAATAAGGCAATCGAGTTCTATCACTTGATTTTATTGTTCACAGCTGTTAAAATCACTCCACTTCCAAGCCGGAAAGTAGAGAACAGGGGGCGATCAGCATGCAGAACGTATTTGAAACCATGAGTCCGACGGCGCAGGTGCTGGCGGCGGTGTCCATCCTGTGGCTGGCGGGATTCATCATGTCCCGGGCCACCAAAGTGCTGCGATTGCCCAATGTGACGGGGTACATCCTGGCAGGTGTGGCGGTGGGGCCCTATGCGCTGAACCTGGTGCCGCAGGAGCTGATCAACGGGATGAGCTTCCTGACGGACGTGGCGCTGTCGTTCATCGCCTTTGGCGTGGGGCGGTATCTGCGGCTGGACCGGCTGAAGCAGCAGGGGCCGCGGGTAATCGTGCTGACGCTGATGGAGGCGCTGGTGACCGCGGCGGTGGTCACGGTGTTCATGATCACGGTGTTCCATCTGTCGGTGCCCTTTTCGCTGCTGCTGGGAGCCATCGGATCGGCCACGGCGCCGGCCTCCAGCCTGATGACCATCCGGCAATACCATGCCAAGGGAAACTTTGTGAACACGCTGATCCAGGTGGTGGCCATGGACGACGCGGTGGCGCTGCTGGCGTTCAGCGCCTGCGCGGCGGTGGCCGCGGGCATGGAGAGCACCGCGGTATTCTCCTGGGAAAGCACGCTGATGCCCCTGGTTATCAACATGGGGGTGCTGCTGGGGGCGTACCTGCTGGGCCGTCTGCTGTGCGTGCTGCTCCAGGGCCGGTCCTCGGACCACCGGCTGGTGCTGACCTGCGCGTTCATCTTCTGCATTGCGGCCGTGTGCGCGGCCATGGATGTTTCGCCGCTGCTGGGCTGCATGATGCTGGGCGCCACCTATGCCAACGTCAGCCGAGACAAGATTCTCTTCAAGCAGCTCAACCGGGTTACGCCGCCCATCAACGTGCTGTTCTTCGTGCTCTCCGGCATGCGGCTGGACCTTTCCGCCCTGGGGACGGTGGGCATCATCGGGGTGAGCTACTTTGCGGTGCGCATTGTGGGCAAATTCCTGGGCAGCTGGCTGGGGGCGCGGATGACCGGCTGCACCCCGGAGGTGCGGCGTTACCTGGGCCTGGCGCTGATTCCCCAGGCGGGGGTGAGCATCGGCCTGGCGGTGCTGGCGCAGCGCATCCTGCCGGAGCAGTCCGGCGCGCTGCTGAGCACCATCATCCTCTCCTCCTCCGTGCTCTATGAGATGATCGGCCCCGTGTGCGCCCGCAAGGCATTGATGCTCTCCGGGGTGATCCGCCAGGGCGCGGAAGCCGCCAAGCTCCCCGAAAAGGCTCCGCTGCCTGCTCCGGCAGAAAAGTCCGCGCAGCCCCTCCCTGAAAAGGCTGTCAAATCCCCTCAAAAGGCCGCCAAGGCCGCCGACAAGGCCGCCAAAGCCCCCAAGCCCGACGCCGATAAGTCCGCCAAGTCCGACGGGCAGAAGTCCGGCAAGCCTGCCAAGGGCAAAAAGCACAACGCCGCCAAGGGCAAACCCGGCGCGGAGCTGAAGAAGAAGGCCGCAGTCTCCGCCGCAAAGGGGCAGGAAGCCCCCGGGAAAATCAAGTGGAGCGATGCGGGGCAGCGTCTGTGGGCCGTGCGTCGGGAGCACTCCTGACGGCTACGAAAACGTTACCCCTTTTTTCAGCAGGATACCGCAAAGCCGGAACGCTGTCAAGCGTTTGCGAAAAAACCCCATGGTTTTCTCCGGTTCTCCACGCGCTGAGGCGGGCATGCTTGCCCGCCTCAGCGTGTCGAAGAAGTGAGGAAACCCACTTCAGACTGCTAAAAAAGCATGTTTGTTATCACAAGCACGAAAAAATGAAATTTGCTTTTTCCTAACTTGCAAAAGTTTCATCACGTATGGGGTCCGAAGGGGTCCAGGCGGCAAGGCCCGCCTTTCTCAACCGAAGCCAGCGGCAGAATGCCGCGACGATTGAGGTTGCGGAACGATCGGAAAGCCCCCTGGTCGCGCCGAGGCGCGACATCTCCTGCGCTTGCAGGAGTGCAATGGAAAGCTTGCAAGAATTCCAAGATCAAATACTTTGTCAACATGCTGAGACCCTGGCCGCAAATCGCGGCCAGGGTCTCGATGCCTTTACTTCACAGAGAAGGAATACTCGGTGAGCTTTGCGCCGTCCAGATACAGGACGATGGTGTAATCACCGGGCTCCCAATCCTGGTTGTACTCCAGATAGGTATCCTGGATGTTGGCCAGGGAAACGTGCCACTCGTCCACGTCCAGGTCCGCCTCGAAGAGGAATTCTCCCCAGGAGTCGTAGCATGCGCCGGAGGGCGTGAGCAGGGTGGTGGCCATGTTGGCGGAGGTGTCCCGCTTCACCCGGTAGGTGGAGGTCACGAACAGCTGCAGCTCCTGTCCCCGGCGGGAAAGCTCCGCGGAGGTGAATGTGGTGCTGCTGGGCTGCGGGTCCTGGCCGTCGGCCACCAGGCACAGGGCGATGGACTCCTGCTTGTAGCCGTACTTGTTGAATACGTTGGCCTTGGGCACATCCATCCAGGCAATGCAGGCGTCGACTTCCTCTGAGGTGAGCTCCAGGGAAGTGTCAATGGTTCCGTGGCCGTGCTGTACCCATACGATGTAGCTCCGGCCGGGCACCACCGTCACGAGCAGGGAAGTTTCCGTGCCCGCGGCTTCTTCCCACCAGACGTAGGGGCTGTCCACATCCCCGTAGTACACCGCAAAGGTGCTGTCCGCCGCCAGGTCGGCAATCTCGCTGCCGGCCCAGTCCACCTCCAGCTGGTCCGCGCCGCGCATGGTCAGGGAGATATCGCGCAGGAATACCGTGGCCTCCTGGGACGCAGGCTCTTTCTTCTGCTCATCGGAGCCGATGGGAGCTTCGTTCCCGCCGTCGGGCTTGGGCTCCTCCTTCTGCTCGTCGGAGCCGATGGGAGCTTCCTTTCCGCCGTCGGGCTTGGGCTCCTCCTTCTGTTCATCAGGCCCGATGGGAGCTTCCTTCCCGCCGTCGGGCTTGGGCTCCTCCTTCTGCTCGTCAGGGTCGATGGGAGCTTCCTTCTCGCCGTCGGGCGTCGGGGCCGTCACGGTGTTGGCGCTGGCGGCCTCCAGTAGGGCGGACAGGGCGTCCGCGCCCAGGGCCACCTGGGTGTTGGGCAGCTCAGCCCAGGCGCCCAGCACAAACCCCGCCAGCTCGCCCTGGTCGTTGAGCATGGCGCCGCCGGGCTGCACGGAGTTGGTCACGTCCCGGAAGGTCATGCCCCAGCCGTCCTGCAGGCTCACCCGGGAGAGCAGCGTGGAGGCCACGGGCAGCTCCCCGCCGGAAAGCACCTGAACCACGGAGAACACCGCGGGGTCCTCCGCCGCCAGGGGCAGGGGTTCCATGCCCACGCTGTCAATCAGCAGCACGCAGGCCTGCTCGCCCTGGGCCAGGATGCCCTGGACTTCCACCACCTTGCCCCCCGCCTGGGCCTGCAGGCCGGGCACCTCCGCCATGGCCGCGGGCGCCAGCAGGTTTGTTTCACTGCCCAGCAGCACGCCCTGGCCCACGGCCTCGCCGGAGCTGTCCAGCAGCGTCACCATCGGGGAGGCGCCGCTCTCGCCCAGGGCGGGAACGCCCATGGCCAGCAGGAGCAGCAGCGCCAGAAAACCGGACAACAAACGTTTTTTCATGTTCGATTGCCACCTCTTTTTTTGTGGTTTCTCCGCGCGCGGGCGGAGGGCGGTCAAAAGGGAAAGGGAACGAACGGGAACCATGCTGTTTTATTTCTCGGTGAGGCGGACGTTTTCCTCCCCCAGCAGCTCCCGGAGGCGGTCCAGGCAGGCGGAGGAGCCGTCGCACCAGCCGGTGCGGGGGGAGAGCAGGGTCAGCTTCTCCTGGGGAATGTGCAGGTACACGGGCACGGAGCCAGGGTGCAGGGCCAGCCGGGCGGCGGCGGCCTCCATTTGCGCCCTGGACAGGCGCAGGAAGAGCTTGGCCTGGGCCTCCTGGGCCCACTGGGCGTCGGTCTTGGCAGCGGGAGCCTTGTGGGGGGCGGCGGAGCGGCGGCCCTGGTTGGCCGGGCGGCGGCGCTCCAGCCCCTCGGGGACCCAGTCCTCCAGGGGGGTGATCGCGTCCACCAGCAGCTTGGGGGCCTCCTCCTCCCGGATGGAGAGCTTGCCCTCCAATACCACCAGGTCGTCCGCGGCGATGATGCCCTGATACCGCTCGAATACCTTGGGGAACACCAGGCATTCGATCTGCCCGGTAAGGTCCTCCAGGGTCAGGAAGCCCATGTACGCGCCCTTCTTGGTGGCCTTGCCCTTCACCTCGGTGAGTATGCCGCCCATCTCCACCAGCTGGCCGTCCAGGGACATGCCGTGGTCGGGGCGGTCCTCCAGCTCGGTGAGCTCCCCGGTGGAGAAGGTCATCTTCTCCAGCAGGGCCCGGTGCTCATCCAGGGGGTGGCCGGTGATGTAGATGCCGGTGACCTCCTTTTCCATGGCCAGCAGCGCCCGGGGGGGATGCTCCGGCAGCGGGGGCAGCGAGGGGGACTTGGGCGCCACGCCCATGTCCGCCGCCAGGTCGAATAGGCTCAGCTGACCGGCCACGTTGCTCTTGCGCTGGGCGATGGCGCTGTCCATCTCCGTGTCGTAGACGGCCATCATCTGGCTGCGGCGCGCCCCGGTGAAGTCGAAGGCGCCGGCCTTGATCAGGCTCTCCACCACCCGCTTGTTCACCGCGTCGGTGTCGATGCGGCGGCAGAAATCGAAAATGTCCGTAAAGGGGGACTTCTGCCGCTCGGCCACGATGGCCTCCACCGCGCCCCCGCCCACGTTCTTCACCGCGCTGAGGCCGAAGCGGATCCCCAGGCGGCCGTCGGGCTGGCGCTCCACGGTGAACTTGCCCTGGGAGGCGTTGGCGCTGGGGGGCAGAATGGGAATCCCCCGCCCCCGGCAGTACTGGATGTAGGCGGCGATCTTGGCGGAGTTGCCAAACACGCTGTTCATAATGGCGGCCATGAAGGGTTCGGGGTAGTGGCGCTTGAGCCAGCCGGTTTGCATGGCCACCACGCTGTAGGCGGCGGCGTGGGACTTGTTGAAGGCATAGGAGGCGAAGGCGATCATCTGGTCGTAGATCTGGTTGGCCACCGCCTCGCTGACGCCGTTGCGCACGCAGCCGGGGATCAGGACCTGCCCGTCCTCCCCCACCATGCCGTGGACGAAGTATTCCCGCTCCTGCTCCATGATCTTGTGCTTTTTCTTGGCCATGGCCCGGCGCACCAGGTCGCTGCGGCCGTAGCTGTACCCGGCCAGATCCCGCACGATCTGCATCACCTGCTCCTGATAGACCATGCAGCCGTAGGTCACGTCCAGGATGGGGCGCAGCAGCGGGGTTTCGTAGCGGATGCTCTGCGGGTCCTGCTTGCCCTGGATGTAGCGGGGGATGGATTCCATGGGACCGGGGCGGTACAGGGAAATGGCGGCGATGATGTCCTCAAAGTTTTCCGGGCGCATGGCGGTGAGGAAGGTGCGCATGCCGCTGCCTTCCAGCTGGAACACCCCGTCCGTGTCCCCGGCGGAGATCATGTGGAAAACCTCCTTGTCGTCCAGGGGGATGTCCTCGGGCTTCATGTCCACGCCCAGCTGGCGCATGATGTCCAGCGTGTCGCGGATCACCGTCAGGGTGCGCAGGCCCAGGAAGTCCATTTTCAAAAGGCCCAGCCGCTCAATGATGCCCATGGGGTACTGGGTGGTGATCACCTCGTCGTTGCGCTGCAGGGGGACGTAGTCGATCACGGGCCTGCCGGTGATGAGCACCCCGGCGGCGTGGGTGGAGGCGTGCCGTGGCATGCCTTCCAGGGCCAGGGCGGTGTCGATGAGCTTTTTCACGTCCTCCCGCTCGGTGTACATCTGATGGAGCAGGGGGGAGAGGGACAGTGCCTTTTCCAGGGTCATGCCCAGGTCGAAGGGCACGGCCTTGGCCACGGCGTCGGTCTCCTGGTAGCTCATGCCCAGCACCCGGCCCACGTCCCGGATGACGCCCTTGGCCGCCATGGTGCCAAAGGTGATGATCTGGCTCACATGGTCCTCGCCATATTTGCGGGCCACGTAGTCGATGACCTCCTGCCGGCGCTCGTAGCAGAAGTCCACGTCGATATCGGGCATGGTGACCCGCTCGGGGTTCAGGAAGCGCTCAAAGAGCAGGTTGTACTTCAGCGGGTCCAGCATGGTGATGCCCAGGGAATAGGCCACGATGGAGCCGGCGCCGCTCCCCCGCCCCGGGCCCACCATGATGCCCTGGCTCTTGGCATAGTGGATGAAGTCCCACACGATCAGGAAGTAGTCCACATAGCCCATGCGGCCAATGGTGTCCAGCTCGTAGCGCAGGCGGCGGTAGGGCTCGTCCTCCTCCCCCGCCCCGGGGTAGAGCCGGGCCATGCCCTCCCGGCACAGCCGCTCCAGCATCTGCGCGGGGGTCTCCCCCGTGGGCACGGGATAGCTGGGCAGGCGGGTGACCCCAAACTCAAACTCCACCTGGCAGCGCCGGGCAATTTTGCCGGCGTTGTCCACCGCGTCGGGATAGGCGGCGAACAGGGATCGCATCTCCGCCTCGCTCTTGACGTAGAGCTGGCGGGTCTCCATGCGCATGCGGCTGGTATCTTCCAGGGTTTTGCCCGTTTGGATGCACATGAGCACTTCCTGGGCGTCGGCGTCCTTTTCCTCCAGGTAGTGGCAGTCGTTGGTGGCCACCAGGGGCACGTCCAGCTCCCGGGCCAGGGCTGCCAGCCGGGGAAGCACCATCCGCTCCTCCCGGATGCCGTGGTCCATGAGTTCAATGAAGAAGTTCTCCTTGCCGAAAATCTCCTGCATCTCCCGGACATAGGCCACGGCGTCCTCGTGCCGGTCCTGGAGGAGCAGCTTGGGCAGGTCCCCGGACAGGCAGGCGGAGAGGCAGATCAGCCCCTGGCTGTGCTCCCGGATCAGCTGGTAGTCCATCCGCGGCTTGTAGTAATAGCCGGTGAGAAAGCCCTGGGAGCACAGGTACATCAGGTTTTGATAACCGGTATTGTTTTCGCACAGCAGGATCAGGTGGCTGTATTCCCGGCTGACATAGCTCCTGTCCCTGCGGTCCCGGCAGACGTAGGCCTCGCAGCCGATGACCGGGTGCAGCCCCGCGTCCTTCATGGCGGAGTAAAAGTCGATGACCCCGTACATGACCCCGTGGTCCGTAATGGCGCAGCCGTCCATGCCCAGCGCCTTGATCCGCTCCACCAGCTTCGGTATGCGGCAGGCTCCGTCCAGCAGGCTGTATTCCGTGTGCAAATGCAGGTGTGTAAAACTCATCCGTTCCTCCCGCGGCCCTCTTGGCCGCTTTTCAAAGAGCATTATACCATGGCCCGGGGCCGCGGGGGAAGGATTTTTCTCCCCGGCAGAGAAAAACTTCTATTAATATTACCTCCCGAAGGAAGGATGGATGCGTACCATGACCCGGCAATCCGTGCCCTACGCCAGCGGCGTGGGATTGTTAAACTGCGACTTGCTTTTCAGCGGCCTGCCTCGCCTGCCCGTGGAGGGGGAGGAGCTCTACGCCCAGGGGTTTGACATGCAGCTGGGGGGCGGCCTGCCCGCCACCATGATTCACCTGGCCCGGCTGGGGGTGCCGGTGGACTTCAGCACCTTCCTGGGCAAGGGGAGCATCTCCGCCTTTATTGAAGGCCGGCTCAAGGAGAGCGGCGCGGCCTACCGCAACATCTACCAGGGGGACGGGGAGCCCGTCACCGTCACCAGCGTGCTGATCCTGCCCACGGACCGCACCTTCGTCTCCCGGTGCGAGGACATCGTCTATACCGACGAAATGAAGCAGGCGCTGCTGGAGCAGTTCCGCGGGGCCAGCGTGGTGCGCATGGGGCTGGAGCTCATGGATGTGTACCGGCAGCTGAAAAAGGAAAACCCCGGCGTCATCCTGGTGCTGGACGAAAGCTGGCGGGACGATCTCTCCCTGAGCCGCTACGGGGATTACCTGGCCCTGGCGGACTACTACACCCCCAACCACCAGGAGGCCCAAAAAATCACCGGCCAACCCACCCCGGAAAAGGCCATGGAGTCCCTGGCCCGCTACCTGGACGCGCCCCTGGTGAAGGTGGGCGCCCGGGGCTGCCTGGTGGGCCGGGAGGGCCGGATTTTGCAGGTGCCCACCCTGCCCCTGGAGGGTCCCGCGGTGGACGCCAC
Source organism: Candidatus Egerieenecus sp. (assembly GCA_048201975.1). Taxonomy (GTDB): domain Bacteria; phylum Bacillota; class Clostridia; order Christensenellales; family Aristaeellaceae; genus Egerieenecus. The sequence goes on along the minus strand of DBFBGQ010000130.1, from coordinate 2,562 downwards.
CGGGGCCGGGGACGCCTTCATCGCCGGGCTGATGTACGGGCTGTACCACCGCTATCCCCTGGAAAAGTGCGTGGCCCTGGGCAACGTCATGGGCGGGGTGTGCGTGCAGCACGTGGGCTGCCTCACCGGGCGCATCACCGTGCCGGAGCTGGAGGACAAGGCCCGGCGCATCCTGGAAAAGATGGAGGCGCAGGGATGAAGCTGATTTCCTGGAACGTCAACGGCCTGCGGGCCGCCCTTGACAAGGGCTTCCTGGAGAGCTTCCGCGCCCTGGACGCGGATGTGTTCTGCCTGCAGGAGACCAAGGTGCAGCCCGGCCAGGTGGAGCTGGACCTGCCCGGCTATCATCAATACTGGAACTACGCGGAGAAGAAGGGCTACTCGGGCACGGCTATTTTCACCCGGAGGCCCGCCCTGTCCGCGCGCTACGGCATGGGGGTGGAGGAGCATGACCGGGAGGGCCGGGTGATCACCCTCGATTTGGGGGAGTTCTACCTGCTCACGGTCTATACCCCCAACGCCCAGCGGGAGCTGACCCGCCTCCCCTACCGCATGGCCTGGGAGGACGCCTTCCTGGACTACCTGAAAACCCTTGAAAGGGACAAGCCCGTGGTCTTCTGCGGGGATTTGAACGTGGCCCACCGGGAGATCGACCTGAAAAACCCCAAGAGCAACCAGCAGAACGCGGGCTTTACCCCGGAGGAGCGGGGCAAGTTTTCCGCGCTGCTGCAGGCGGGGTTCATCGATACCTTCCGCTACTTTTACCCGGAGCAGACCGGGGCGTACAGCTGGTGGTCCTACATGTTCCACGCCAGGGAGAAGAACGCGGGCTGGCGCATCGACTACTGGATCGTTTCCCAGTGCCTGGAAAACAGGCTGCGGGGCGCGGCCATCCATCCGGAAATCTACGGCTCCGACCATTGCCCGGTGGAGCTGACCATCGAGTGACCAACCCCTGCGCGGCCAAGGAGGGAGCGCCATGGAACAGCAGAGCTTTTTCACCAACGATGCGGCGCAGCCCCTGGCCGCCCGCATGCGGCCCCGCACCCTGGAGGAGTTTGCCGGGCAGACCCATCTGCTGGGTCCGGGCAAGGTGCTCCGCCGGCTCATCGAAGGGGACTGCGTCTCTTCGATGATCTTCTGGGGGCCGCCGGGGGTGGGCAAAACCACCCTGGCGCGAATCATCGCCCAGCGCACCAAGGCCGCTTTCATCGATTTTTCCGCCGTGACCAGCGGCATCAAGGAGATTCGCCAGGTGATGCTCAAGGCGGAGGAAAACCGCCGCTTCGGGGAGCGCACCATCGTGTTTGTGGACGAGATTCATCGCTTCAACAAGGCCCAGCAGGACGCCTTCCTGCCCTTTGTGGAAAAGGGGAGCATCATCCTCATCGGCGCCACCACGGAGAACCCTTCCTTTGAGGTGAACGGCGCGCTGCTCTCCCGGTGCAAGGTGTTTGTGCTCCAGGCCCTCAGCGCCCAGGAGCTTGTGGCGCTGATGGAGCGCGCCCTGCGGGATCCTCGGGGCTTCGGCGGCCAGCAGGTGGAGATCGCCTCCCAGGAGCTGGAGGCCATCGCCAATTTTGCCAACGGGGACGCCCGCAGCGCACTCTCCACCCTGGAGATGGCGGTGCTCAACGGGGAAACCGAGGGCGAAAGGACCCGGGTGACCCGGGAGAGCCTGGAGCAGTGCATCTCGAAAAAGTCCCTGCTCTACGACAAGACCGGCGAGGAGCATTACAACCTGATCTCCGCCCTGCACAAGTCCATGCGCAACTCCGACCCGGACGCGGCGGTGTACTGGCTGGCCCGCATGCTGGAGGCTGGGGAGGATCCCCTCTACGTGGCCCGCCGGGTAATCCGCTTCGCCAGCGAGGACGTGGGCTTGGCGGACTCAAAGGCCCTGGAGGTGGCGGTGGCTGCCTATCAGGCCTGCCACTTCCTGGGCATGCCTGAGTGCACCGTACACCTGACCCACGCGGTGGTGTACATGGCCATGAGCCCCAAGTCCAACGCCCTCTACGCCGCCTATGAATCCGCCAAGAAGGACGCCCTCACCCGCCTGGCTGAGCCCGTGCCCCTGGTCATCCGCAACGCTCCCACCCGGCTGATGCAGCAGCTGCATTACGGGGAGGGGTACCAGTACGCCCACGATACCCAGGAGAAGCTCACGGATATGCAGTGCCTCCCGGACGACCTGGCGGACCGGGTTTATTACCGCCCCACGGACCAGGGCTTGGAGGCGCGGTACAAGCAGCGGCTGGAAGAGATCAAGGCGTGGAAAAAGGCGCACAGGGAGAGGAAAAATTCTCTGCCAAAAGAATGACATTTGGCAGAAATATATAAAAAACAAGGCTTTTGAGGGGGGTGTCATCCCCCCTGTTTGAATCCCCCCTTTTGCAGGGGAATTACGCAATACAAGGCTTGTCGGTGAGTTGTCTTTTCTCCGGAGCGCCGCTCCGCGGGCCAGAGGGGCAGGGGGGATTCCGACCTCCCCCCTATGCCCCTCTGGACTCCCTATACCCCCTTCAAACGGCCGGGGAGGCCCCCGGACCCCCCTTGTAC
>DBFBGQ010000129.1:0-23101 GCA_048201975.1 Candidatus Egerieenecus sp. | reverse complement strand
GTGAGGAATAGATGCCGCGCCAGAACCAGGGGCTCAGCCATGGGCGGCCTCCTTCCAGGCGCGCACCATTGCCTGCTGCTCCTTGGTCAGGGTCAGCGCTTCGCCGTCCACCGTCACTTGCACTCCGGCGTCCGCCAGCTTGTTTAAGTGGTGATGGCAGCCGCATTGACAGAATCCGTCATCGGTGACGCCCTCCACCGGGGGCAGCGGCTCATCCAACCCGGAATGGGGCTGCACGTCCGGCACGTGGGCGTCGAGAAAGTCCAGCAGCGCGGCAGGATCCGACAGGGCGTTGAACCGGGGCAGAGGAAGCTCCACGTCGGTGGCGCTGATGCGGCCCACAAAGGCCAGCGTCAGCGGGTTCATTCGCGGCAGGGCGTCTTCGGGGCGATGCGCGGCTACCAGGCGAGGCACAGGGGAAAGGTAGTCGCCCTCCAGCAGCACGTAGTCCATCCCCGCATAGGCCTCCAACAGCCGGGAAAGAGGAAGCGCCTGGGGATAGAGCAGCGCGGTTTCGTGGCGGGCCCGGGCGCAGACCAGCCCGGCGCCCGCACGGGTGTGCCGCGCCGTGTTGGACTTGGGCTGGTCCATGGAAAAGGAGGGGCAAAAAACGGTCTTGCAGGTGCCCACCGTTTTGCCCCGGCGGCGGATCTCCTCAATCAGCGCGGTAACCGTGCTGGTCTTGCCAGATTTGCGAATGCCTACAATGGTCAACAGCTTCATGGCGTAGATCAGACTCCTTCATCCGGGATAAAGGCGACGGGATGCTTCATGCGCCGCCGCCGGGTTGCGTCCTGGGGAAAAATCAGCTGCCATCCGCCTTCCGGCAGGGGCGCCAGCAGCGCCTGGGCCGCGTCCGCAGCGGAGCACAGCAGCGCGGCGCCGTCCGCGCAGCGCACGCGCAGGCGCGCCTGGGGCGGCGTGGCCAGGGCGTCCGTCAGAGGGACGCCGGAGAGCGTCTCCGTCCGCGCCTCACCGGAGGCGCTGGTGGTGCGGGTGGTCGCGCTGGCGCGGGGAAGCGCCTCCCAGTTGTGCTTCAGGCCGGTCATACCTCCGCCTCCCCCAATGGAACGTACATGTCACGCCGGGTAAAACTTCCATGATCCCCGCCGCCGTTGCCGCGATGAGCGCCGTGGTCGGCGCAGAGAATGGCATGGCCGTGAAAGGCCGCGCAGAGCTGTTCTACGGCATGGTCCAGCTCCCGCAGCTTGTCCCGGAGCGGTTCCGGGCGGACGCCCACGTCATGCTCCTGGTCGTCCAGGCCGTGGAAATGCACGATAAGCAGCGGGACGTCTGCCCGGCAAAGGGGAAGCGCCGCCTTCAGCACCGCGGCATCCACGGTTTCGCCGGGGCCGGGCAGGGTGAGCAGAGGCTCCTTTTCGAGGGCCAGGGGCGGGCTGTCCGCCTCCACCAGCACGGCTCCCGGCACGCTCAGCAGCGACGAGCCCCGGGGGTGGTGGTCTCTCCGGCTCCAGACGCCGTGCCCGTCGGGCCATTGCCCGGTGAGCATGGAGGCCATGCAGGGCTGGGTCAACGGGGGAAAGGCCGTGCGCGCCCGCCGGCAGCGGAAGCGCCGCTTGATCTCGGGCAGGGGGGAGCGCCGGTACAGGGAGTATCCCAGCCCGTCGATGTAGATCACCAGCACCCGGCCGCGGGCCAATGCAGCCAGGGCCAGGTCATGCACCTGCGTGACGGCGTGGCGGGGACGGGGGAAAAACGCGCCCACGGTTTCCGTGCCCCGGCGGCATTGCGTCAGGCTATGGCACCATGCGTCCGGCACATGCGCCAGGTCGAACCAGGGCGTGATTACGCGCATGCTTTTCCTCTCCATTCGCACCTTTTTTTCAGTGGTATTATAACAGAATTTGCCGGGTTGTAAAGGGCGCGAAAGGCGGGGCATCCTGACGGAAACGGTCGTTTTCCGGCTTGAAACGGCTTTCACCCTGTGCTATACTGTTGCGGAACAACGAAGGGGGCTATTGCAATGCGCTATATTGAAACCATTCATGCCCAGGGGCATGTGCTTTGCCATGATATAACGGTGATCGTCAAGGATGTAAAAAAGGGCGTGGCCTTCAAAAAAGGCCATGTGGTCACCGAGGCGGATATTCCCGAGCTACTGAAGCTGGGCAAGGATCACCTCTACGTCTGGGAGAAGGACGATACCTGCTACCATGAGGACGAGGCCGCGGAGATCCTGCGTGATGTGTGCATGGGAGCCAATATGCGCGCCACTACGCCCCAGGAGGGAAAAATCGAGCTGATCGCCACCTGCGACGGGCTGCTGACCATCGACAGCGGGCGCCTGCAGGCGGTTAACGCCATTGAGGAAATCATGATCGCCACCCGGCATGGCTTCACGCCGGTGAAAACCGGGGACAAGCTGGCGGGCACCCGGGTGATTCCCCTGGTTATCAAAAAGGAAAAGATGGAGCTGGTGAAGCGCACCGCGGGCGCTGAGCCGCTTTTGCAGGTGCTGCCCTTCCGCAACCTGCGCTGCGGCATCGTCACCACCGGCAACGAAGTGTTCTATGGCCGCATCCAGGATACCTTCACCCCCGTGATCGAGCAAAAGCTGCAGGACTACGGCATGACCGTCATGGGCCATACCCTTTGCCCGGATGATCCCCAGCGGATCACCCAGGCGATCCTGGAGCTGCGGGACCAGGGGGCGGAGCTGATCATGACCACCGGCGGCATGAGCGTGGATCCGGACGACCGCACGCCTGCGGCCATCCGCGCCACCGGGGCGCGCATGGTTACCTATGGCGCGCCGGTGCTGCCCGGCGCCATGATGCTGGTGGCCTATCTGTCCGCCGGAGACAGGGAGATTCCCGTGCTGGGCCTGCCGGGCTGCGTGATGTATGCCAAGCGGACGGTGTTCGACCTGGTGCTGCCCCGGGTGGCCGCGGGGATCGAGATCAAGCGGGAGGATCTGGTGTGCATGGGCGAGGGCGGCCTGTGCCTGAACTGCCCGGTGTGCGCCTGGCCCAACTGCGGATTTGGAAAGTGAGGCGGCGATATGGAGAGCCTGGAAAGCGCGCTGGCGCTGCTGCTGGATCATGTGCAACCGGTGACGCGCACCGAGTATGCGCCGCTGCAGGCGCTGCTGGGGCGGGTGGCGGCGGAGGACGTGGCCGCGCCCATGCAGGTGCCGCCCTTTGACCGTTCTCCCCTGGACGGGTATGCCCTGCGGGGAGCGGATATTGCCGGGGCCAGCCGGGAGCATCCTGCCCGGCTGGAGGTCATTGGCGAGGCATGCGCGGGCTGCGGGGAGGTTTTCACCCCCGGTCCCGGCCAGGCCCTGCGGGTGATGACCGGCGCGCCCGTGCCCGCCGGCTGCGACTGCGTGGTGCGCCAGGAGGATACGGACCTGGGCATGGACCGGGTGGAGGTCTACGCCGCGGTGCCTGCGGGGCGGAACGTGTGCCGCGCCGGGGAGGACGTTGCCCTGGGGGATGTGCTGCTGCGCCGCGGGGAGCGGATTACTGCCGCGCATATCGGCGTATTGGCCAGCCTGGGGATGACCGGCATGAAGGTTTACGCGCCGGTGCGGGCTGCGCTGCTGTGCACCGGGGATGAGCTGCGCCAGCCCGGAGAGCCCCTCCCCTTCGGAAAAATCTATGACGCCAACCGCGCGGTGCTCACCGCCCGCATGAATGAACTGGGGGTTTCGCTGGCCTCGCCGTCCAGCCGGGAGGACGATCCCGAAGCGGTGGCCCAGGCGCTGCGCCAGGCCGCGGAGCATTGCGACATACTGCTGACCACGGGCGGCGTTTCCGTGGGCAAGAAGGATATTTTCCATCAGGTGCTTCCCCTGCTGGGGGCGGAGCGCCTGTTCTGGAAGGTGGCCATGAAGCCCGGCAGCCCCCTGCTTTGCGGGCTGTACCAGGGCAAGCTGCTGATCTGCCTGTCGGGCAACCCCTTTGCGGCGCTGGCCTGCTTTGAGGTTTTTGCGGTTCCGGTGCTGCGCAAGCTGGCGGGGGAGACCCAGGTGGCGTTGCGCCGCGTTCAGGGCATATTGGAGGGGGACTTCCCCAAGGAAAGCCGCGGCCGGAGGCTGATCCGCGCGCGGATCGCGGGCGACCGGGTGGAACTGACCGGGGACAACCACTCCAGCGGTTCCCTGGCCACCATGATCGGCTGCAACTGCCTGATCGACATTCCCGCGGGGACCGGCCCCCTGCGTGCAGGAGACCGGGTGGAGGTGATTCTGCTGTGATTGAAAAACTCACCCATTTTGACGCCAAGGGCCAGGCCATCATGGTGGACGTGACCCAGAAGGCGGAAACCTCCCGCACCGCGGTGGCCAAGGGCCGCATCCGCGTCAGCCCCGAAACCTTCGACGCCATCGCCGAGGGCACGGCCAAGAAGGGCGACGTGCTGGGGGTGGCCCGGGTGGCGGGCATTATGGCGGTGAAGCGCACCAGCGACCTGATCCCCATGTGCCATCCGCTGATGCTGGGCAAGTGCGCGGTGGACTTTCGCCTGGACCGGGAGCGCTGCGAGGTGGAGGCCCTGTGCACCGCTTCCCTCAAGGGACAAACGGGGGTGGAGATGGAAGCCCTCACCGGCGTGAGCGTGGCCCTGCTGACGATCTATGATATGTGCAAGGCCATTGACAAGCGCATGGAGATTACAGGTATCCACCTGGCCAAAAAGACCGGCGGCAAGAGCGGCGTGTTTGTCAATGATCCCGAATTCCAGGAGGACACGGGCGATGCTTGACGCTTGCGGGCGCACCATTGATTATGTGCGCATTTCCATCACCGACCGGTGCAACCTGCGCTGCGTTTACTGTATGCCCGAGTCGGGCGTGAGCTGCCTCAAGCACGAAGACATCCTCACCTTTGAGGAGATCGAGCGGGTGGTGCGGGCGATGCAGCGCCTGGGGGTGCGCTACGTTCGGGTAACGGGGGGCGAACCCATGGCCCGCCTGGGCTGCCTGGAGCTGGTGGAACGCATTCACCGGATTCCCGGCATTGAGGAGATCGCCATGACCACCAACGGTATCCTGCTGGATGGTCAAGTGGCGCGGGCCAGGGACGCCGGCCTGGATGCCCTGAACATCAGCCTGGATACCCTGGATCCGGAAACATACCGCCGCATCACCCGTGGGGGCGAGGTGGACAAGGTGCTCCGGGTTATCGACGATGCCCTGGCTGCGGGGCTGCGGGTGAAAATCAACGCAGTGCCCGTTCGGGAATGGAATGAAGCGGGGCTGACGGAGCTGGCCGCCATGGCGCGGGACAGGGATATCAGCGTGCGCTTCATCGAGCTGATGCCCGTGGGCTGCGGGGCGGGGCTGTCGCCCATCCCTTCGGACGAGCTGGAGGCCAGGATGGCCGCGGCTTTCGGCGTGCTGGAGCGGGACGAGAGCCACCACGGTTACGGTCCGGCCCGGTATGTGCGCCCGGTAGGCTTCTGGGGCAGCATCGGGTTCATCAGCCCCATGAGCCATGAATTCTGCGACCGCTGCAACCGGGTCCGGCTGACGGCGGACGGTTTTTTGAAGCTTTGCCTGAACCACCGGGCGGGGGTGGATCTTCGGGCGCTGCTGCGGGAAGGCGTGAGCGACGCCGGGCTGGAGCGCACCCTGCGGAACGCCATCGTCCACAAGCCCAGGCGGCACGGCTTCACCGAGGAGATTGAAGACCGGGAGATCCGGCGTATGAACGAAATCGGAGGCTGACCCGACGGCTTTGCCGTGGGCGGCTGACGCGCAGCGAGGAGGCGCGAATCATGTACAACGTGGCGATCATCACCCTATCGGACAAGGGCGCCCGTGGCGAGCGGGAGGATATAAGCGGCCAGGTCATTCGGGAAATGGTGGAGGCTGCGGGCTATCAAGTGAGCCGGCAGCTGCTGCTCAACGATGACCGGGAGGGCCTGGCCCAGGCGCTGAAGGAAATCTGCGACGGCGGCCAGGCGGAACTGATTCTGACCACGGGGGGCACGGGCTTTTCCCCCAGGGATAACGCGCCGGAGGCCACCATGGACGTGGTGGAGCGCCCTGTTCCCGGCATCGCGGAGGCCATGCGCTACCACAGCCTATCCATTACGCCCCGGGGCATGCTTTCCCGGGCGGCCAGCGGCATTCGCGGCCGGACGCTGATTGTCAACCTTCCCGGCAGCCCCAAGGCGGTCCGAGAAAATCTCGAATACATCCTGCCCACCCTGGATCACGGGTTGGGCATTCTGACGGGGCGGGAAGGCGAATGCGCCCGCAAGTAAACGGGCGCTCCGCGGTTTTTTCTTTGCATCCCCCGCGGTTTCTTCTTGCGAAGAAGGCCGAAAAATGATACGATAAATCAGGAATTGGAACCCCTGTCTCCGAGCCCGGCCGTCTAAAGCGACGCCATGATGTCCGGGCCGATGGAGGCGTAGCCTCCGCAGGGCCGCCGTGGAAACGCGACGACCTTCCGTGATTGAGAAGGAGACGGAACCCGGGGCGCGTTTTTGGCGCGCTGCGGGGAACCTGTCTCCTTTTTCAATAAATTTTGAAAAGGAGAGGTTCTCATGAAAAAGCTTTTGTCCCTGCTGCTGGTTGTGTGCATGGCGGCGCTTCCCGCCCTTTCCCTGGCGGAAGCCCAGACGGAGATCATCGTGTTCGCCGCCGCCTCCATGACGGAAACGCTTACGGAAATCAAGGCCCTGTACGAAGCGGCCAATCCCGGCGTCGTCCTCACGTACAACTTTGACTCCTCCGGCACCCTGAAGACCCAGATTCAGGAGGGGGCGGAGTGCGATCTGTTCATCTCCGCCGGTCAGAAGCAGATGGATCAGCTGGATATCAACGCCGACCCTGCCGTGAACACCGAAGGGCTGGATTTTGTGGTGGCGGAGTCCCGCATTGATCTGCTGGAAAATAAGGTGACCCTGGTAGTGCCCGAGGGCAATCCCAAGGGTGTGGAGAGCTTCGACCAGATGGCCGAGGCGCTCAAGGCGGGGGAGCTGTTTATGGCCATGGGCAACAGCGACGTGCCTGTGGGGCAGTATACGCAAAACATCCTGGCCTACTATGGCCTGGATGAGGAGGAGCTGGCCAACGCCGGCGCTCTGACCTATGGCACCAACGTGAAGGAAGTTACCACCCAGGTGAGCGAAGCCAGCGTGGATTGCGGCGTCATCTATTGCACGGACGCTTTCAGCGCGGGGCTGACCGTGGTGGACAGCGCCACCCCGGAAATGTGCGGCCAGGTGATTTATCCCGCCGCCGTGCTCAAGACCGCCGCCCATGGCGAGGAAGCGCAAGCTTTCCTGGATTATCTCCAGGGGGAGGAAGCCATGGCGGTCTTTGCCGCGGTGGGCTTCTCCGCGGTAGCGCCCGCTGAGGCGGAAGCGGCGGAGTGAGCCGCATTTCTCAACAACAAAGGAATGAGCTGGCTCTTTTGCGCAGGCTCCGGCACGGCTGCCGGGACCTGCGCGGGGAGCCGTAAGCGGGAGCGGCCGCCAATGGCCGCCTCCCGCCGTTCCTTTTGCCGGGAAGGAGACGGGGCATGAGCTGGTATCCATTGTGGAATTCCCTGCGCATTGCGGCCATCAGCAGCGTGCTGGTGTTTTTTCTTGGAATTCTCTGCGCGTATTATGTGGCGCGGCTGCCTCGGGTCATCAAGGGTGTGCTGGATGTGTTCCTCACCCTGCCCATGGTGTTGCCGCCCACGGTATGCGGTTATTTCCTGCTGCTGGTTTTTGGGGTGAAGCGGCCCCTGGGCATGCTGCTGGCGCAGTTTGGCATCAAGTTCGTGATGACCTGGTACGGGGGCATTCTGGCGGCCACGGTGGTTGCCTTCCCGCTGATGTACCGCACGGCCCGGGGCGCCTTTGAGAGCTTTGACAGGAACCTGGCCTATGCCGGGCAGACCCTCGGGCTGAGCAATACCTTTATTTTCTGGAGGATTCGCATGCCTGCCTGCCGTCAGGGCATCCTGGCGGGGATTGTGCTGGCCTTTGCCCGGGCGCTGGGGGAATACGGAGCCACCAGCATGCTCATCGGCTATACACCGGGGAAGACGGCCACCATCTCCACCACGGTTTATCAGCTATGGCGCACCAACGACGACGCGGGCGCGTTTCAGTGGGTGATGGTGAACCTGGCCATCAGCGCCGTGGTGCTGCTGGCGGTGAACATGCTGGAAACCCGGCAGAGGAAGGCGGTGCGGAAATGAGCCTGTCCGTGCATATCGAAAAGGACCTGGGGGATTTTCAGCTCAAGGCCGACTTTGAAACCGGAGGCGGCGTGTTCGGCGTGCTGGGGGCTTCCGGATGCGGAAAGAGCTACACGCTCAAGTGCATTGCCGGCATCGAAACCCCGGACAAGGGGACCATTGTCCTGGATGGGGTCACGCTGTTCGACGCCGGGAAAAAGGTGAATCTGCGCCCCCAGCAGCGCCGCGTAGGGTATCTGTTTCAGCATTACGCGCTGTTTCCCAACATGGACGTGCGCCGGAACATCCTTTGCGGAATGCGCGCTGAAAAGAGCCGCGCCAGGCGCGAGCAGGCGCTTGCGGAGGTGGCGGCCATGTTTCAGCTGGAAGGGCTGATGGCGCACAAGCCGTACCAGCTTTCCGGGGGCCAGGCCCAACGGGTGGCCCTGGCGCGCATCATGGTCAATCAACCGCGCCTGCTGATGCTGGACGAGCCCTTCTCTGCCCTGGACAGTTACCTGCGCACCAAGCTGCAATGGGAAATGCAGGAGGTGCTAGCCCGCTTTGGACAGGATGTGCTGCTGGTGACCCACGACCGGGACGAGGCCTACCGCTTCTGTCCGCAAATGGTGATTATGGATCAGGGGCGCGTGGTGGCCGGCGGCACCCGGGAGGAAGTCTTCGAGCATCCGCAGACGGCGGCTGCGGCGGCCATTACGGGGTGCAAGAACCTTTCCCCCGCACGCAGGACAGGTCCCCGTACCCTTTTTGCCCAGGACTGGCAGGTCACGCTCACCACGGCGGAGCCCGTGAAGGAGGACGTGACCTCCGTGGGGCTGCGGGCGCATTTTTTCACGCCTGCTGATGGGCCGGGGGAAAACGTGTTCCCGCTGACGGATCCACGAATCAACGAGGCGCCTTTTTCCGTGTCCGTGTTTTTCAAGGCCGGCAATACCCGCATCCGCTGGGAAATTGATCGAACGCTGTGGCCGCGGTATGCGGGAAATCTGCCCGCCTATCTGCGCATTGCTCCCCAGGGGGTCATGGCCCTGCGATGATGGGAAGGCGCGTGAAAAGGCGCGCCTTTTCTCAGCAGCCCAAAGACGGAGGAACAGCTTCCGTCTTTTTTTCATTTGGCATGTAAAGATTTTTCCATGGGTCTTGCGCGAAGCGCGGAGTTTGTTTACAATAGATAGGTACATATTTGCCGGGGTGAATGAATTTGCGTAAGATGTGTTTGGTATTTCTGTCGCTCCTGCTGGCGTGGGGCGGCTGCTGGGCGCTGGGCGAGGGCGAGGTAATCCTGGAGGATGATCCGGCCTCGGAGGAAGACGTGGTGCTGATTGAAGAAGACTTCGAGACGCCGGACCTGCAGCTGGGGGATAGCGGCGACAGCGTGACCCAGCTGCAGCGGCGCCTAACGGAGCTGTATTACTATTCTGGCAACCTCAGCGGCAGCTTTGGGGAGAGCACCCAGGCTGCGGTGAAGGCTTTCCAGGAGGACTTTGGCCTGGAACCCACCGGCGTGGTGGATGCGGATACGCAGGCGCTTTTGTACAGCACGGAATACCGTCCGCTGCAGTACGGCTCCTCCGGGGAGGACGTGAAGCAGCTGCAGACCCGCCTCACGGAGCTGGGGTATTTTACCAGCAAAATCAGCGGGAACTACCTGGAGAGCAGCCAGACCGCCGTGAAGGAGTTTCAGGAGCGCAACGGCCTGGAGGGCACCGGCGTGGCGGACGTTGACACCCAAACGCTGATGTACAGCGGCCAGGCCGTGGGAAAGAATGACCGCAGCACGGCGGCTACGCCTACGCCCGCGCCGGATACCGGCTTCCTGGTGGATGACGACGCTCCTGCCGAACCCCTGGCCACCCTGATGGAAGAGGTGCCCTTTGAAGGCAACCTGGCCCGTGGATCTACGGGGACGCGGGTCAAAACGCTGCAGACCCGCCTTACAGAACTGGGCTACTATACCGGCCCCATCAGCGGCAACTTTCTGGGCAATACCCTGACGGCGGTGAAAGCCTTCCAGGAGCAAAACGGCCTGGAAGTGGACGGCATCGTAGGGGAAATGACCTGGAACATGCTCTTCAACGATCTATCCGTGGTGCTGCCGGAGGATACTCCCCGGCCCACGCCCACGCCTACGCCCGTGCCCTTTGCGGTTACCGTGGACGTGAACAACCAGGTGACCACCGTCTATGGCCGGGATGAGAACGGGGAGTATACCGTGGTGGTCCGGCAGATGCTCTGCTCCACGGGCACCAAGTCCTATCCCAGCGACGTGGGAGATTGGGTGCTGAACGGCCGCACGGCCCGCTGGTGCTACTTCCCCCGCTGGGGCGGCCACGCCCAGTACTGGACGCGGATCAACAGCTCCATCGCCTTCCATTCGGTGATTTACAACTCCGTCAACACCATGGATTTGTCCGTAAGCTCCTACAATAACCTGGGCAAGCGGGTTTCCCATGGCTGCATTCGCCTGACGGTGGCGGATGCCAAGTGGATCTATGACAACGTGGGCGAGGGTACGGTGGTCACCATCCGGGAGGATATGCCGGATGACCCCGAGCTGCGGGCTTCCCTGAAGCTGCCGGCGCTGGACTATAGCCGCATGCTGCCTGACGAAACCCCAGAACCCACCGCCTCCCCCATTTATAGTAGCGGGGCTACGCCGCCCATGCCCCTGGAGCAGATGAAGAAGAAGCGCTCCGGCGAGGATGTGTGGTGGCTTCAATCCAAGCTCAAGGAGCTGGGCTATTACGGCGGCACGGTGACGGGCACTTACCTGGACGGCACAGTGGCCGCGGTGAAGGCCTTCCAGAAGGACGCGGGGCTGAAGGCCAATGGCGTTGCCAGCACGGAAACCCTGGAGAAGCTCTATGAGCAGGAGCTGGCCACGCCCACGCCTGCTCCCACGCCTTCGCCCACTCCCGAGGTCATTGCGACCCCGACGATGACGCAGGTGCCCAGCGCGACGCCGACGGTCGCGCCCACCCAGGCGGCCGCGGAAGACGCCTCCTCCCCGGAGGTGGACATCGTGGAAGAAACGCCCGCGGAAGAGCTGCCTGCGGAAACCGCCTCCCAGCAGGACGCGGCATAAAAACGGCAACAAGAAACAGCGGTCCGCTGAAGAGGAATGCTCCTCCCGCCAGCGGTCCGCTGCTTTTTTCAATTCGTGCGAGGCGATCCTTCCCCGTTTTCCAGGGCGCGGACGAGGGTGGGAATGGCTTGCTCAAAGGCCACGCCGTAGCGCAGGGGCAGGCCGTTGTCCAGGGTGTGGAGCATGCTCTCATAGGTGAAGTCCACGGCCAGGGCGGCGGCCCGGTCCAGGGGTTGTCCGCGCATCAGCGCGGCCAGCAGGGCGCTGGCCAGCACGTCTCCTGTGCCGTAGAATACCTGCTCCAGGGGCGGTTGGCCATGGAAATATACCTGGTCCCGAGCCGCGTCATAGGCGGCCGCTCCCAGCAATCCTCCCTGCGCGATGCCTGTAATTACCGCCTGCCGGCAGCCGTAACGCCGGTGCAGCGCCCGCAGCATGGCTTCCACCTGCGGAAAGGAGGGCTGCGCCTGATAGGATTCCTCCAGGAGAATGGCGGTCTCGGTGAGGTTGGGTACGATAACGTCCGCCCGGTGGCACAGCCGTCCCATGTCCTTGGCCAGCGCGTCGGTATAGGTGGCGTAGAGGCGCCCGTGATCGGCCATCACCGGGTCCACCATTAGCAGGGTATCCGCCCGGCGATAGCGGGCAAAGACGTCCTCCACCAGGGCCAGCTGTTCCCAGCAGCCCAGGAAGCCGCTGTACAGCCCGTCAAAGCGCAGGGGCAGCGTCTGAAAATGCGCGTAGATCCGCGCCATTTCCTGGGTGAGGTCCAGGTAGGTATAGCCGGTAAATTCTCCCGTATGGGTGGACAGGAGCGCCGTGGGCAGCGCGGAGACATGCAAACCCGCCGCGGAGAGCACGGGCAATGCCACCGTCAGGGAGCACCGCCCCACACAGCTTAGATCATGAATGGCAAGCACCTGCTTTTGCAATGAAACACCTCCCGCGAACGCAGCATTCCTACAACGCCTCTTATCATAGCGGCCCGGACCGGGAAATGCAAGACGAAATTTGCCGCCGCTTGACATCCTGCGCCGGAGGGGGTATAGTTCTTGCGTACCGATAATCTCTGGGGAGGGTGGAAAACATGACCAAGGCGGTTATCTCCGTTACCGGGTTGGACGCCACGGGCATCATTGCCAAGGTGGCCACCAAGCTGAGCGAGTTGAATATCAACATTCTGGATATCACCCAGACCATCCTGGGCGGCTATTTCACCATGATGATGGTGGTGGACCTGGACGGCGCGCACATGACCTTTGCCGATATTGACGCGGCGCTTCAGCCGGTTCGGGACGATTTGCAGATGACCATCCACATGCAGCGCATGGATATTTTCGACGCCATGCACCGGGTGTAAGGGGGCAAGCGGCGTGATTGAAACCAGCGAAATTCTGCAAACCATGCGGATGATCCAGGAGGAAAACTTCGACATCCGCACCATTACCCTGGGCATCAATTTGCTGGACTGCTCCGACCAGGATGCGGAAAAGTGCGCCAAGCGGGTGTATGACAAGGTGTGCCGCACGGCGGACCGCCTGGTGAAAACCGGCGAGGACATCGAGCGGGAGCTGGGCATTCCCATTGTGAACAAGCGCATCTCCGTCACGCCTGTGAGCCTGATCTGCCAGGGCGATCCCCGGCCCATCGCCCGGGCCCTGGACCAGGCGGCGGAGGAGATGGGGGTCAATTTCCTGGGCGGTTACAGCGCCTTGACCCAGAAGGGCATGACCCAGGCCGACGAACGGCTGATCCAGTCCATTCCCGAGGTGCTGTGCACCACCCAGCGGCTGTGCTCCAGTGTCAACGTGGGCAGCACCCGCGCGGGGCTGAACATGAACGCCATTCGGGAGATGGGGGAGATTATCAAAAAAACCGCCGCCCGTTCCGCGGACCAGGACGGCCTGGGTTGCGCTAAGCTGGTGGTGTTTGCCAACGCGGTGGAGGATAATCCCTTCATGGCCGGGGCCTTCTGCGGGGTGGGCGAACCGGAGTGCGCCATCAACGTGGGCGTGTCCGGTCCCGGCGTGGTGAAGCGGGCGCTGGAGCAGGTGAAGGGTCAGCCCTTTGACGTGGTGGCGGAAACCATCAAACGCACGGCGTTCAAGATCACCCGGGTGGGGCAGCTGGTGGCACGGGAGGCGTCCCAACGGTTGCAGATTCCCTTCGGCATCGTGGACCTTTCCCTGGCTCCCACGCCTGCCCGGGGGGACAGCGTGGCGCACATCCTCACGGAGATGGGCCTGGAAATGGCCGGCGCGCCCGGCACCACCGCAGCCTTGGCTCTGCTCAACGATGCCGTAAAAAAAGGCGGCGTTATGGCCTCCAACCATGTGGGCGGGCTATCCGGCGCGTTCATTCCCGTGAGCGAGGATATCGGCATGATCGAGGCGGCGGCCGCGGGGGCGCTGACCCTGGAAAAGCTGGAAGCCATGACCTGCGTATGCTCCGTGGGCCTGGATATGATTGCCATTCCCGGGGACACCTCGGCGGCGGCGATCTCCGGCATCATTGCCGACGAGGCGGCCATTGGCATGGTGAACAACAAGACCACGGCTGTGCGGGTGATCCCCGCCGTGGGCAAGAAGGCGGGGGACCAGGTGGAGTTTGGCGGCCTGCTGGGCTTTGCGCCCGTGATGCCGGTGAATACCTGGGGCAACGAAGACTTCATCGCCCGGGGCGGGCGTATTCCCGCGCCTCTGCATTCCCTGCGGAATTAACGGCGGCGCGGATATTCGGGAGGCTGAAGGCGCGGGGCACGGCAAGCGGCGTTCCCGCGCCTTGCTTTTTTCGGAGAGGCGCAGGCACAAAAGAAAGGTGGCGAACCCCATGATCGGATTGATTGGCGCCATGGCGGTGGAGCTGGAACAGCTCAAGGCGCAGATGGCGGACCTTCGGGAAGAAACGGTGGGCATGGATGTCTATTGCAGCGGCAGGCTCTTTGGGCAGGAGGCGGTGCTGGCGGTGTGCGGCCCCGGCAAAGTCAACGCCGCGCTTTGCGCCCAGGGTATGATCCTGCGGTACCATCCCCGGTGGATTTTGAATCTGGGCGTGGCCGGCGCGGGAGAGGAGGGCATCTCTATCGGGGATATGGTGGCGGCCAACTGCACCGTGCAGCATGACATGGACACCTCGCCCATCGGCGATCCGGTGGGATATGTGAGCAAAATCGGCCTGGTGGAGATTCCTTGCGATCCGGCGCTGCTGGCCCAATTGCAGGCAGCGGCGGCCAAGGTGCCGGGGCTGAGGGTGCACACGGGGGTCATTGCCACCGGGGATCAGTTCATTTGCGACGAGGCCTCGCGGCAGCGCATTCATCAGCGCTTCGGGGCCAAGGCCGTGGAAATGGAGGGCGCGGCGGTGGCGCATGCCTGCTACATGCACGGTGTGCCCTGCGGCGTGCTTCGCTCCATCTCCGACCAGGCGAACGGGGATTCCACCATGGATTATCCCACCTTTGTGCGCCTGGCCGCGGCCCATTCCGAGCAGGTGGTGGAGCATCTGCTTCGGGAGGAGGGCGCGCATGGCTGAGCGGCGGCGCACCGTGTGGGTTACCGGGGCTTCCAGCGGGCTGGGGCGCTATACGGCTCAGGCCTTGGAGGAGGCGGGCTTCTGCGTGATTGCGGGGGCGCGCTCCTTTTCCCGGAACGCGGCGGAGCAGGATGGCATCGTTCGTCTGCCCCTGGACGTGACCAGCCCGGAGAGTGTGGCCGCCTTTTGCACGGCGGCGCTGGCTGTCAGCCCGCGGGTGGACGCGGTGGTGCACTGCGCCGGGGTGCTGGCATTGGGGCCCTGCGAGGAAATGCCCCTGGAGGAATACCGCCGCGTGATGGAGACAAATTATATGGGGGCGGTGCGTGTGAACCAGGCGGCGCTGCCGCTGATGCGCGCCCGGGGCGGCGGAAGGATCGTGATTTTTTCCTCCATTAACGGCTTGCTGGGCGTGCCCTTTCAGAGCGCCTATACCGCCAGCAAGCACGCCCTGGAGGGCTATGCGGAATGCCTGGCCATGGAGACGAAAGCGCTGGGGATCCAGGTGTGCCTGGTGGAGCCGGGGGATCACCGGGGCGGCAGTCAGGCTTACCGGGCCCGCGCCGCATTGGCAGCGGATTCGCCCTACGCGGGAGCCATGGCTCGGGGCGTGGCGGTGATCGACCGGGACGAAGCCAACGGTTCCGACCCGCTTTCCCTGGGCAGGCAGGTGGCCCGCGCCCTGCAAAAGCGCCGAATGCCCTTCCGGCTGTGCGTGGCAAGCCCGGACCAGCATCTGGCGGTGTGGATGCACCGGCTGCTTCCTTCCCGGCTCTGCTTGAGCGTGCTGCGGCAGTATTACCTGGGCAAGGCTTCCGGCGCAGGGGGTAGAAGGAAAGAGCCGCATCCCGGCGGAAATGATAACAAATCATGAGAAATTGTTTGTGTTTTTCACAAATTCCATGTATAATAAAAATGTTCGGTTATTTACCCCTTTATGGATTGGAAACGGAGGATGACGGATGTATAAAATCCTTCTGGTGACGGATCGGCCCGAGATCGTGGATGTGTTTCAGGCGGTTGGCTCCTGGGAGAGCCTGGGCTTTCGTACCCCGCGGATCTGCAATTCCGCCGAAAGCGCCATTGCCTGCTTGAAGGCGCACCATGTGGACGGGATCGGCATCCGGCTGGACATGGCGCAGGAAGCGCTGCTGATGGGGCATTTGACGGCATTTTATCCTATTCTGCCGATCTTTGCCGTCAGTCAGGATTCCGAGGAGCTGATGGGGAGCGTGGCGGAGCTGCGCACATTGCTCAACCGGACCCATGCGGATTTCTCCAACGATAACTTTGGCGAGGCGGACATGCTGCAGGTGTGCCGGCATGAGTTTTTCCGGGATCTCCTTTCGGGGCGGGTCAGCGGAAAGAAATACGTGCTCAATCATATGCGGTTGCTGCGCAGCCGCATGGACCCCGACGCCGCGTGCGTGACGGCCGACCTGGCTTTGCCCCAGGGCGAGGAATACCTGGCGGGGCGCTGGCACTACGGGCCCGAGCGGCTGGAGGTGGCCCTGCGGAATTTCTTCGGCGCGGAGCTTCATGGCATGCGCATTGTGGTGGCGGTGATTACGTCGGAGCATGTCCGCGTGCTGTGCTGCCCCATGGTGGGCACCCAGGGGGAGGAGAGCGATTCCATCACCCGCCTGGTGAGCGAGCATACCATGGAGGTTATCAGTCAGGCGAGGATCTATCTGGACCTGGAGCTGCGGTTGACCAGCATCCGGGTGCTGCCTAACGTAACGGCGCTGGCAGAGGAATAAAAAGCAAGGAGGCGACGGCATGGGGTTCTTTTCCAACATCATCAAAGGTCAGCTTGTTGACGTAATCGAGTGGACGGATGATACTGCGGACACCATGGTCCACAAGTACGACATGAACGGCAAGGAGATCATGATGGGGGCCCAGCTGACGGTGCGGGAAAGCCAGGCGGCTGTGTTTGTCAACGAGGGCCAGCTGGCGGACGTTTATACCCCTGGACGCTACAGCCTCAGCACGGCGAATATGCCCATCATGACGGCGCTGAAGGCGTGGCAGTTCGGCTTCAACTCTCCCTTCAAGGCGGATGTGTACTTCGTTAGCACCAAGCAGTTTCTGGACCGCAAGTGGGGAACCTCCAATCCCGTGATGATGCGGGACGCGGAGTTCGGCATGATCCGGCTGCGGGCCTTTGGCATTTATTCCTTCCGGGTGACGGATCCCGCGGCATTTTTGCGGGAAGTGTTCGGCACCGCCTCCCTGTTCACGGTGGAGGGCGTGGAAGGACAAATCAAGCGCACGCTGGTTTCCGGCCTCAGCGACGCCATCGCGGAGAGCAAGATTCCTGCCCTGGACCTGGCTGCCCATTACGAGGAGCTGGGCGATCAGGCCATGCGGGCCATCAACCCCAAGCTGTTGCCCCTGGGGCTGCAGCTCAGCGGCTTCGTCATTGAAAACATCAGCCTGCCGGAAGAGGTGGAGAAGACCATGGACCGCCGCACTTCCATGGGCGTGATGGGCGATTTGGGCAGATATGCCCAGTACCAGGCGGCGGAAGCCATGCGGGAGGCGGCCAACAATCCCGGCGGCACGGCGGGCATGGGTATGGGCATGGGCGCGGGCGTGGCCATGGGACAGATGTTTGCCCAGAGCATGCAGGCGGCCCAGCCCAGCGCACAGCCTGCTCAGGCGGCGCGCCCGGCCTCCGGCGCCTTCTGTTCCCAGTGCGGGCAGCCGCTGGCTCCCGGCGCCAAGTTCTGCTCCCATTGCGGCGCGAAGCAAAGCGCGGAAGATCGGTGCGCGGCCTGCGGGCAGCCGCTGCAGCCCGGCGCGAAGTTCTGCCCCAACTGCGGCGCAAAGCAGTAACCATACGAGCATCAGGAAATAGGCGGCAAGGCGATTGCTTCTTGGCGGGCAAAGCCTTGCCGCCTTTGTTGAAAAAACCCGTGGAAGAGCCGCGACCACAAAGGACAGAGCTTCCGCCGGCCTCCTTCCTCTTGACTTTTTGCCCCGGATGCGGTACGCTTCAAGCGGCTACGTTTGGTTGATTTTACCCGAAAGGAGAGACGGTATGAGCTTTACCGTGCATCCCTGGAAAGTGGTGGAGACGGGCTGGGATCCGGCGCAGATGCGCCTGGGGGAGAGCCTGACCTCTCTTGGCAATGGCTACATGGGCCTGCGTGGCAATTTTGAAGAGGATTATACAGGCGATTGCCATCGGGGCACGTACCTGGGCGGCGTCTGGTTCCCGGATAAAACCCGGGTGGGCTGGTGGAAAAACGGCTACCCGAAATACTTTGGCAAGGTCATCAACGCGGTGAATCTCATTGGCGTTCATGTGCTGCTGGATGGCGTGCCGCTGGATTTGAACAAGATGACCGTGTGGGAGTTCCACCGGGAGGTGGATATGCGCAGCGGCATCCTCACCCGTTCCGTGATGGCGGAAACGCCCAAGGGAAGCCTGCGCATCGACTGTGAGCGCTTCGTTTCCATGGCCCGCAAGGAGCTGCTCGCCCTGCGCTATACGGTAACGCCTTCCTTCGATTGCAAGGTGGAGATGACCCCCTACCTGGACGGGAACGTCCGCAACCTGGACGCCAACTACCAGGAGCGCTTCTGGGACATGCTGGACGGCGTGGCGGAGGACGAGGCCGCGGCCGTGCTGGTGAAAACCCGGGAGAATCCCTTCGGCACGCCGCGCTTTACAGTGGCGGCGGCCATGTCCGCCCGGTGCGACGCCCTGAGCTGCATTGACGCGGCGGCGGTGAAGGGGGAATGCGCCATGCGCTTCGTGGGAGAGGTGAAGGCGGAGGAAAGCGTCTCCCTGGATAAATTCGCCCTGGTATATACCAGCCGGGATCACCAGGAGGAGCAGCTGCTGCGCCTGGCCATGGATGCGGCGCACGACGCTTTGGGGGAGGGCTACGAAAAGGCGCGCAAAGCCCAGTGCGATGCCTGGGCCCGCAAGTGGGAAATGGCGGATGTGCAGATCGAGGGCGACGACAGCGCCCAGCAGGGGATCCGCTTCAACCTGTTTCAGCTGCTTAGCACCTATACTGGAGAGGACGCCCGGCTGAACATCGGCCCCAAGGGCTTTACCGGGGAGAAGTATGGCGGCGCCACCTACTGGGATACCGAAGCGTATTGCTTCCCGGTATATATGGCGGTGGCAGGGCAGGAAGTGGCCCGGCAGCTGCTGATCTACCGCTGGCAACAGTTGCCAGGCGCCTACGAGAATGCCCGGCAGCTGGGGCTGGAAGGCGCGCTCTACCCCATGGTAACCTTCACTGGGGAGGAGTGCCACAACGAATGGGAGATCACCTTTGAGGAGATTCACCGGAACGGGGCCATTGCCTACGCCATTTATAACTATGTGACCTACACTGGCGACGAGGATTACCTGCGCCGGGAGGGCATGGAGGTGCTGCTGGGAATCGCGCGCTTCTGGGTCTCCCGGGTTCATTTCAGCCAGCACGCGGGAAAGTATATGATTCACGGCGTCACTGGTCCCAACGAATACGAAAATAACGTCAGCAACAACTGGTACACCAACCGCATGGCGGCCTGGTGCCTGGACTGGTGCGTGGAGGCGGCGCACATCGTGGGCGACAAGCGCACCCGGGAGCTGGGTTTCAGCAAAGAGGAACAGGACCGCATGAAGAAGATTTCCTTCAGCATGTATTATCCCATGGATGCAGAGCGTGGCGTGTTTCTCCAGCAGGATACCTTCCTGGATAAGGAGCTGAAGCCTGCCAGCGAAATTCCCGCTGCGGAGCGCCCCATCTGTCAGCATTGGAGCTGGGATAGGATCCTGCGCTCCTGCTATATCAAGCAGGCGGACGTGCTCCAGGGCATGTATTTCCTCGG
The DNA here is from genome assembly GCA_048201975.1 of Candidatus Egerieenecus sp. Lineage (GTDB taxonomy): Bacteria > Bacillota > Clostridia > Christensenellales > Aristaeellaceae > Egerieenecus. The sequence goes on along the minus strand of DBFBGQ010000129.1, from coordinate 3,475 downwards.
CCATCTCTATGACCCTGAAACCAAGAAGCGGAATTTTGATTTCTACGAACCCATGACCGTCCATGAAAGCAGCCTCTCCCCCTGCGTGCACAGCATCCTGGCGGCGGAGCTGGGTTATCGGGACAAGGCGGTGGAGATGTACAAGCGCACCGCCCGGCTGGACCTGGATAACATCAACCGGGATACCGTGGATGGGCTGCACATCACCAGCATGTCCGGCAGCTGGCTGGCCATTGCCCAGGGCTTTGCGGGCATGCGCACGGTGCGGGAGCTGGCGTTCGCGCCTTTCCTGCCGGATTGCTGGAAGGGCTATGCCTTTAAGTTCAATTACCGTGACCGTTTGATTCAGCTGGCGGTGCATGGGGAGGAGATCAAGTTGACGCTGCTCAGGGGCGAACCGCTGACCCTGCGGGTATATCGGAAGCGGCATCGCCTGGAGGGGGAATTGACCCTTCGTCTGCAATGAGGCATGAAGGAGGCGAAACCATGAAGCGAGTATTTTTGACGGTTCTGGACGCAGTGGGCGTGGGGTACCTTCCGGACGCGGCGCAATATGGAGACGTGGGGGCGTGCACCTTTGGCCATGTGGTGGACGCCTGTCATCCCAGCCTGCCCAACCTGGCGCGGCTGGGTCTGGGGCAAATTCCAGGGACGCATTATCCTCCTGATGGCGAAGCCAAGGGCGCTTATGGCCGCGCCATGGAAAAGAGCGCGGGGAAGGACACCACCACTGGCCATTGGGAAATTGCCGGCCTGCGGCTGGAGAAGCCCTTTCCCACCTATCCCAACGGCTTTCCGGCGGAGGTCATGGACGTTTTTGAAAAGGCCATCGGCCGCAAAACCCTGGGCAACAAGCCTGCTTCAGGCACGGCCATTTTGGATGAGCTGGGGGAGGAGCACCTGCGCACAGGATATCCCATCGTGTATACCTCCGCGGACAGCGTGTTTCAGATTGCGTGCCATGAGGACATCATCCCCTTGGCGGAGTTGTACCGCATGTGCGAAATAGCTCGGGCGCAGCTGATTGGCGAGCATACCGTGGGTCGCGTGATTGCCCGGCCCTTCGTGGGGACCCCGGGTCACTTTATCCGCACCAAGGGGCGCAGGGATTACTCCGTGGAGCCCTTCGGGCCGACGCTGCTGGACGCGGTGAAGGAAGCGGGCATGGAGTGCCTGGGCGTGGGCAAGATTGAGGATATCTTCTATCACCGGGGCTTGACGGGGAGCAACCACGCTGTGGGAAATCCTGCCTGCATAGAGGCGTGGCTGGATTACATGCGCCGGGACTTCTGCGGCCTGGTGTTCACCAACCTGGTGGATACGGATATGCTCTATGGCCACCGGAATGATGCCCAGGGCTTTGCAGACGCCCTGGCATACATTGATGGGAAGCTGCCGGAGATTCAGGGCCTGATGGGTCCGGAGGATCTGCTGATTATTACGGCGGATCATGGTTGCGATCCCACCTTCCCCGGCACGGACCACACCCGGGAGTATATCCCGCTGCTGGTATGGCGCCCTGGCATGGAGAAGCTGGTGGACCTGGGTACGCGCAGCACCTATGCGGACATTGCCGCCACGGTGGCAGAGTTCCTGGGGCTGCCCCAGCGTTTCGGCGCCACCTCTTTCCTCCGGGAGCTAGATGAAGGCAAAGGATGTGCGCGCAATGAGTGAATACATGCAGAAGATTCAGACTGCCGCCGATACCATCCGCCAGGCGGTGGGCGAGGCGGAAATTGGCATCATCCTGGGCAGCGGCCTGGGCGACTATGTAGAGGCCCTCGAAGAGGCCCGGGCCATCGACTATGCGGATATTCCCGGTTTCCCCCGGTCCACGGTGCCCGGCCACAAGGGTCGCTGGGTAACGGGCCTGCTCCATGGCAAGCGGGTGTGCATGATGCAGGGGCGCTTCCACGCTTATGAGGGTTACGACCTGCGGGATGTGACGCTGCCCGTGCGGGTTATGGCGCTGCTGGGGGTTAAAACGTTGATTGTTACCAATGCCGCAGGCGGCGTGAACCTGGGCTTCCACCCGGGCGACCTGATGATCATCACCGACTGCATCAACTTCTCCGGCATGAATCCTCTGCGAGGGGAGAATCTGGACGCTTTTGGTCCACGCTTCCCGGACATGAGCCAGGCCTACAGCCGGGAGCTGGTGGCCCTGGCGGAGCGCTGCGCGGGCGAAATGGGCGTGCAGGTGCAAAAGGGTGTCTACTGCTGGTTCAACGGCCCGTGCTTCGAGACTCCCGCGGAGATTCGCATGGCGCGGGTGCTGGGCGCGGACGCGGTGGGCATGTCCACCGTGCCGGAAACCATTGTGGCCCGTCACAGCGGCCTGCAAGTGCTGGGTGTCAGCTGCATTACCAACATGGCCGCTGGCATCCTGGACCAACCCCTGAACCATGAGGAAGTGATGGAAACTGCGGACCGGGTGAAGCATACCTTCCGTGGCCTGCTGGACCGGGTGATTGCGTCGCTGTAAAACCGAAGCGCGCAGTGAGGCATGGGCGGATGCGTCCATGCCTTTTTTTTACAAAAATAGCAAAGAGATGAACATTTTCCTGACCTTCGCCGTCTAAAGGATAAAATGGCTTTTGTAAAAGATGAGGAGGTTAGCTTGTATGCGAATATGGCTGGGGAGCCTGTTGTGCGTCTTGTGCCTGGTGGGATGCGCTGCGGCGGAGACGCTTTCCCTGCGTGCGCCGGATACGCTGCATCCATTTGAAGCGGCGGAGATTACGGTGCAGGTCCCCGCGGCAGGGATGCTTACGGTGCGCGTGGAGGACGGCTATGGCCCCCAACGGCCCGTGGTGGAGCAGCTAGCGGTGGAGCCTGGAACACTGACGCTAAGCTATGATGGGCTTTCCTACTGCGATATGCCCCTGATGACTGGCAGCGCTACGCTTACCGCGCAGCTGTGGACCGCTGGCGGCAATGAGCTAAAAGCGGCGGACGGGGTGCGCATCGGCGGGGCGAAGGCGGTGTTGGAGTATGCGCTGCCCCGAAGCGAGACGTATTACCTGGAGCAGAAACAAAGCTGGCTGGTGGACTGTGGCGTTAGCGGCAAGGGAGAGATCTGTCTGAGCATTTACGCGGACGAGGCCATGACGGAGCGCGTGGCGTCCGTGCGCAAGAGCATTGCCAACCAGGGCATGTTCACCATTCCATGGAAGGGGAAGACGGCCAGCGGCCGGGCGGAGCCGGGCGACTATTGGTGCAGCGTCTATCGCAAGGGACAGGAGGAGCGCGCCTTTATCTTTCCGTTGCGCGTGGAAGCAGGCGCGCCCCCGGAGGAGACACTGTACCTGACCGGCGAACTGCTGCCGCAGAGCGAGGATCCCGACGAGCTGCTGGAAAAGCTCTTTGCGCCGCTGGTGGCGGTGGATATAGAGGCCACGGATCATCAGGAGATCTATGCGGAGCCCAGCGCCAAGAGCCAGGTGTTGGGCACCGTGCATGGGCAGTCCCAGGG
>DBFBGQ010000128.1:0-15972 GCA_048201975.1 Candidatus Egerieenecus sp. | reverse complement strand
GCAGATTTCCTTACTGGCCTTCCTTGCCCAATTTGTTTGACAAGCCTACATCTTTTTTACAATGCCCCGAAAAAAAGTACTTGACAAATTTCCGAGATCGTGTATAATAGTCTCTGTTGCCGACAAAAGCGCGGGCGATGTCGAAGGACGCGCTGGCGTAGCTCAATTGGCAGAGCAGCTGATTTGTAATCAGCAGGTTGCGGGTTCGAGTCCCTGAAGGCCCACATCTGTGGCCCGGTAGCTCAGTTGGTTAGAGCGCCAGCCTGTCACGCTGGAGGTCGAGGGTTCGAGCCCCTTCCGGGTCGCACTTTTTCAGGCTTGTATCCCGGCTCCGCTTATGAAAGCCTATGCTGGCGTAGCTCAATTGGCAGAGCAGCTGATTTGTAATCAGCAGGTTGCGGGTTCAAGTCCCATCGCCAGCTCCATCCTCTGTCTCAGAGGAATCTACTTCATGGATGGGTTCCCGAGTGGCCAAAGGGAGCAGACTGTAAATCTGCCGTCACCGACTTCGGTGGTTCGAATCCACCCCCATCCACTGCCTGCGGGAATGGCGGAATTGGCAGACGCGCTAGATTCAGGTTCTAGTGAGGGTTTTCTTCATGCAGGTTCAAGTCCTGTTTCCCGCACACGAGCCGCTTGCAGCGGCTCTTTTCTCTCCGATTTTTACCTTCCCTCCTGCGAGGATCAATTTCATATATGGATGGGTTCCCGAGTGGCCAAAGGGAGCAGACTGTAAATCTGCCGTCACCGACTTCGGTGGTTCGAATCCACCCCCATCCACCAATCTGCGGGAATGGCGGAATTGGCAGACGCGCTAGATTCAGGTTCTAGTGAGGGTTTTCTTCATGCAGGTTCAAGTCCTGTTTCCCGCACGATCTTTGGAGCAAGCTGGATATTGCTTGCTCCATTTTTGCGTGCATATACCCCATGCCTGGCACAGCTCAGGAGCATAGCCTTTTCGGATGCGGCGGTGCGTTTTTCCATTGTGTAGAGAAAACCCGTGGAAGCAATGGCATAAGCGCTGCCGATTGTGCATACATCATGCTGAACAAACAACGGCGGGAGGATGAGGCTTATGACACAAACCCGGGCGGCAGCCCATCGCAAGCATACGCATCGGAATACGAGAAACCTGGGGCGCCTATTGCGGGGCCTGGGCGTTAGCGTGCTGACCACCCTGGTGGGCGTCGCCCTGTTCTCGCTGCTGATGCAGTGGGTCAAGCCTTCGGATGGGGTCATCCGCGTGTTTAATCAGGTGCTGAAGCTGCTCTCCATCGCCCTGGGCGTGTGGAGCGCGGTGGGGCGCGGCGGGGAAAGAGGGCTCATGCGCGGGGCGGCGGTGGGCCTGGGCTACATGGGGCTGGGGGTGGCGCTGTACGCGATCCTGTCCGGACAGCAGGCGGCGGTGTCCTCCTACCGGGCGGATCTGGCCATGGGCATTGCCGGAGGCGGCATTGTGGGCATGATCCTTTCGAATATTTCTCCGAAGTGATTGCAAGATGCAGGGAAACGTTGTATAATACACATATTCCCATATTATAAACGGAGGAATGTTCTCATGAAGCATATTGAAACCATTCAGAATCCTTGCCTGAAGCAGTCCCTGGTGCATGGCGGCTGCGGCGAGTGCCAGGCCTCCTGCCAGAGCGCCTGCAAGACCAGCTGCACCGTGGCCAATCAGTCCTGCGCCAACAAGGAGAACAACGCGGTGCTGGCGGGCAACGAGGGCAAGCTGAACCGCTCCTTCGGCAAGTAAGCAACCCTGGTATATCATCCATTGGGCAGGGGGAAGCTCCTGCCTTTTTTCATGTGAACGCGAGCGGAGGAATGGACTTTGATTCATACTTTCAAGGCCGTGGGTCAGCCCATGATGCTGGATGTGGGCAGCGGCGCGGTGCATGCCATCGACGAGACGGCCTATGACGTGCTGTCCCTGTGGAACGACCATACCCCCCAGGAGATTCTTCAGGCGCTGTCGGACCGCCATGGCCGGGAGGAGCTGGAGGAAGTGGTGGAGGAGCTGCGCCAGCTGGAGGAGCTGGGCGCGCTGAACGCTCCCGACGATTACCGGGATATCGAGCTCCAGGAGCCCGGGGTGGTGAAGGCCATGTGCCTCCACGCGGCGCATGACTGCAACCTGCGCTGCAAGTATTGCTTTGCCGCCACGGGGGATTTCTGCATGGGGGAGCGCAAGCTGCTGCCCTTTGAGGTGGGCAAGGCGGCCCTGGACTGGCTGGTGGAGAAGAGCGGCAAGCGGGTGAACCTGGAGGTGGATTTTTTCGGCGGCGAACCGCTGATGAACTTCCCGGTCATCAAGCGACTGGTGGAATATGGCCGCAGCATTGAGCGGGAGAAGAACAAGCATTTCAAATTCACCACCACCACCAACTGCGTGGCCATGACCGAGGAGATCATGGATTTTCTGAACAAGGAAATGGACAACGTGGTCATCTCCATGGACGGCCGGCCGGAGGTCCACGACAGGATGCGCCCCACGGTGAACGGCAAGGGCAGCTACGCCCTGATTGCGGAAAAGGCTAAGCGCTTTGCGGAAAAGCGGGGCCAGAAGCAATACTATGTCCGCGGCACATTCACCGGCTATAACAAGGACTTCGGCAACGATGTGCTCTTTCTGGCGGATCAGGGCTTCGAGCAGATTTCCGTGGAGCCCGTGGTCACCGATCCCAGCTGCGAGTATGCGCTCCGGGAGGAGGACCTGCCCCAGATCATGGCCGAATATGACCGCCTGGCGCAGATCTATCTGGATCGCCGGGCCAACGGCAAGTGGTTCAACTTCTTTCATTTCATGATTGACCTGGCGGGCGGTCCCTGCCTGCGCAAGCGCCTCACCGGCTGCGGCGCGGGCAATGAGTACGTGGCCGTTACCCCGGACGGAGATATTTATCCCTGCCACCAGTTCGTGGGCCGGGAAGGCTTCCGCATGGGCAGCGTGCTGGACGGCTCCTTCGACCGGGAAATTCAAAAGAAGTTCGCCGCCAATAACGTGCTGAGCAAGGAAAAGTGCCGGGATTGCTGGGCGCGCTTCTTCTGCAGCGGCGGCTGCGCCGCCAACGCCCACGCCTTCCATGGGGATATTTCCCAGCCCTATGACCTGGAGTGCCAGATGGAGCGCAAGCGCCTGGAGTGCGCCATGGCCATCTACGCCAAGGAACACGGCAAAACCAAATAAAAAACATCGGGGCCGCCGCGGCGCAGATTTGCCGCGGCGGCCCTGCCATTATGTCTCGTCGCCTTCCTGGGAGGAACGCCGGGGAAGCATGAACCAGAAGGTGGTGCCCTCTCCCTCCTTGCTTTCCACGCCATAGGGAGCGTTGTGCGCCTCCAGTATGCTGCGGACGATGCTCAGCCCCAGCCCGGAGCCCTGAATGGCCCGCTTGTGGTTCTCCTTGGCCCGGTAGTAGCGGTTCCAGATCAGAGGCAGCTCCTCGGGGGGAATGCCCTTGCCGCTGTCATGGATGGCCATGCGCACCTGATCCCCGTCCACGGACTGGGTGACGGTGACGGTTTTGTCCGCGCCGGTGTAGGTGAGGGCATTGTTGATTAGGTTGTAGATCACCTGGCCGATGCGCCCCTCGTCGGCGTACACGAAGCACTCTTCCGAGGGCTCGAGACGGATCTGATAGCCCTCCTGTTCCTTGAGCTTGTTGTACCGGGTGAGTATGCTGGCGACGGCCTGGGTCAGGGAAAAAACGCTGGGTTCCATTTTCAGCGTCCCGGCCTGCAGCTTGCTGAAATCCAGCAACTCCGTCACCAGGGAGGAAAGCCGGCTGGTTTCGTCGATGATGATCTGCATGTTTTCAGGGGAATTCTCCCCGGGAATGTCCCGCATGACCTCCGCATAGCCGCCGATCATGGTCAGCGGGGTGCGCAGGTCGTGGGAAATGTTGGCGATGAGCTCCTGCTGGAGGTGCTCCACCTGGTTCAGCTCCTCTGCGGCCTTGACCAGCGTATCGTTGAGCTCGCTGATTTCCCGGTAGTGGTCGCCGTTGCGGGGCTTTTCAAAGCGGCCCCGGGCCAGGGCCTTGGCGGCCTGGTTGGTCTCGATGATGGGCCGGGATACGTACCGGGAAATGATGGCCGCCAGCAGCAGCGCCAGCGCCAGCACAATGGCGGTGATCAGCAGCAGCTGGGAGCGCAGGGTGCTCACGGTGGCGTCCAGTGGGCTGATGACGGCGTTGAGCAGCAGATAGCGCACCGAACCGTCGGCCAGGGTGACCTTCTGGGTATACAACAGGCTGGTCTGGGCGCTGATTTCCTTGGGGGGAACCCGGCCAGAAAAGCGATCCATGGCATAGCGGTCGTTGCGGGGATGCTCCAGGGTGAACAGGCTCAGAAGGGGCGCGTTCTCCTGGTCCGCCTGCCGGCAGAAAAAGTCCAGGGTTTGGGCGTTGGACTTGTGCAGTATGCAGAAAATGGAAGCCTCGCAGGAGATGAGCGTCTGCCGGTTTTCATCCAGGATCATGATGCAGATGGAGTTTTGGTTGGAAAGCTGCTTGGCCAGGGCGTCCAGGTCGGGGTTATCCATGTTCTGCGCCAGGGTTTCTCCGGAGGAGCGGACCATCTGCGTCTTGAAATAGCGGTAAAAATCATCCAGCAGCACAATCTGGAACAGCCACAGCAGGCCGATGACCAGCAGCACAAACAGCGCCAGATACATCATGACCTGACGCTGGATGCTCCGGCGGGGCTTCGAAGCGGATTTATTCCTGTTCAAAGCGGTAGCCCACCCCTCGCAAGGTTGTTATGCGGTCGGCATATGGTCCCAGCTGGCGGCGCAGCAGCTTGATGTGGGTGTCCAGGGTGCGGTCGTCCCCGAAAAAGTCGTAGCCCCAGATCTCCGAGAGCAGCTTCTCCCGGGTCAGGGCGATGCCCCGGTTGCGCACCAGGTAGAACAGCAGGTCGTATTCCTTGGGGCTCAGCTCCAGTACCCGGTCTCCCAGGGTGACCCGGCGGGCGGTGAAGTCCACCTTTAATTCGCCGATTTCCACAGCATCCCGGGTGTCGGTCTGAGCGCCGCTGCGCTTGAGAATGGCTGCCACCCGCATCATGAGCTCCTTGGGGGAGAAGGGCTTGACCACGTAATCGTCGATGCCCAGCTCAAAACCATGGAGCTTGTCGTATTCTTCGCCCCGGGCGCTGAGCATCAGAATGGGTACGTTGCTCTGCTTGCGGATTTCCCGGCAGGCGGAAAAGCCGTCCAGGTCGGGCATCATTACATCCATAATGATCAGATCAAAGCTGTGCTTGCGGCACAGCTCCACGGCTTGCATGCCGTTTTCCGCTTCGGTTACTTCGTAGTGCTCGAAGGTTGCATATTTTTTGATGAGATCCCGAATGCGGGCCTCGTCGTCCACCACCAACAGATGCATGGGCAATCTCCTTTCGCAGGCCTTATATAAGTAGTATAAGCCCCGGGGGGCCCTTGCGCAAGCAAAAAACTCCGCCGCCACGGGGGTGACGGGCGGAGAAAAGGGGTTCCTAAGGATAAGGATAAGGATGAAGAAGGTTGTTGCGTTATTCTGGTTTTGCGCGATCAGCTGGAGGTAGGAAAAACCATCCTCCCTTCGTCCATCCTACCACCTCCTTTCCGTGCCTTGGGGGTATAATGCCTTATGATGCAGCGCTTTATGGCGCGTCCAGGTCCAACGCCAGCTGTTGACCGTCCCGGATGAGGGTGAGGTTCAGGGTGGCAGAGTTGGAGCTGGCGGCCAGCAGTGCGTCCAGTTCGTCGCAGGAGCGTAAATCCACGCCGTCCAAGGAGAGCAATAGATCGCCGGCCTCCAGGCCCAGGCGCTGGGCGGCGCTGTTTTCCATTACGGCCAGGACATACAGTCCGTCGGTTTCATCCGCCTGATTCTGGAGTACCAGCCCCAGCGCGGCGGCCTGTGGCGGCCAGGCATCCAGTTCGCCCGTGCCGCTGACGGCTGTGGAGGTGTTGAGCCATGGCAGCACCAGCAGGGGAGAAAGCGCCAGCAGCGCCAGGATCGTGCAGGCGAGAAACTGCTTGCGGTGGATGGCGGTTACCGGCTGGGTATCCTGATGAATGTGAGTCATGGGCTTCACCTCCCTTTCCTGTTTGATGAAAAAAGGATAATCGGAAAAAGTGAAGAATGGATGAATGGGTGCTGAATGCTGCTTGAATTTGGAGAAAACGGAGGAATACCCATGACGACATCCAGGGCTGCGCGGACCAGTCCACTGGCGGGGAATACGGCGACTGGCGCGCTGAAAGTTATTGCCCTTTGCTTTATGATGATTGACCACATGGGGAAGATGCTCTTCCCCCAGGTGCCGGAAATGCGCATTCTGGGGCGGATTGCCTTTCCGCTGTATGCCTGGTGCATGGTGGTGGGCTTCCACTACACCCGGAATCCCTGGCGATACGCGCTGCGCATTCTGGCGGTGGGGCTGGTTTCGCAGCCGCTGTACATGGTGGCGTTGAACCACACCTGGCAGGAGCCCAACATATTTCTGACGCTATTTTTCGCGCTGCTGGCGCTGATGTCCGTGGAGGAGAAGCCCTGGGAGGCGGACAGCCTGGTCAAGCGCTTGCTGGGGCGGCTGGGGGCCGCGCTGGGCCTGACGCTCTGCCTGTGCGCCGCGGTATGGTTCGGCTGCGACTATGGCTGGCGGGGCGTGCTGCTGGTGGCGCTGCTTTACGCGGCGCGGAGCAGCCGGCCGGCCATGGCCGCGGTGATGGCGGCGTTCTGCCTGTATTGGGGCACCACCAGCAGCACGGTTGCAAGCTTCTTTGGCTTGCCGCTGCGGTTCTCCGGGGCGGTGGGGACGCTGCTGTCCCCGTGGCTGCGCACGCAGGCGCTGGCGATTTTGGCGTTACCGCTGATGCTGATCCCTTTGAAGAAGGATCTGCGCCTCCCTGCCTGGGTGAGCTACGGCATTTATCCGGCGCATCTGGCGGTGCTCTGGCTGCTGGAGCAGATTGTGGGATAATTCAAACGGCCCGTGATCCATTTGGGACCACGGGCCGCCAAAACGTTGACAAAGCATTTGGTCTCGAAATTCTTGCAAGATTTATATTGCATGCTTGCAAGCGCAGGGATGTCGCGCCTGCGGGCGCGACCAAAGGGCTTTCCGTTCGTTCCGCAACCTCAATCGTCGCGGCATACCGCCGCTTGTTTCGGTTGAGAAAGGCGGTCATACCACAGCCGTCACTGGCGGCTATGCCCGCCTTTCCCCCTGGACCCCTTCGGACCCCATACGTGATGAAACTTTTGCAAGTTAGGGAGCCACAAGTTTCATTTTTTCATACTAGTGTGAGGAAATAGGCTTTTTCAGCAGTCTGACGGGGCTGTTGCAAAATGAAAACGAAATAGCAACCCGCAAAAAAAATGCAGCACCAACAACCAAAACCGGCCGCAAAAGAAGCTAAAACACTGCTTTTGCGGTCGGTTTTTTGTGCATTATTTTTCGGGTTGGCTATTTTGCAACGCCCTAACCTTCCAGGCGGCTATGCCCGCCTTTCCCCCCTGGACCCCTTCGGACCCCATACGTGATGAAACTATTGCAGGTTATGGAGTCGAAAGTTTCATTTTTTCATACTAGGGTAAGCAAATAGGCTTTTTCAGCAGTCTGAGCCGGGGGAGCGTCTGCTTCTCCGGCCTGAAAGCGCTGCATGGGCCATGGTGTCACTTCAGTAGCTCCAGCATGGCTGTGCCTGTGGCCTGAGGCATCTCAAAGCCCAGCATGGCCGCAAAGGTAGGCGCTTCGTCCATGATCGTCCGGCGCTGAATCACCGCGTGCTCCCGCACGTCGGGCCCGGCCATCATAAACACGGGCTGAGGTCCCTTGTGCGGCATGTGCCCATGGGATGCCACCGAGAACTTGTAGTCGGAGTTGTCCGGCGTGACCATCTTCGGCCCCACCCAGGTGTTGCCGAAGGAGGTTCGTTCCCGGCCCTCCAGCACATATTCGAAGTCTCCGGTCAGGTGCATTTCCCGCTGGCATTCCTCCCGGGTGAAGACGCTCTCCACGCCGCTGTCCAGATCATTGCGCAGAGCATACAGGACTTTTTCCAGCCTGTCCCGCACCGCCTGATCCTGGGGATCCTTCATGACCACCTGGCAGGAAAGGGAGGTAGAGTTGCAATAAGCCTGCCAGGAAGCAATATTCCCTTGGCTGTCCAGCTGAATCAGCCCGGCTTCCACCAGGTATACGTTGGGATTGAGCACCTGCCTCACCGGCAGATGACCATGGTCGCTGATTACGGCGAAGTTGGTCTGCGCATAGGTGCCCGCGTCCATGGTGGCCTCCATCAGCCGTCCCAGCCACTCATCGTTGGCCACGATGGCCTGCTCCACCATGGGCCCCTGGATGCCGTTGGCATGGCGGGTGTGGTCCAGGTGCGCCAGGTGAATGAACATCACGTCCGGCTTGTAGTTGCGCAGGATGTCGCAGGCGCAGCCCACCATCACATGGTCCATAAAGGGCTGCTTGGTTCGCCTGAGCTTGTGCAGGTGACGGTCGATCACCGCCCAGGTGGCTTCATTGTTGGAGGCGGCCGTCTGGAAGATGGGCCGCGGGTCCTCGTCCACGCCCTTGGGCCAGATCTCCGGCACCAAATAGTCCACATTGGGGCAACCGCCCATGCAGGGCCAACCCACGGCGGCCGTGGTCAGCCCGGCGCGCTTGGCAGCGTCCAGGCAGGTTTCCACCTTCAGGTCCTTGTGATACCAGAACCAGTCCGGCGTGGGATTGCCCACGTCCAGCTTTTCATTGTGGAAGATGCCATGCTTATCCGGCGTGGTGCCAGTGATGATGGAAGCATGGGCCGGGTAGGTAAAGGAAGGATAAACGCTGCGCATCCCGTCCCTGCTGTATGCCGCGCGCTCCAGCAGCTTTTTGAAGTTGGGCAGCGTGCGCAGAAAATCCATATCCTCGTCAAAGAGCGAATCAATGGACAAAACGATCAGCTTCGACATGATTTCCGACTCCTTTCCGCCGCTATGGGGACATGGTTACAGGGTGCCTTTCTGCAAAATCGCGCAGCCGTAAAGGGCGTCCTCCCCAGTGGCCAGCACAGCGTAGGCGTGCTCCGCTTCCTTGTAGAAGTCAAAGCGATCAATCATCCCAATGCAGTCGTTTCCACGGGGATCATGGCGGCATACGATCTCCCGGTAGGCGTCCCAGATGGGCGTCTGCACATCCTTGTCGCATTCCTGCTTGTCCATGATCAGCACCGGATGTTCCACGGAGCGGTCCAGCGGGAAAAACTGCAAAATGGCATCCATCAGTTCCGTCGCCTTAACCCCGTCAGCCCGCACCAGCATGCTGTGCCGTGCGGAGGAAGCGGCAGGATAAAAGCTGTCCGCAATGATCAACGTGTCCCCATGCCCCATCTCCGCCAATACCTTCAGCAGTTCCGGGGACAGGCACTTGGGAATTCCTCTGAGCATATTCATTCACTCCTTTTCCTGGGGCACTGTATTGAGCAGCTGCGCCAGGTAGTCTGGTTCCTCGCCCGTCCAGGACGGCTGCACCCGGGAGGCCTCCGTGAGAAAGTGCCGCAGCCCCCGGCCCATCCGCTGCCCCCTGGCCGTGTGCATGTCCAGGGCCACGTCCGGAATCTCCGGGATCTCGCCGCGCGCAAACTCCCTCATCACCAGATTCAGCAATTGGTCATTGGAGCGGGTCTTTTCACTGCCGCACAGGGTGCGTATGGCGTGGATGGCAAACAGCATCCGGTCCCCCGAGCCATAGGGCATCTGCCGGCGCTGCGCGTCCAGCGCGGCAATGAGCGCCGGTAGCATCGGCACGGCCGGTCCCACATCCTCCACGCTGATCACCGCCAGGCGCAGCCACATATAATCCTCCAGCGCCTGGCTGGTTACATACATCTCGTAGCCAAAGCGCACGGCGGATTCCGCGTCCCCCCGCCGGATGGTCTTCTGCAGCGCGGAAATCACTTCGTCCGCGGCCAGGCCATGACGGGTGGTCACATGGGTCCAGCAATCATATCCCGCCATCAGTAGCTACCTTCCTCCACCTTTTCCTGCAGCGCCAGCTTGATGATCCGGCTGGTGCCAAGGCGATCAGCCCCCAGCTGAATAAACTTCTCGGCATCGTCAAAGGAGGTGATCCCTCCGGCAGCCTTGATGCGCACCTTCGGACCCACGTGCTGCTTGAACAACTCGATATCGTGGAAGGTCGCCCCCGCCTTGGAGAAGCCCGTGGAGGTCTTGATGAAATCCGCCCCGGACTGGGTAACGATATCGCACATGGTCACCTTTTCTTCATCGGTGAGGTCGCAGGTTTCGATGATGACCTTCAGGATCTTGTCCCCCACGGTCTGCTTCAGCAGCCGTATCTCATCCAGTACATACTGGGTGTCCCCGGCCTTGAGCATGCCGATGTTGATCACCATGTCAACTTCCTCCGCGCCGTTCTTCAGCGCGTCGGCAGCCTCAAATGCTTTCGATTCGGGGGTGGAGTTGCCGTTGGGGAAACCCACCACCGTGCAGATCCGCATTTTGCCGGCCACATAGGCATGCGCCTGCTTCACATAGCAGGGGGGAATGCATACGGAGGCGGCCTCGAAAGCAATCGCCTGGTCGCACAGCGTGCGAATCTGTTCCCAAGTGGTCACAGGGTAAAGCAGCGTATGGTCCACCCGATGAAAAATCTCCTTGCGATCCATGCAAATCCACTCCTATCGTTGCAAGCCGAAGGCGGGGGCGGGCCCCGAAAACGGCGCCCGCTCCCGCCCCGTGTCTTCGTGCGTTCCATCAGTTGCCCAGCAGGGTGGCCACCTGGTCCACCATGCTCTGCGTAGCCATCTCAGGGGTATACGCCTCATCCTCGATGCACTTCTGCATTTCAGAGGTGATGATCTCCGCGCCAATCTCAGACCATTCCGGGATCACGGGCTGGTTGCCGGCATACTCCATCTGCGCCAGAGCGGTAGCGCCCGCGGGATGTTCCTCCAGGAACTTCTTGTACACTTCGCTGTTGGCGGCAGCCTCGCTGGTGGGCACATAGCCGGTGCTCACGGACCACTGACCCGCCACTTCGGCGCTGGTCAGGTACTTGAGGAATTCCGCCACACCCTGGATCTTGTCGTCATGGCCGGCCAGCACGCACACGTTGGCGCCGCCGGTGACCACGCCGTAATCCGGGTTGCCGGGCAGGAAGGCCGTACCCACTTCAAAGTCGCAGGTGCTGGTTAGTGTGCCCAAGTCGCCGGTGGACACAATGATCATGGTGGTGATGCCCTTGGCAAAGTCGCTGCGGGCAGCCTCATAGCCGTTGTACTCGGATCCTGGAGGGGCCTTCATGGAGCCGTCGGCGATCATCTCGCGCATCCAGTGCAGCGAGGCCGCGCCGGCTTCGTTGTTCACGGTCAGCACCGTGTTATCCTCGTTCATCAGGGAGCCGCCGCTCTGGTTCACAAAGCAGCAGTAGAACCACTGGTCAATGGGCACTTCGAAGCCCCAGCGGGTATCGGGGATGGAGAGCTTCTTGGCGGTCTCGTGCAGCTCCTCCCAGGTGGTGGGCACTTCCAGGCCCTCTTCCTCAAACAGCGTCTTGTTGTAGTAGAACATGGGAGTGGAACGGTTGAAGGGCAGCGCATAGAGGCCCTCGCCCCAGTCGCAGTCCACCATGAAGCCTTCATAGAAGTACTCCTTGGCGTCCAGGCCCACGCTGGCCATCACGTCCGTCAGCTCCTCAAAGGAACCATAGTTGGAGAACAGGGGCGTGCGGGAGCACTCCATCTGCACGATGTCGGGCTCTGAGCCGTCCAGCAGCGCGGCCTGCAGCTTCGCGGCGATGTCGTAGTAGTTGCCCTGATATTCGGCAACCACCTTCCACTGATCCTGGGAAGCGTTGAAGTCGTCGCAGATCTTCTGGATGGCCTCATCGTAATTCCCGGACAGCGCCGTCCAGAACACGATCTCGGTGGGTTCGGCAGAAGCGGCCGTAAAGACGCCCATGCTCAGAACCAGGCACAGGGAGAGAACCAGGGAAACGAGCTTCTTCATTTGGGGATCCTCCTTTTCTTATTTTTCAGAATGCGCCGGCAGCCGCCGGCTGCACCCCAAAATACTTATTTGATGCCGCTGTACACAAACGCCTTGCGAATCTGCTTGCTGGCAAAGAAGTACGCGATCAGGATGGGGCCCGCCAGGAACAGATTGCCTGCCATCAGCTTGTTCCACTCGATGCCCGCGTCCACGCTGCGCAGCATCGCCACGCCCACGGCCAGGGGACGGTAGGTGTTCTTTGTGGTCATGATCAGCGGCCAGAAATAGCTGTTCCACGAGGAGATAAAGCTCAGCAGGCCGATGGTGAACAGCGCCGTTTTGCTCATGGGGATCATGATCCGCAGGATGATCTTCAGCTCGGAGGCGTTGTCCATCCGCGCGGATTCAATGATCTCCTCGGGAATCTGCATGAAGTACTGCCGAAGCAGGAAGATGCCGAAAGCGTTGGCCACAAAGGGCAGAATCTGCGGCCAATAGCTTTGCAGCAGCTTGGCCTGGGAAAAGATCAGATACACCGGCACGAAGGTGACCTGCTGGGGAATCATGAAGCCCAACAGCACCACCCCGAAGAGCAGCCCGCGGCCGGGGAACTTCACCCGGGCGAAGGCATACGCGGCGGGGATGATCACCAGGTACTGGAGGATCAGCACCGAAAAGCTGACCACCAGCGAGTTCTTCATAAAGTGGAACACATCCAGCTGCTCCAGGCAGGCGTAGATGCCCTCCATGGTCCACACCTGCGGCAGCAGCGCCGTGGATATGGTGGATTCCTTCAGGGGTTTGAAGGCCGTCAGCACCATCCACGCGAAGGGGTAGGCCACAATGCAGATAATGAGCACCTTGCAAAGTATGCTGACGGTTCCACGAGCCTTTTGCAGCGCCATGGGCGCGCCTTTGTTTTCCATACCTACACCTCCGCTCATTGGTAGTGGACCTTCTTGCCCAGGAAGGCAAAGTAGACCACGGTCAGCACCAGCACAAAGGCCAGCAGCACCACGCCTTCGGCAGAAGCGGTGCCCAGCTTCAGATACTTGAAGGCATCGGAGTAGATCTGGTACACCAGGGTATTGGTGGAGTTCGCCGGGCCGCCCAGCGTCATCAGGTTCACCGGCTCAAACACCTGGAAGGAGTTGATGGTGGCCACAATGGTGGAGAAGAACAGCGTGGGCGAGATCATGGGTAAGGTAATCTTGAAAAACACCCGCCACCCAGGCGTGTTGTCAATGGCCGCGGCCTCGTAGATCTCCTTGGGCACGCCCTGGAGCGCCGCCACGGTCAGCAGCGTGTAATAGCCGGTGCCCTTCCACACCATCATCAGCACCAGGGAGAACATGGCCGTTTTGGAGCTGGCCAGGAAAGGACAGGGTGAAAATCCCAGCGCCTTGATCAGGGAATTCAACGCGCCGATCTGCGGGTCGAACAGCCACAGGAATATGGTGGTCACCGACACCAGGGAAATGATGTGCGGGGTGAAGATGGCCGCCAGTGTCAGGCTGTTCATCCGCTTCTGACGCTGGTTGTTCAGCCACACCGCCGCCAGGGTGGACAGCACCATGGTGATGGCCACCACGCCGATGGTGTAAAACAGCGTGTTGCCCACCGTCTGCCCAAACTCAGGGTTGGCCAGCAGCTGTTCAAAGTTGCCCAGCCCCACAAAGTTCCGCTTTTTGCTCAGCAGGCTGCCGTCATACAGCGAGGATTGAATCTGCCAGAAAATCGGATAAATCGTAAAGTATCCCAGCAGGATAATGGCCGGCGCAATCAGCGCGTATCCCTTCAGATAGCGCAGCAGGGTGTACAGCTTTTCCTTGCGCCTGGCGTTGGAAACGGCCCCGGGCATGTTTGTCATATGTACTCCTCCCGTCACGCCTTGGAAATCTGTGCAATCAGCTCGTCCGTCATGGGGATGCGCTTGTCGTTTTTGTCAAAGGCGAACAGGTGCTCCGGCTTCACATAGAGCTTGCAGGGGCCCAGCTCCTCTTCCTCCTCCGTCTTGACCATGATTTTCCCCAGCGCGGTGTGCACCGAATAGTTCAGCTCCGCGCCCAGCTGCTCCTTGGTGATGATCTCGCCTTTGATCCGCAGGGCGGCGCCATGGTTCTGGAAGGAGACGCGCTCCGGCCGGAAGCCCACCTTTACCTCAGGAGCCAGCCCACTGACCACGTTCATGGGCGGGGTGCCGATAAACTGCGCGGCAAAGACGTTCTCCGGGTTGTGATACATGTCCTTGGGCGTGGAGCGCTGCATGATCACGCCCTTGTCCATGAGCACGATCACATCGCCCATGGACATGGCCTCCGTCTGGTCGTGGGTCACATAGATAAAGGTCGTTTTCAGCCGCCGGTGCAGTTCGATCAGCTCCACGCGCATGGAAGCCCGCAGCTTGGCGTCCAGGTTGGAAAGGGGCTCGTCCATCAGGAACACCTTGGGCTCCTTCACCATGGCCCGCGCCAGGGCCACGCGCTGGCGCTGTCCGCCGGACAGGTTGGAGGGCTTGCGGTCCAAGTACGGGGTAAGCCCCACAATTTCGCTGACCTCCGCAATCAGCCTGTCCCGCTTTTCCTTGGGGACCTTCTTGTTCACCAAGCCAAACTCAATGTTTTTGCGCACTGTCATGGTGGGATACAGCGCATAGTTTTGGAAGACCATGGCCAGGTCGCGCTTGCCTGGAGCCATGTTCGCCACGTCCACCCCGTCGATGAGAATCTGACCGCCGGTGGGCTTTTCCAGCCCCGCAATCATCCGCAGGGTGGTGGATTTGCCGCAGCCGGAGGGGCCCACCAGCACGGTGAAGCTGCCGTCCTCAATCTTCAGGTTCAGGTCGGGAATCACATTTTCTTTGCCGTAGTCCTTGCGCAGGTTCACCAGTTGAATCTCACCCATAGGACGACCTCCTCCCAGGCGGTCAAAGCGCCTTATTCCTGTCCATAAGTTTTTGCAAACAGTTCCTCAATTTCCGCCTGGTATGGCATGGCCGGCGCCGTGCCCTTCCGGGTAACGGAGAGCGCTCCGGCGCAGTTGCCGTATTTCGCGGCCTGGAAAAGATCCCAGCCCCGGGCCAGCGCTGTGACGAAGCCGCCGTTGAACGCATCCCCGGCGCCTGTGGTATCCACCGCCTGGACGGGTATGCAGGGGTAGGTCGCTTCCCGCTCCCCGTCGGTGCAGTACACGCCCTGGCTGCCCAGTGTGATCACCACCTGCTGCACACCCTTGCGAAGGAACGCCTCCGCCGCCTGGCGGGCCGTAGCCTGGCTGGTCACCTCCACCCCCGTCAAGGTGAACGCCTCCGTCTCGTTGGGGGTCACGGCGTATACCTTCGCCAGCAGCTCGTCGGGCAATGCTTGGGCCGGGGCAGGGTTGAGGATCACCTTGGTGCCGCTCTCGTGGGCGATCTCAATAACCCAGGAAAGCGCGTCCAGGTTGATCTCCAGCTGCACCAGCAAGTAGTCCGCGCCCGCAATGGATTCCCGGCACGCCTCCACGTCCTCCCGGGTGATGCATCCGCAGGCGCCGATAATCACCATGATCATGTTCTGCCCGGTTTTTTCGTTGACCATGATCAGGGCCGCGCCGGTAGCATGCTCCTTGTCCTCCAGCAGATACCGGGTGTCCATGCCCTCCGCCTCATAAAACGCTTTGGCCACGCTGCCAAAGGCGTCCGTGCCCAGCTTCGAAATAAACCGCATGTTTGCGCCCGCCCGGTGGGCCGCCACCGCCTGGTTGGATCCCTTCCCGCCGGGGCCAAGCACAAAGGAGCTCCCCAGCACCGTTTCCCCGGGCACCGGGAATTTCTCGCTTCGCCCCGTCAGATCGGCCACAAAACTTCCGAACACGAGGATCGACTTCGCCATTTGCCGTCCCAACCTTTCGTCGTTTTCTCTCGCTTGCTTGTTGGCTCTATTGTATCGAGGCATGTGACATTTTTCAACATGATTTATGCACATTTTCATCC
>DBFBGQ010000127.1:0-31699 GCA_048201975.1 Candidatus Egerieenecus sp. | reverse complement strand
ATATTCCTTGACAGACCAGTCTGCTGCGTAATAAAATTCAGTTGGGACAACGCAAAGAGACATTAATGCACGACGAACAGGAGGTGCGCTATGCTCCATCATACATCCCATGAAGATCTGCCCCTGCATGTGCAGGACAAGGCCAACGGGCTGTGCTACACGCGAAATGGCGACTATTACTTCCCTGACCTGGAACTTCCGCCCCAGCAGCCCCTGGGAAGATGGGCGCGGCTGCATCTGCGGCACCTGCAGGCACACCATCCGACCCATGTGCAAAGGCTGCTGCTCACGGGAACGCTCAGCGAATACCTGCACACCGTCGATCAGCAGGCCAGCGAACGCTATGATACGCTCATGAAGGGGTATGCCCAAAGTTGGGAAATCACCGAATCCCTGAAGTCCGAAGATCCCATGCAGTGGGTCGGGCGCATGCAGCTGGCGCGATCCGAAGCCGAGCACAACGTGATGACCGAGCTCATATGCATCTGACTTTTCCCCATCCCCGGCCTGTATGCCGCCGGCCGGGAGTGGGACACGATTCTCACGAGGAGGGATTTCCATGGCCAGGCAAACGCCCGCCCCCATCCGTTCCAGCGCCGCGGAGGTGCTGACCTATATCGCTTCCACCGGCGACCCGCAAGACAACATCGAAATGCGCTATGAGGACGAAAACATCTGGCTGACGCAAAAGACGATGGCGCGGTTGTACGATGTCAGCGTTCCAACCATCAATGAACATATCAAAAAAATCTTTTCCGACAGCGAATTGCAGGAGGATTCAGTGATTCGGAAATTCCGAATCACTGCTTCCGACGGAAAAAACTACAATACCAATCACTACGCGCTGCAAATGATCATCGCCGTCGGGTTCAAGGTCAATTCCGAACGCGCCGTGCAGTTCCGCAAATGGGTTAACCAGATCGCCTCGCAGTACACCATCCGCGGCTGGGTCATGGACGACGAGCGGCTCAAACAGGGCACCTATCTGACCGATAAATACTTTGAAGAGCAGCTGGAGCGCATTCGGGAGATCCGCACCAGCGAGCGCAAGTTCTACCAGAAAATCACGGATCTGTACGCCACCGCCGTGGATTACGACCGCACCGCCGCCACCAAGCGCTTCTACGCTTCGGTGCAGAACAAGATGCACTTTGCGGTGCATGGTCACACGACTGCCGAGCTGATCCTGGCGCGCGCTGACCACACCCGGGAGCACATGGGCCTCACCACCTGGCAGGACGCTCCCGACGGCAAGATCAAAAAGTCCGACGTGTCCATCGCTCAAAACTACCTCACCGAGCAGGAGCTGGGCCAACTCAACCGCATGGTCACTTCCTATCTGGACTTTGCCGAGAACATGGCCCAGCGTCATATTCCGCTGACCATGCAGGATTGGGAAACCCGCCTGAACCGCTTCATCGAAATGTTTGAGTACGGCCTGTTGAAGGATACCGGCAAGGTGTCCGCGGAGATTGCCAGGCTCCACGCGGAAACGGAATTTGAAAAGTACCGCGTCATTCAGGACCGGGCGTTCCTCTCCGACTACGACAAATTCCTGCTCGAGCTCGAAGCGCAGGCAAACGCAACAAAGGACGGCCATCAGGAGGGATAAGCCATGAAACGGATCAAGTGCTACATCTACACCCGCGTTTCCACCTCCATGCAGGTGGACGGCTACAGCCTGGACGCGCAGAAGGAGAAGCTGCGCAAGTACGCGGCGTATCAGGACATGATCGTCGCCGGGGAGTACTGCGACGAGGGCAAATCCGGCAAGAGCATCGAGGGCCGCCCGGAGTTTCTGCGGATGCTGCGGGACGTGGAGTCCGGCGCGGACGGCGTGTCCTTCGTGCTGGTGTTCAAGCTCTCGCGCTTCGGGCGCAACGCCGCCGATGTGCTGACCTCCCTGCAGCGGATGCAGGACTTTGGCGTAAACCTCATCTGCGTGGAGGACGGCATCGACTCCTCCAAGGACAGCGGCAAGCTGATGATCTCCGTGCTCTCCGCCGTCGCCGAGATCGAGCGCGAAAACATCCTCGTCCAGACCATGGAGGGGCGAAGGCAAAAGGCCCGCGAAGGCAAGTGGAACGGCGGCTTTGCCCCTTACGGCTACAAGCTCGTGGACGGACAACTGCAAATCGCCGAGGAAGAAGCCCAGGTGATCCGCATCATCTACGACAAGTACATCCACACCACCATGGGCACGGCCAGGATTGCCCAATGGCTCAACGAGCACGGCTACAGCAAGGTCTGCCGCCACAACAACACGCGGGAGGCGTTCACGGGCTCCTTCCTCGTCGGCGTGCTGGACAATCCCGTATACTGCGGCAAGCTGGCCTACGGGCGCAGGCGCAATGAAAAGGTGCCTGGCACTCGCAACCAGTACCACATCGTCAAGCAAAAGGACTACATGCTCTACGATGGCATCCACGAACCCATCATCTCCGAAACCGACTGGCAGCTGGCCCAAAAACAGCGCCAGCAGACCAACAAGCGCCAGATCAAGACGCACAGCCTGGACCACGAGCACGTCCTTTCCGGGCTGGTCAAGTGCCCCATCTGCGGCGGTGGCATGTACGGCAACGTAAACCGCAAGAAAAAGAGCGACGGCACCTATTACAAGGACTACTTCTACTACGCCTGCAAGCACCGCCTGCACGTGGACGGCAAGCGCTGCGACTATCACCGCCAATGGGGCGAGGAGCTCATCGACGGCGCTGTGGAGGAAATCATTCACAAGCTGGTCAATACCCCCGCCTTTGAGGAAGGCATCCGCCAGAAGATCGGCGGGAAGCTGGACACCCAGGAGCTGGACGCGGAAATGGAGTCCCTGCGCAAGCAGCTTCGCCAGCTCACGGGCACCAAGGACAGGCTGGGCGAACAGATCGACGCGCTGGACTACGACGATCCGCACTACACCCGCAAGGCCCAGGACCTGCAGGAGCGGCAGGACAAGCTTTACGACCAGATTGCCGCCATCGAGGTCAGCATGGCCGAGGTGCAGACCCGCATGGAGAACATCCGCCAGCACCGGATTTCCACCGACAACGTCTATCAGTTCCTGCTCTACTTCGACAAGCTCTATGGCCAGTTCACCGATCTGGAGAAAAAGACCTTCATGAACAGCTTCATCGAGCGCGTGGAGATTTTCCCGGAGCGCCAGAGCGACGGCCGCATCATCAAGCGCATCGAATTCCGCTTTCCCGTCTACATTCAGGGCGCAGAACGCACCGCCTTGAGTTGGGATAAAACGGATATGTCGGAGACGGTGGCACTGTTTGCGAGGCAGACAGCGCCGTTGTCCCACGCAGGCAACGCAGATGGCGGCGCATGCGCCTCGAACGTGTGACGGCGTTTGCTCGTATGCTGAAACGCGGTTGACGCCTCCCCGCTGCAAGACGTATCCTTTCATCCACTTCGGCGCAGACTATGGGAATAGCCCCGGCCAAGCGGCTTTTCTGGCCCATGAAGAAACCGGTCGCCTGGGCAGGCGGTTGTGCGCAGGGATTGGAACCGGTACGCCTTCATCGAGGATATCAGCATAAGGCCAGCGCGCAGAGGCAGGGCGTGGGGCCGGCGCTGATGCAGCGGGCCAGGGAATCCGCGCTTTACGGCCCGGCTCTGGAAACCCTGGATAACAACGCACTGACCTGCCGGTTCGATGCAGGGCTTGGTTTCATCATCGGTGCGGTCAACGCCTTGCTCTCCCGGAACCTCGACCAGCCCCACGCGGAGGAGACGGCGATCTTCTGATGCCCGCGCTTCTGATGTTCGCCTTTTTCCTTGTAACTTTTGGGAAAACCTGCGCCAATTTGACAGAATCTTGAAAAACAGCCCGCTTTTTTTGTAAAATCTCTTTCAAGTTTCGACAAGATAGGGTATAATGTTCGTTGGGAAAATCCAAGCGGAATGAGGTTGATGGCGTGACTGATTTTGTGAGCACTTGGAATTCTGACTCTTTCCTGACTTATCCTGTCGGTCCCCTGGGATTGATCGCCATGCACGGCACGGAAGAGCTGGGGGAAAAAGTAAATGAATGGCTGCTGAAATGGCGCTCTCACACCGAGGAGGCCACCGCGCCCGGGGATATGCGCACCGCGCCCGGCCTGGAACGGCAGGATTTCCTCATCAAGGTCCATTGCCCCCGCTTCGGCAACGGCGAAGGCAAGGGCATGATCAAGGAATCCGTCCGCGGCTATGACATCTATATCCTCTGCGACGTGGGCGCCTATAACTGCACCTACGACATGTATGGCCAGAAGATCCCCATGAGCCCGGACGATCACTTCATGGACCTGAAGCGCATCATCGCGGCCATCGGCGGCAAGGCCAAGCGCATCAACGTCATTATGCCCATGCTCTACGAAGGGCGGCAGCACCGCCGCTCCTCCCGGGAAAGCCTGGACTGCGCCATGGCGCTGCAGGACCTGGAGCGCATGGGCGTGAGCAACATCATCACCTTCGATGCCCACGATCCCCGGGTACAAAACGCCATCCCTACCAGCGGCTTTGAATCCGTGATGCCCTCTTACCAGATCTTCAAAGCCCTGCTGAAACGGGACAAAACCCTGCGCATCGACAAAGACCACATGATGATTGTCAGCCCTGACGAAGGCGCCATCGACCGGAATATTTTCTATTCCTCCGTTCTAGGGCTAGACATGGGCCTTTTCTACAAGCGCCGGGACTATACCCGCATCGTCAACGGCCGCAACCCCATCGTCGCCCATGAGTACCTGGGCGATTCCGTGGAGGGCAAGGACATCTTCGTGGCCGATGATATCATCTCCTCCGGCGAATCCGTCATCGACCTGGCTCGGGAACTGAAAAAGCGCAAGGCCAACCGCATCTTTGCGGCGGCTACCTTCGCCCTGTTCACCAACGGCCTGGAAATGTACAACAAGGCCTACGAGGAGGGCATCATTGATCGGGTGATCGCCACGAACCTTACCTACCGCACCCCGGAGCTTCAGGCGGCCGATTGGTTTGTGGAGGCGGACATGAGCAAGTACATCTCCTACATCATCGCCACGCTGAACCACGACCGTTCCCTGTCCAAGCTGCTCAATCCCTACGACCGTATCCATTCCCTTCTCTCCCGGTATACCGCGGAGCAAACTGCCTCCGGCATTCGATTGGTGTAAATCATGGCTGAAATGGAAATTCGCGCCGCTCGCGGCGAAGATGTGTTGGAGCTCGCCGAGCTGAAATCCCGCCATGTGCGCATGCTTTACCGCGGGTTTTTGCCGGATCCCCTGCTGGCCTATGCTGAACCGGACTACTACCTGGAACAGTTCCAGAGCTGGCTGGGTCAGGAGCCCTTCCACCTGGACGTGCTGGTACAGGACGGCGCGCTGCAAGGCTACGTGGTCTATGGCCAGGAGCAGGCGGAACCACAGTTCGGCCTGATTCAGGAGGTCGCCCTGGATATAGTCCGCGCCAGAAGCGATTATCGCATGCTCTACGATCATGCGCTGGCCGTGCTGGCCGCGGCGGACTACCGCCAGGTCCACCAATGGGTGCTGCGGGACAACTTCCGCCTGCGCTTTCTGCTGGAGCGTTACGGCTTCAAAGCGGATGGCGCGCGGCGTACCGTCACCTTTGAGGGACAGCAGCTGCAAATTGCCCGCTATCTTTTCCGCGGATGACCATCCCGTCTATCCTGCCGCCCGTTTCCGGGCGGTTTTTTTATGGACGCAAGAAAGCGCCGGCAGGCAGTTCTGCATCTGCCGCCGGCGCTCTTGTATCCACATGTGAAGCTTATCCCAAATCAGGCTCGTCCATCAGAAGGGCCTTGCCGGTGCGCCCCTCCGTCTCAACAATGAGCAGCTCGTTCTCTCCCTGCCGCAGCATGGGGCCGGGAACATACAGCCGCTTTTGCGGTCCGATCTCCCACAGGCGGCCCAGGCAGAAGCCATTGAGGAAGACCATGGCCTTGCCCCACCCCGGCAGCGCCAGGAAGGAATCCCCGATCTCATTCGCCTGGAAGGTAAGGCGCCTCACGCTGGGCGCGCCTGCCACAGCCGTTTGCCCCTCCAGACGCAGGGAGCACAGCGCCGCCTCGTCCAGGGATACCATCTCCCAGCCGTAGCGCTGATGTCCGTTAAGCACCACGCAGCCGTCAATGCCCTTGCGCTGCCGCTCCAGCATAAAGGAGTAGTTCACCCGGCCCATGTTCTCCACCAGGATCTCCAGCCTTGCCCCGGAACGCACGGGCACCGGCTGCGCAAAGGTATATGCCTTGAGCAGCTCCCGGTCATACAGCGTGGCGATGATCTGTCCGTCCAGCAGCACGTGGGCGCGGTCGTTGGCGTCCACCAGACGGATGGAGGTCAGCTCCGCCTCGTTGGTCAGGGTGGTGCGGTACAGGGTATAGCCATAGCTCTGCCCCAGGCGCTCCATGCTCCGGGGAACGAGACCCTTGACCGCCGGGAGCTGCTCCGCAAGAGTCATCAACGGCGCGCTGGCAACCTCCTGCGCCTCCCCGTAGGCCCTGCGGGGAATCTCCTGGGTTTCCAGCTGCGGCACGGGACCCACCCGCTTTTGGATCTCCGCCTGGAACAGCCGGTATTTTTCGGTCACCCGGCCATCTTCGGTCAGGAGCGCGTCATAGTCGTAGGAAGTTACGTCCGGGGTCAGCTCGTCGTAGTAGTTGGCGCCGTTCATCAGTCCAAAGCTGGTCCCTCCGTGGAACATGTAAATGTTCCCGTGCCCCCGGTCGAGGATCTCGCCGAACTCCCTTGCGGAAGTCTCGGCCTCGGTGCGGGCATGCTTCCCGCAGCCCCAATGGTCAAACCATCCGCACCAGTATTCCATGCACATCAGCGGCGAAATGCCCTGCTGCGCCATGAAATCAAAACGTTCCTGGGTATGGGAACCGAAATTCCCCGTCTGGAACACGCCTTCGCACTTGCCGCAGGCCAGCATGTCATGCTCCGGCCCGTCGGAGGTCACCAGGGGCACGTCAATCCCCCGCTCCCGCAGCATGTCCCGCAGGGCGGCCAGGTACGCCTTGTCATCCCCATAGGAGCCGTATTCATTCTCCACCTGCACCAGAATCACCGGTCCGCCCTGGGTGATCTGCAGCGGCGCCATGCGCGGAACCAGCTGGTCGTAATAATCCCGAACATGCGTCAAATAGGCGGGATCGTTGCAGCGCAGGCGCATGCCATCCTCCTGGAGCAGCCAGGCGGGCAGCCCGCCGAACTCCCACTCGGCGCAGATGTAGGGCGACGGCCGCAGGATCACCCACAGCCCCAGGCTCTGGGCCATGCGGACAAAGCCCTCCATGTCGTACAGCCCCGTAAAGCAAAATTGGCCCTTCCGCGGCTCATGACCGTTCCAGGGAATGTAGGTTTCCACGGTATTGCAGCCCATGTTTTTGAGCTTTACCAAGCGGTCGCGCCAGTAGGCCGGCGGCACCCGGAAGTAATGAATGGAGCCGGAGATCAGCTTGAACTTTTCCCCATTCAGGTAGAAATCCTCTCGTATGGCAAAGTTCCCCATGGTGTTTCCTCCCCTTCAAAGCGCCGGCAGCCCTCCGCGCCAGGCGCATGGTATCGCAATTCAGGACGATTTTCGAGCCCGCTCCGCCTCCTGGAGCATGCTCTCCGCATGGCGGCGGGCGCTTTCGCCGCTGTCCCCTGCGCCGCCTATCATCCTCGCCAGCTCGGATACCCGGCCCGCGTGATCCAGGGCGCGCACGGTGGTATGGGTGCGCTCCGCCTCCTGGTGCTTCTCCACCAGCAGCTGATGGTCCGCCATGGCGGCAATCTGCGGCAGATGAGTTACGCACAGCACCTGCCTGTGCCGGGCGATGGCGGCCATTTTCTCCGCCACCACCTGGGCCATGCGCCCGCTGATGCCCGTGTCAATCTCGTCAAAGACCATGGTGCCCACGCCGCCCTGGGCGGCTTCCAGGCTCTTGATAGCCAGCATCAACCGGCTCAGCTCGCCGCCGGAGGCAATCTTCGACAGGGGTTTGAGCGGTTCTCCGGGGTTGGGCGAGATCATGAACTCCAGCACATCGTCTCCATCGCTCTGGGGCATGGGCTGCCGGGCGGGCCGGGGCGCAAAGGCCACCTGAAACACGGTCTTTTCCATGCCCAGATCCCGTAGCTGCTCCATCATGGCCGCCTCAAAGCGGCGGGCCAGCTCCGTGCGCGCCTGCGTCAGCTCCCGGGCACACTGCCGGTAGGCGGCCAGAAGCCGCTTGTGCTCCGCGCCCATGCGCTCTACCTGGCTCTCCAGGCCGTCCAGGCGTTCAAATTCCGCCTGCATGCGCTCCTGGGCCGCCAGCACCTCTTCCACCGTGGGGCCGAAGCGACGCTCCAAGCGGCGAATCAGGTCCAGCCGGTCCTCCACCGCCTCCGCACGCTGCGGGTCAAACTCGTTGGCATCCCGCAGGCGGCTCAGGTCGTAGGCCAGCTCCTCAATTTCATAGCCCAGGTTTTCCATGCGCTCCTGCATGGCCTGATATTCCGGCGACAGCTCCGCAATGCCTTGCAGCGCGTGCGTTGCTCCCCGCCACGCGGAAACAACGCCGCCCTCTTCGCCGCCGGCGTTCAGCGCGCCCTCCGCCGCCGACAGGGCCGCGCGGATCCGCTCCCCATGGCGCAGGCGGTCCCGTTCCCGGGTCAGGGCTTCCTCCTCCCCAGGCTTAAGCCGCGCCTTTTTCATCGCCGCCAAATCGGTCCGAAGCTCCTCCAGGCGGCGGTTTTTTTGTTCGTTTTCCTTGACCAGCCGGGCATATGCCCGATGATTGGCGATAAACGCCTGATATGCCTGCGCCGTCTGCGCCAGCAGCGCCTGATGCTCCGCCCCGCCAAAGGCGTCCAGAAATTGCATGTGATATTTGGGCTCCATCAGGAACTGATGCTCATGCTGCCCGTGCACATCCATCAGCAACGCCGCCAGCTCCTTCAAAAAGGCCACGGGCATGGTCACGCCGCATACGCGGCACAGGTTCCGCCCGTTGCGGGCGATCTCCCGGTACAGCGCCGCCGCGCCGCCCTCCGCCTCCAGACCCTGGGCAGCCAGCAGCTCCCGGGCCTTGGGGCAGTCTGACACGTCGAACACCGCTTCCACCCAGGCCTTCTCCGTGCCCGTGCGAATCAGCTCCCGGTCGGCGCGGCCCCCCAGCACCAGGTTCACCGCGTCCACCACAATGGACTTGCCCGCGCCGGTCTCGCCGGTCATCACGTGGAGTCCCCGCTGAAACTCCAGCGTCAGCGACTCAATCAGCGCCACATTGCGCATGCTCAGTGTCAGCAGCATGGTATCTCCTTCGTCACTTCATCAGATCCTGTATGCGGGAGATGATCACCGGCACCTCCTCGTTGCTGCGGATAATCATCAGGATGGTGTTGTCTCCCGCCAGGGTGCCCAGCACCTCCGGCCAGCGCATGCTATCCAGGGCCTCCCCGGCCACGTTGGCGCTGCCCGCAAGCGTCTTGACCACAATGAGGTTGTTGGCCGAGGTGATGGAGAGCACGGAATCCGTCAGCATGCGGATCAGGCGTTCCGACAGCCCATGCTCCGCCTTGTCGGCGGTGGCGTATTTATACACGCCGCCGGTGGAAAGCACCTTCAATAAACGCAATTCCTTAATATCCCGTGAAACGGTGGCCTGGGTCACGGCAATGCCGCGCTTGCGCAGCGCGTCCGCCAATTCCTCCTGGGTTTCAATGTCCTGCCTTTCAATAATATCCAGGATGGCAACCTGTCTGACTGTTTTCATGCATGCCTCTCCTTCGCTTAGGGGAAAGGCGCGCCTTACCGGCTCCACTCCGTGAGCTTCTCCCGCACCAACGGGAAAAAGCGCGCGGGTGAAAGCCGCACCAAGCGCACCGTTTCCTCCGCCTTATGAATCAGGATGGTTTCCCCGCCCTGGAGCATGCAGCGTGTCTGCCCGTCCACCTGGAGCACCACCGCCGTTTCCTCCTCGCACACCAGCGCCAGTCGGATCCGCTCCTCCCCGGGCACCACCACCGGCCGGTGCTGCAGGGAATGGGCGCAGATGGGCGTGATAATCATGCAGTCCACAGCGGGATGGATCACCGGCCCGCCCGCGGAAAGGGAATACCCCGTGGAACCCGTGGGAGTGGCCACCACCAGGCCGTCGGCAATATAATGCCCCACCAGCTCTTCCCCGCTCCACGCATCCAGGTTGATCAGCCGCGCATACCCGCCCCGGCTAACCACCACGTCGTTCAGGGCCAGAAAGCTTTCCCCCGTGCGCAAACGGCTGGCGCGGAGCAGATTCCGCTCCTCCAGGGTGAAGCGCCCCTCCACCAGCGCCCGGGCCGCCTCCTCCAGGCGCTCCGGCTCCGTCTCGGTAAGGAAGCCCACGCGCCCCAGGTTGACGCCCATCAGCGGCGCGTCCAGCCGGACCGCCTGCTGCACGGCCCGCAGCAGCGTGCCGTCTCCCCCCAGGGAAAGCAGCCCGTCCAGGCTGACGGCATCCTCCAGCGCGGAAAGGCCCAGCCTCTCCGCCACCTCCCGCTCCGCCCAGACCTGCGCCCCCGCGCCCTGCAGCGCCGCCACCGCGCGCTGCGCATAGGCCGGCGCGTCCGCACGTCCGCCATGAACGATCAAGCCGATCCGCTTCACGGTTTCCATCCTTCCTCGTAATAGCAAAAGTATAACACAGCATGCATAATCATGCAAGCAAATACCGTTCATTCCCCGTGCTTTTTTAGCGCGTCATGGGCGCGGGCCACTAGCGCCGCCACTTCCGGGGCAGTCACCTCGCCGCGCCCCGCGGTCCGGGGCAGAATATGCGCCAGGAACTCGATATTCCCCTCCGGGCCCGTGATGGGAGAAAAGTCCATCTGATGCACCTGCCAGCCAAAGGTGGGGGCAAAGCGCACGATGTCCATCAGCACATCCTCATGCGCCTGAGGGTCGCGTACCACGCCCTTCTTGCCCACCCGCTCGCGCCCGGCCTCAAACTGGGGCTTGACCAGGGTGTAAAAGCAGCCCTGCTCCCCCATGATGGCCGCGGCCACGGGCAGAATCAGCTTGATGGAAATAAAGGAAACGTCCATCACCGCCATGGTGGGGTGCAGCGGGAACTGGTCCGCCGTAAGGTAGCGGGCGTTGGTGCGCTCCATGAGCGTCACCCGGCTATCGTTGCGCAACCCCCAGTCAAACTGCCCGTATCCCACGTCGATGGCATAGACGTGGGCGGCGCCGTTTTTCAGCAAAACGTCGGTAAAGCCTCCCGCTGCCGCGCCAATATCCAGACAAACGCGCCCGGCCACGGAGCTGTCAAAGGCGGCGATGGCCTTTTCCAGCTTCCATCCGCCGCGGCTCACAAAGGGATTCGCCTTTCCCCGCAGGATCAGCTCGTCCTCCGGCTTCACGGGGTCCGACGCCTTAAGCACCTTTCGCTGGCCGATATACACCAGCCCCGCCATAATGTTCGCCTGCGCCTTCTCCCGGCTTTCACACAGGCCGCGCTTCACCAGCGCCACGTCCGCCCGTTCCTTTTCAGCCATTGTTTCGATCCTCCAGCGCGGCGCGTATGCGCCGGGCCATCTGCTTGGGCTGCAAGCCCAGGTATTTCAGCAGCTGTTCCCGATCCCCGTGCTGCACAAAGGTGTCCGCAATGCCAAAGGACAGCAGCGGCGGAGGGCATTCCTCGCCCACGCACCAGGAGCATACCTCCGCGCCGAACCCTCCGGTGAGCACGTGCTCCTCCAGGGTAATCATGGGCATACCGGCCAGGCTGCGCAGCATTTCCTCATCCAGGGGCTTCACAGTGGAGCAGTTCACCACCGCCGCATCTATGTGATGCCGCGCCAGCAGCTCCCGAACCTCCACCGCCTCGGACACCATGGAGCCCACCGCCAGCAGCGCGCAGTCCGCGCCCTCCTCCATCATCTCCCACTTGCCCAGCTGGAACCCTTTGTACGGATATTGGCCGCTCATATCCACGCTCTTTCGGCCATAGCGGATGGCGCAGGGGCCGGTCATGCCTTCCGTCCAGCGCACCATATGCTCCAATTCCTGGATATCCCGGGGCGCCAGCACCGTCATGCCGGGAATGGGCAGCATGGAGGCCAGGTCGTACACCCCGTGATGGGTCGCTCCGTCCTCGCCCACCAGCCCAGCCCGGTCCAGCAGGAAGCATACGGGCAGCTTCTGCATGCATACATCGTGGATCATTTGATCGTAGCCCCGCTGGAAGAACGAAGCATACACCGCAAAATAGGGGCGCATGCCCCCTGCGGCCATCCCAGCGCACATGGTCACCGCATGCTCCTCCGCGATGCCCACGTCGATCATCCGGTCCGGGAAAACTCCCTGAAAGCGGCTCAACCCTGTGCCCGAGGGCATGGCGGCCGTCACGGTGACGATGCGCGGGTTCTCCCGGGCCATCTCCACCAGGGTGCGCGCCGCTACCTTGCCAAAGGAAGGCAGCGGGGAATCCTTGCGCTTTGCGCCGCTTTCCACATAAAAGGGAGGCGTGCCGTGGAATATCTCCGGGCGCTCCTCGGCTTTCACATAGCCGTGTCCCTTTTGGGTGAGCACATGGATCACCACGGGCTCCTCGTAGTCCTTGGCCTGTTCCAGGATGTGCTCCAAAGAGGGAATATCGTGGCCGTTGATGGGCCCGAAATAATGAAAACCCAGCGCCTCGAAGAAGCCCTCGCTCATGAAAATGGACTTGACCGTGTTTTTCAGCCAGAGCACCACCCGGCGCAGCGGCAGGCCCACCACCGGGATGCTCCCCAAGCCTTGCTCCACCGCTTTTTTGGTGCTGGTCCAGCCCTTGCTCACCCGCAGGTTGGTCAGGTACTGGCTCAGCGCGCCCACGTTGGGGGCAATGGACATCTCGTTGTCGTTCAGGATGATGATCAAACGGGTCTTGCTGTTCCCGGCGTCGTTCAGCGCCTCATAGCACATGCCGCCGGTGAGGGCGCCATCCCCCACCAGGGCGATCACATGGTGCTTGCCACCCTGGAAATCCCTGGCCCTGGCCAGGCCCAAGGCCGCGGAAATCGCCGTGGAGGCGTGCCCCGTTTCAAAGGCGTCGCAGGGGCTTTCGCTGCGCTTGGGAAAGCCGGAAAGCCCGCCAAAGGAGCGCAGGGTGCGGAATGTCGGATAACGCCCGGTGAGCAGCTTGTGCACATAGCTTTGATGCCCCACGTCAAACACGATCTGATCGCGGGGAACGTCAAAAACCCGGTGAATCGCCAGGGTCAGCTCCACCACCCCCAGGTTGGAGGCCAAGTGTCCCCCCCGGTGCGCCACCGTATCAATAATTTCCTGGCGTATTTCCGCCGCAAGCTCGGTCAGCTCCGTCTCCGAAAGCCCACGCAGATCCTGCGGTCCCTTCAGTTCATCCAGATGCACCCATGGACGCCCCCCTTCCGCCGGCGTGTTCTATGCGCCTCCTTTAGCGCCTGCCGAACATGGACGCCAGCTGTTCCCCAATCACCGGCAGTACGAACCGCACGCCCTGATAAGCTGCCAGCATCAGCCGCACACGCAGCGCCACGCACACAATAAGCAGCGCCGCATACAGCAGCCAGCACAGGATGGAGATCAGGAAGCCGATAAAGGGGATCGCCCCCAGCAGCGCGCCGATGAGCACCAGCGCCGCCGCGCCCATGATGTGCACCCCCGCAATGCCCAGGGACTGGACCGCAAAATGGCGGATGGCCCGGCTCCGCTTGTCCGCAAAGGCGAAAAACAGCGCCAGCAGGCTGCAAAAGGCCGCCAGGGTGCAGGTGAGCTTCACCGTGCCGTTGGTGGCCATCACCTCCGGCTCCTCCGGGACCTCCTCCGCATAGGGCTCCTCCGGCAGCTCCTCATAGGGATATTCCGCATAAGGATCATCCGGCTGGTCCATGGGGCGGGCCTCGTAAACGGGCTGCTCCTGCTCCCATTCCTGCGGCTGATTGCTGTACGCCGGAGCCGCATAGTATTGCTGTCCGTTATTCCGTCTCTGCATATGCTACCCTCTTTCTTACGTGCGTTTGCTGCCTTTGGCGCCCTTGGCGCCCTTGGTCCCCCCGGCGTAGCTCTTAAGAATATCCGAGGTGAAGGCATAGTTGCGGCTGTTCTTTTCCTCGTGGGCGCGTCGGGCGCAATCCACCATGCGGTCAATCAGCGCCGGGTATTTCACGCCCTTGGCCTCCCACAGGTAAAAGGCCAGGGAACCGGGAATCGTATTGATCTCGGTAATGAACACCTGCTCCGTAGCCCGATCGAACATGTAGTCGATGCGCACCACACCCTTGCAGTCCAGCATACGGAAGATCCGGCAGGACATGGCCTGGATCTCCGCGGTCATTTCCTCACCAATGGGCGCGGGAAGCACCCGGCTCAGGGACGCCATGCCCTTGGAGGCGCCGGCTCCCCGGAGATATTTATCCTCGAAGTTCAGCAGGTCGTCCTCTTCCGGACGCAGAGGCATTTCAATGGGAGACGCCTCCACCTGATCGTCCCAGCCCAGCACGGAGCAGTTCAGCTCCATGGGGCGGTCCAGACCTTTCTCCACCAGCACCCGGCGGTCGTACTCAAAGGCCAGCGCCAGGGAATCCAGCAGACCGGCCCGGTCGTCCGCCCGGCTTACGCCGATGGAGGACCCCAGATTGGCCGGCTTTACAAAGACCGGATAGCCCAGCTCCCTTTCCACCTGCTCCGCCACAGCCGCCTCGTCCTTCTCGAAGGCGGAGCGCAGGAACCAGCAGCCAGGCAATACGGGAAGCTCCGCCCCCTTGAAAAACTGCTTCATAACAATTTTGTCCATACCCACGGCGCTGCCCACCACTCCCGTGGAGGTATAGGGCAGGTTCGCCATTTCCAACAGGCCCTGGAGCGAGCCGTCCTCCCCGTGCAGACCGTGCAGCACCAGGAAGCACACATCCAGCCGGGCCACAACCTCCAGCTTGGCCTGGGCAAACAGGCCTTTTCCCGGCCGGTAGGCCAGCAGCGCCCCCGAACCGCTGGCCAGATCCAGGCTGACGCTTTCCACGCCCTGCGCGTCGGGCTGAAAGTGGACGAAGGTGCGCAGCTCCCGCAGCGCCGGGCCCGTGTACCAGGTTCCATCCTGGCTGATATACACCGGGATCACGTCGTACTTTTCCGTGTCCACGTGGTTCATCATCTGTAGCGCGCTAATGATGGAAACTTCTCTTTCGCAACTTCTGCTACCGAAAAACACGCCCAGCTGCAGCTTGCTCATGGGAACTTCCTTCCTCCTTATTCCTCGCTATAATTGTCCGGCAGGTCATTTTCAAAGAGCACCACGTCTCCAGGCAGGCCCAGAGCGCTCAGCTTTTCCGTGGCCTCCTTCAGGCTGCCCACGGCGTAAATTTTCTCCTGGGGAAAGCCTGCCTCCGCCAATCCCTCCGCAATGGGTTGGGTATGCTTCCTCCCCACCAGTATGGCCAGATCGGCCTTCCCCATCATGAAGCGTCCCAGCTCCCGGTTGTACTCCGCCTCTTTGCTGCCCAGCTCCACCATGCCGGGCGTTACAATGATGCGCCGCCCCGGGAAATCCTTGAGCACATTCAGCGCCGCTTCCGCGCCCCGGGGATTGCTGTTGAAGGCGTCGTCGATGATGGTTGTTCCGCCCGCGCTGGGGATCAGCTGCAAGCGGTGCTCCACCGGCTCCAGCTTGCCGATGCCGCGGGCAATCTGCGCCAAGGTCATGCGCAGCTCCAGGCAGACGCATGCCGCCAGCAGAACGTTTTGAATATTGTGCGCCCCCAGCAGGCGAGTCTGGCAGGTTACCGACTCCGATCCCGCGTGAAGCACAAAGCGGCTGCCCTGGGGCGATACCGTGATCTTCTCGGCCCATACGTCCGCTGTGGCGTCCCCCACCGCCACCCGGCGCTTGGGCTTGGCCGTGCGGGCGTACAGCTCCGCGCAGATGCCTCCGTCGTCGGGGAAAAAGCAGCACCCGTCCTCCGGAATCGCATCCATGAGTTCATACTTGGTCTGCTTGATGCGTTCCAGGGTTTTGAATGTATCCAGGTGCTGGGGCCCCACGGAGGTCAGCACCCCCAGGGTGGGGTGCACCAGGCGGCACATCTCCCGGATATCCCCCACGTGCCGCGCGCCCATCTCCGCCACGAACACCTGGTGGGCGGGCCGGAGCCGTTCCCGGATCACCCGGGTGACGCCCATGGGCGTGTTGAAGCTGGCGGGCGTTACCAGGGTCTGGTATTTCTCCTGGAGCAGCGTACCCAGGATGAACTTCACCGACGTTTTGCCATAGCTGCCCGTGATGCCGATCTTGATCAGGTCCGGACGTTCGCGCAGCTTGCGCTGGGCGTCCCGGAAATACATCTCGCTGATGAGCTTTTCCACCGGCCAGGCCGCCAATCCGGCCAGCGCCGTCCACAGCGGCAGAAAGGGCGGAAACAGGCACAGGGCGTAGGGCCAGCCGGTGCTGTCCACCGCCAGGCACAATAGCGCGTACACCACCGCCATGACGCCATAGAGCCGCTTCACCCGGGGGGTGAGCACCAGGGGTTTTTTCGCCTGCTTATCCTGATAGAGCCTGGCGCACCAACCGCCGCCCAGCACCATCAGGACCAGCACCGCCAGCGCCAGGAATACCCGGACGCCTTCCGCAGCGTGCATATCCAGCGTCCGGTGCGCCGCCAGCAGCGCCACCGACAGCACGGTCATCATCAGCCCCGGCGCCACGCTGCGCCGCCAGGCCCGCTGCACGCTGCGCCGGTAGCCGGGGAATTGGTAGCTTTCCAGCTGAAACAGATGGATCAAGCTTCTGGACGCCAGGGTACAGCCCCCGGCGACGCCCAGGGCCAACAGCACCCGCGCAAGGATGGCTATGGTCATGCTTTACTCCTCCACTAAAAACTTGCGGACGATGGCGTTGAAGCGCCCGCCCTGTTCCAGGTAAGCAAAGTGGCTGCCGCCCTCCAGGGGAATCAGCGCCGCATCCGGGATGCGCTTTTCCATTTCCTGCCCCATCCACAGGGGCGTCTCCGCATCCTCGACGCCCCACAATAGCAGCGTGGGCTGCTGGATCCGGTCCAGGCAAGGCGTCAGGTCCTGGGAGATGACCTTCACGAAGGTCTGCCGCATTTCGGCGTCCAATGCATTATAGTCCCGGGAGCCGAATTTCTTGCGGAGACGTTCCTCCGCAAGCTCCGGGAGCGGGCCGAAAATTTTCATCCGCTTGGCGCGCTCGCACAATCCCTTGAGCCGGCGGAAGGTTTCCGAGCGCTTCCGCGCCGCCTCCGTGGGCCGGGGACGAATGCCCGCCGCGCCCGTAAGCACCAGGCGGGTGAACATCTCCGGATGCTCCGCGGCCAGCCATATGGCCACCCGTCCGCCAAAGGAATGCGCCACCACGCCGCAGGGCAGGAAGTCCAGCCGCATCAGCAGCGCCCGCAGGCAAGCCGCAAATTCCGGCACGCCCCAGGGCTCCGGGGGCCGGCCGCTCCTGCCATGGGCTGGAAAATCCACCCGCAGCACCCGAGCGCCTTCCGTCAGCGCCTGCGCCACCGGCGCCATCAGTGTTTCATCGCAGCCCCAGCCATGGAGCAGCACAATCCGCTTGCCGCCGTCGCCTTCCAGCTCGTAATGCAGCCGCACGCCGCATACCTCCGCTTCCATGCCCTCACCTCCGTTATGCATAGAATCCGGCTTTCTATTTTACCCCATTTCCGCAAAAAAGAAAAGGGGGGAACCATACGCCCGCAAATTCCATCTGTCGGAAGTGCCCCACTACCCGGTCATCCGCTGGTCCCAGGCGAAAATCCCAGGGCGTTGCTTCCCGCATTCTATCCCGGAACTGGTCTTTTTTTCGGCAAAACTCCGCGGCACCAGCCCGCACCTGGCTGCCGGTTGACACGATTTGGATGGGCTAGTATAATATCATTGTGTTATTATGTCCATTATTATCCATCATTGTGAAGGTTTGGAGAAACCAGCAACTGTTGGCGGGCAAAAGGAATTTGGGCACCTGGATTCCGCGTTCGGCCTGAACGCGCTATGTCCCCCGGATGAGGCGCTCTGCCTGCAACCGAATCCCCCCGTAGGGATAAAGCCGCGCACCGGTTCCCCGGCGGCGAGCTCCCGCAGCGGCACGCTCATAAGGCAGGCCTATGCGCGACAAACTACGGACCATGATGATGCGCGCATGCGTGTCAGGAAACAGCCTGTTGTGCGGTCAGCTCTCTGGCGCTGATTCCCTTTCTCAGGCACCGCAAAGCGCACTATGCCTTAAAGGCTTACGGGCGCCAAGGGAGGCAGTCTTCTGTCTCCCGCAACAGAAAAGGCAACGGAAGGAGACAGCGTCATGATTCGACGCAACCTGAAATTCTTCAATCGCTTGAATATGCTGTTGGACGCGCTGCTGGTCGTTTGTTCCTATGCGCTGGCCTCCTGGCTATGGCTGGATGTTATTACCAAAACCGCCACAAACATGGCGGAGCTCAGCGGTCGTGTGCTGCTTCTGGCCTGCATTTATGCCGGCCTGCTCCTGGTTATGCTGCTGATCCTCGGGTTTTACAGCACCACGCGTACACGGCGGCTGGGATGGAAGCTGGGAATTATTTTTGCCGCGATCACCCTGTCCACGTTGACAGCTACGGCGCTGTTTTACGTGTTCCGCCTGGTGGACTTCTCCCGGGGTGTTTTGCTGCTGTTCTATGTGTTCAGCCTGGGCTCCGTCTGTGGAAAGTACATTGTGATGCGGGTTCTTTTCAGATGGTTGCGCGGCCGGGGCTACAACCTCAAGCATGTAATCGTAATTGGCACCGGACGGCTGGCAAAGCAATATGCCGAGGACACGGTGCGCGAGCGGAGCCTGGGGCTGCACGTGAAAGGCTTTGTGGGGCCCTTTTTGCCGGATGTATCTCCATATCTGGGCGATTTCAGCCAGCTGGACGAGCAGCTGAAAATGCTTGACGTGGACGAAGCCGTGATTGCCCTGGAGCCGGAGGATTATGCCCGCATCCGGGAACTGATCGCGATTTGCGATAAAAATGGCGTGAAATACTATGTGATTCCATTTTATAACGACATTATTCCGGAGCACCCATACATCGAATCCATCGGCCGCAGCAAGCTGATTGACATGCGCTCCAACCGGCTGGAAAACGTTGGCTGGGCTTTGATCAAGCGCTCCTTCGACCTCATCGCCAGCGCGCTGGGGTTGATTGTGCTCAGCCCGCTCATGCTGGCGCTGGCCATCGGCGTGAAGCTCTCCAGCCCCGGGCCCATTTTGTTCAAACAGGTACGGGTGGGATACAAGCGGCGTGAATTCAAAATGCTGAAATTCCGCAGCATGGTTGTCAACAGCAGCGACACAACCGCCTGGAGCACAAACGCAGACAACCGCCGCACGCCCTTTGGCCGTTGGATTCGAAAAACCAGCCTGGACGAGCTTCCCCAACTGATCAACGTCCTCAAAGGCGACATGAGTCTGGTGGGACCGCGTCCGGAGCTCCCGCACTTTGTGGAGCAGTTCCGGGAAACCATTCCGCTATACATGGTCAAGCACCAGGTGCTGCCTGGATTGACCGGATGGGCGCAAATCCATGGCTATCGTGGAGATACGAGCATCGAGAAACGCATCGAGCTGGATCTATGGTACATCGAGCACTGGAGCGTGTGGCTGGATATCTGTATCATATTCCGAACCTTGTTTGGCGGAATGATCAATCAGGAAGAAGTCGCGCCGCCGGAAAAGGACCAACAGCCGGAGTAACGCCTGCGAGCATACCAGCCTACTGCGCCAGCAAGCGCCGAACGCTCACTGCTTCCAGAAACTGCGAGGAAATCTTCTATGCAAATATCTGCGATCATTCCCACCTTGAACGCGGCGCACAGCATTGAAAAGCTCCTGCTGGCGCTTCAGCGTCAAACCGTGCCCATGAGCGAAATCATCGTCGTGGATTCCTCCTCCCAGGACGGCACGGCGGCCTTGGCGCAAAAGTGCGGAGCGCGCATCCTTTCCATCCCGCAGTCGGCGTTCGACCATGGTGGAACGCGCGATTACGCACTGCGGAATAGCGCCGGAGACATTGTGTTGTTTTTCACCCAGGATGCGCTGCCGGTCAACGATGAATTCACAGCACAATTGCTGCATCCTTTCTCCGACCCGCAAATTGCCGCCGTCACTGGCCGGCAGTTACCCTGGCCCAGCGCGCGGCCCTATGTGCAGGAGGTGCAGGCATACCGCTATCCCGCACAGAGCAGACTTTGGACCAAGGCGGATATCCCGCGGCTGGGGCTGGAGGCTTTCCACCTCTCCGACGTATGCGCAGCTTATCGCCGCAGCGCCTATTTGGCCGTTGGCGGTTTTCATTCGCCCCTGATGACCAATGAGGATATGCTGATCGCTTCCTGTCTCCTGGACGGCGGATACCGCCTGGCATATTGCGCAGAAGCCACAGTCTACCATTCCCATAGCTTTACGTTGGCCCAGGAGTACGCTCGAAACCTGCAAATCGGCCGCTTTTTGTGCG
This sequence comes from Candidatus Egerieenecus sp., assembly GCA_048201975.1. Classification (GTDB taxonomy): domain Bacteria; phylum Bacillota; class Clostridia; order Christensenellales; family Aristaeellaceae; genus Egerieenecus. The sequence goes on along the minus strand of DBFBGQ010000127.1, from coordinate 11,237 downwards.
CATATGCCGACCGCCTGGGCGATGGGCATGCCACAGGCGAGGGCGTGAAAATGGTGAAGCATGTGCTACGGCAGTTGGCGCGAAAGGGAGAGTATGCGGAGTGCATCTCCTTTTGCCTGGACTGCGCCGCCCGGCTTTGCGGCAGCTATGCCGGCAGACGGATACAAGGGAAGCAAGCACGGGCTGGACTTTCAGCCTGAAACAGAAGGAAAAGGCGGATAGCAGAATGATGGATTTTCAGAAGTCCAAACGATTTTTGATCAAGGTTGCCCTGGTGTTTTTTGCGCTGGCGCTTCTTATTTACCTGGCGGCGGGCGAACAGTTTCATTGGACCTATCGCGCCAGCAACGCGCCCTCTGCGGACTCGACCATCGGCGAAATTTCCGACGGCATGGTGGTGACGCAGCGGGTGCGCATAGAGGCTGAAAGCATTACGGGTATCTCTCTGATGATGAGCGCCTATGGCAACGGCTCCACAGGTTCCCTGCATGTAACGTTTCAGGATGCCCAGGGTCAGCCGCTGGCCGAGGAAACGCTACCGCTTGCAGAGATGACCGACGGCACATATTTTGATTTCATCTTCGCGCAGCCATTGCAGATTGCCAAAGGCGAAGCCATTGACCTGCTTCTGGGGACCGAGGGCGTGGCGGCAACCAATCCCATTACAATTTTCTGCGGCAACACCATCACCGCAGGGCGTTTTGATATTGTCCAGGCCATTCCCCAGGATGAGCGTTACTCCGTGAACGGTCAAACCGGCACGGGCCGCCTGTGCCTGCAATTGAGCGGCATGGAAGAGCTTTCGTTCTATCGTTACTACTGGCTGCTCATCGCCGTGCTATGGATTGCACTATCGGCACTGGGCGCCTATTGGTGGGCCGGCGCGAAAAAGGGCCGCTACAATCCTCTGGTAATGCTATGCCTGATCAACACCAAATACACGTTTCTTTTGCACGAATTGGTGACGCGGGACTTTAAGGCGAAATACAAGCGCTCAGCGCTGGGCATGGCCTGGAGCTTCCTGAATCCCCTCTTGACCATGGCTGTACAGTACCTCGTTTTCTCCACGATCTTCAAAAGCGATGTGGAAAACTATCCGGTTTACTTGCTGACGGGTATTGTATTCTTCAGCTTCTTTACCGAAGCTGTCAACGCAGGTATGGTTTCCATTACCGGCAACGCCTCGCTGATCAAAAAGGTCTTTATTCCCAAGGCCATCTACCCGCTCTCCAAGGTGCTGTCCTCCCTTCAAAATCTCGGTTTGTCGTTGATTCCGCTGTTTATCGTGGCGCTATGCACCGGCACGCCTGTTCGTCCCGCGCTGTTTCTGCTGGTGTTTGACGTGATGTGCATGCTTTGCTTTGTGCTGGGCATGGTGCTGCTGCTTTCCACGCTGATGACATTTTTTCAGGACACGCAATTTCTCTGGAGTGTGGTCAGCCTGCTGTGGATGTACCTAACGCCTATTTTCTACACCGAAAGCATTATCCCCGCACAGTTCCTGACGCTGTACCACATGAACCCCATGTACCACTACATCTCCTTTGCCCGCATCTGTATTATCAACGGGATTTCCCCCGAGCCCATGGCCTATCTCTGGTGCCTCATTTCAGGGATTGGCGTACTTCTGATAGGGGCTGCAGTCTTTGGGCGGCAGCAGAACAAATTCACCCTATACCTGTAAATATGCGAGGGAGTCAAAATGGAAAGCATGATTGAAGTCAAGGACGTTTCCATGCGCTTCCGCATGGCCAAGGACAGAGTATCCGGTCTCAAGGAATATATTGTGCAGCGCCTGCGGGGTAAAATACAGTATCAGGAATTTGAAGCCCTGTCCCATGTTTCCTTTGAAGTGGAAAAAGGCGAAGTGATGGGCATTATCGGCCGCAATGGCGCAGGAAAAAGCACCTTGCTCAAGGTAATTTCCGGCATACTCACCCCCACCGAAGGCAGCGTCGATGTGCGAGGTTCCATTGCGCCCATGCTGGAGCTCGGCAGCGGTTTTGATTTTGATATGACGGGCCGGGAAAACATCTATCTCAACGGGGCCATCCTGGGCTATGAAAAAGCCTTTCTGGATAAAAAATATGACGAAATCATTGCATTTTCGGAAATCGGGGACTTCATCGACGTTCCGCTGCGCAACTACTCCTCCGGCATGGTCGCCCGGCTGGCCTTTTCCGTGGCTGCCGTAGTCGTCCCCCAGATCATGATCGTTGATGAAGTGCTTTCCGTGGGCGATGCGGCGTTTCAGGAAAAAAGCCGCAAGCGCATGATGGAACTGATGGGCGGGGGCACAACTGTGCTGTTTGTCTCCCATGACCTGTCACAGATCCGGCAAATGTGCAACCATGTGCTCTGGCTGGACCACGGCCAGATGAAGATGTTTGGCGCTACAAAAGAGGTTTGCGATGCTTATCAACAATGACAGCAAGGATTTGGCCAGGGAAAACGCGGCGCTGAGAGAACAGCTGGAACAGGCGGAGCACCAAATCCAGCTGCTGGACAGCGAGCTAAGCATGATCCAGGGCTCCCATGCCTATGCGATTGCGCAGAAACTCCAACGCACCTTTTCGAAGCTCGCGCCCATGGGGAGCGGGCGCTACCGCGTTTTGCGATGCGTCTGGAAGCTTGGAAAACGTGTGTTCCGAATTTCCGGCGAGCGTCAAAGCGTGACTGCCAACGATAGCTTCAAGGCCTTGTTGGCTTATGGCGCCTATCCACGAATGGATATCGTCACCACGCGGCACACCGTTTATGTGGCAAAGCTGATTCAGCAAGCCCTGCAAAGGATCAGCATCCGCTCCGATATCCATGTGGGCCAGCCAAGAAAATATCAGGACATACCGTATATCATCATCTGCCCTCAGTTTGTGACAGATTTTCCCCAGGTCTATTTTGTTTTTCAAATGGAACAAACGGTCTCTTCCCGCTGGTTTACAAAAAGCTATGAGCAAATTCTGGAGGGAGCCAGCGGCATTCTGGATTACGCCACAGAGAACCTGGCCTATTATGACCGGCCCCAGAACCGAAAGCTTGCCCGGGGAGCCTACTACGTTCCCATTGACTACATGGCGAACGACTCGGCTGGATCCGTAGAGAAAAAAACCGACGTACTGTTTTATGGCGACAGCAATTGTCCCCGTCGGAAGCAGATACTGGAGGAGCTCAGCCAGCACTTTCATGTCAAGGTATGCACGGACCAATACGGCGAGGAAATTTATCGGGAGATTCGCAAGGCAAAAGTAGTGGTCAACATCCATTACTATGAAAACGCTTTGCTGGAAACCACGCGCCTGTATGAAACGCTTTCCCTCAACAGCGCGCTTATCGTCTCCGAAGACAGCGCTCCCTGCGAAGAATTGACGCGGTTGCGCAACGTGGTGGATTTTGTTCCCACCGGAAATATGCAGGCGCTGATTGCGCGAATTCAGTGGTGGCTGACCCATGACGAGGAGCGCTGCGCCTGGGTCCAGCAGCAGGCGCAAACCTTGCGCAAGCGACCAAGCGCTTTCGATTTCTACTTTTACCGTTTTTTGCTTGCTCACGATCGCCTGGACTATGACACCTTTGTTTCCCTGGCGGGAGACTATTTCCAGCTTCCATCCTCCAGGGTATGCCTGAGTCTGCCGGAAAGCCTGCAGCGCAAGCGCGCCTTTGCGCAGGACAACCGCTATGGCTTCGCCTTTGTGCCGGGGCTTCGGCACATTCACGGCTGGGTTGGCTGCGCCATGAGCTACAAACTGATTTTTCAAAAGGCCATTTCTGCCGGCCTGCAAGAACTGGTGGTCTGTGAAGACGACATTCTTTTCCCCGAAGGGTTTGAAGAAAAGTTCCAGCAGGTACAATCTCGCCTCGCCCAAAAGAATGGGTGGCACCTGTTCTCCGGCATGATGGCTGACGCGGACCAGATGAAGGTGCTGGAAAAGGAGCCGCTGGCGGATGCCCAGCTTGTCCGTGTGAATCGGATGATCAGCCTGGTATTCAACTATGTGCATCAGCGCGCCTTCGCAACCTTTGCCGCCTGGAATCCATCAATCCGGAACGCACAAGCGAACGCCATCGATCGCTATCTGGAGCAGCAGCACCTGTCCGTATACATCCGCCTCCCCTTTCTGGTGGGTCACAAAGAGGAAATGCAATCCACCATCTGGGGCGTAAGCAATCGCCAATATGCGCCCATGATCCATGAAAGCCAGAAACGGCTTACAGAACAGGCGCAGCGATTGGAAGCAAAGGGAAAAAATGCTTCCGGTAGCATGGAGGCGTAATGGGGAGCTGACCTTTGCCCTCACAGCAGTTTTCATCGGAAGGAAGGCGAGAAGATGCACAAGCATGCCGTATCAGAAAAGCAGCCGGTTCTGCTGTATTTTACGCCCATAGACTGGCGCTGGATCAAGCAGCGGCCGCAGTTTCTGGCGGAAGAGCTGCGCAGATACTTTGATGTACGGGTGCTCTATCCCTGGCAAAACAAGCGAAAAGGCCTGCAGAAAAAAGCGCCTACCCCCTTGCGCATCCGTCCCTATTTCCGCTTACCCACCTTCAACGGCCGGATCAAGCTGCTCTGCTCGCTCAACGACGCGCTGCAAAAAGCGCAAATCGGATGGGCCTTCCGACGTGTCAAGCCAGATATCGTATGGCTCTCGCATCCATGGCAGTGGGAATATCTTCCCGTCAGCCGCGTAAAAGAGCTGATCTATGATTGCATGGACGACTACGCAGCGCTGGCGCCGGTGTCCTCCGATTCATCCAAGCTGCTCACCCTGGAAGCGGAGCTTGTCCACCGCGCGGATCATATTTTTTCCTCCAGCGAAACGCTCCGGCATCTATTGGCGTCGCGCCACAGGATCAGTGAAGATAAGATCCATCTGATACGCAATGGATACCAGCCGCAGGGCATTTCAGCCGCAGCCCCGCCGGAAAGGCATCGACCGTTTCAGATCGGTTATGTGGGTACGGTAGCCCGTTGGTTTGACTTCGGCCTGCTGGAAAAGAGTCTGGAGCGTTATCCAGAAGTGACGTATCATCTATGGGGTCCCATGGACGCGGGTATGCGCGTACCGGAAAACAACCGCTTTTTTTACCACGGAACCATCAATCACTGCGACATCGCAAAGGCGGTCAGCGGCATGGATGCGCTCATCATGCCCTTTCAGCTGTGCGATATTGTGCAGGGGGTGGATCCAGTAAAACTCTATGAATACATTGACCTGCGAAAAAACATTCTATGCGTGGATTACCAGGAAATCCAACGATTCGCCCCATTTGTCCTGTTCTACCATGACTGGTCCTCTTTCTGCGAGGCACTGGAGCAACTGCTGCAAAGCAATCGACTGCGTTACACCGACGCGGCAGCGCAAGCCTTTTTGCAGGCAAGCACCTGGGAAAAGCGCGCCGATGAAATAATCAACCATTTACATGACGCAAAGAAAAGAGGAATGCACACATGAAAAAGATTATGCTCGTTTTCGGAACCAGACCCGAAGCCATCAAAATGTGTCCCCTTGTGTTGGAGCTGAAAAAGCACGACGACATCCAGACCATCGTCTGCGTGACCGGGCAGCACAGGCAAATGCTGGATCAGGTGCTGGAAATTTTCCATGTAACGCCCGAATATGACCTCTCTATTATGAAGGACCGTCAAACGCTGTTTGACGTTACGGCCGGCATTCTGGAAAAAATCAAACCCGTCCTGGAGAAGGAAAAGCCGGATGTCGTGCTGGTGCATGGCGATACCACCACCACCTTTGCCGCGGCGCTGGCGTGCTTTTATATGCAGATTGCAGTGGGACATGTGGAAGCCGGACTGCGGACTTACAACCTCTACTCCCCCTATCCGGAAGAATTCAACAGGCAGTGCGTCAGTCTTCTGGCCCGATACAATTTTGCCCCCACGGAGCAATCCCGGCAGAATTTGCTTCACGAAGGCAAAAAGGCTGAAACAATCTATGTCACAGGCAATACCGCCATCGATGCACTGAAAACCACCGTCCGCGCGGACTTCTCTCACCCGGAGCTGGAATGGGCCTCCGACAGCCGTTTGATTCTGCTGACGGCGCATCGCCGGGAGAACCTGGGCGAACCCATGCATCAAATGTTCCGCGCCATTCGCCGAATCGTGGACGAGCATCCTGACATCAAGGTGATCTACCCCATTCACATGAATCCCGTTGTGCGTCAGGCCGCCGACGAGGAACTGGGGAATGACGACCGCATTCACATCATTGAACCGCTGGATGTGCTGCTGTTTCACAACTTCATGGCCCGATCCTATTTGATTCTTACGGATAGCGGTGGAATCCAGGAAGAGGCGCCCAGCCTGGGCAAGCCGGTGCTGGTCATGCGGGATACCACAGAACGCCCCGAGGGCATTGCCGCAGGAACGCTGAAGTTGGTGGGCACCCATGAGGAACATATTTACACAGAGTTGAAGCGCCTGGTGGAAAGCCAGGAGGCATACAACGCCATGAGCAGGGCAAGCAATCCCTATGGAGACGGCCATGCCTGCGAAAGAATTGTAAAGGCGCTGCTGGATACCTGATATCGACGAAACTACGATGGGAGACATGCAAACATGATAAACGATAAAGCATATTGGGAGGAGCGTTTCGCTTCAGGTGATTGGGGAGCCTACGATGGTGAGCTCCAAAGTGAATACTTTGCCAAGGTTCTTTACAATGCTCTGCCGGATTGGCTTGTGGAAGAAATGTCACGCAATGCTTATGAAGTATATGATTACGGTTGTGCAGAAGGAGCCGGAACTTATTATTTGTCTCGCATGTTTCCCTCTTGCAGCTTTACAGGCGTTGACGTCTCTGAATCGGCAATTCAGTCGGCAAAACAAAAGCATGCAAATGCGCGCTTCATCGTGGGCGACATGCTGCAATGCATCCAGGAAGCGGATATCATTGTTTGCTCCAATGTTTTAGAGCACTTTATGCGCCCTATGCAGATACTGCAGGAAGTTGTGGCGAAATCTCGCCGTCACGCCATTGTGTTAATCCCTTTTGAGGATGACACGGACATAAGCGAACATGTTTCCCGGTTCACAGCTGATATGTTCCCCGACGCCATTGGCGATCATCTACTGAGTCATGGATGCACCATAGACTGCCGTTTTGACGAACATACCCTATGGCCCGGTAAACAGCTTTTGCTTATCTACTCCAAGAAAATTCCCACATCGCTCCAGGGCTATCTGTTTGCTAACCAATACAAGTATAATGTGCGCCAAATCATGACTTTCCGTGAAACGGCGGAGGAGACTTCTGCGCGCATAATGCAGCAATATACGCAGGAGCAGTCCGCTCGACAGGCAGCAGAAGAGCAATGCCAACAGTTGCAACAACACTTAGAAGAGAAACAATCGGTTCTAGATGAGGCCAGAACGCTGTACCAAAGCGCGCAGCAGCAACTGGAAGGGCTGCAGGCTCAGTATGCCGCCATACAAGCCCAGTATGAGGATGCACGCCAGGGCCTAATCGAAAAGCAGCAGCAGCTGAGCGCAATCAAGCATGAACTGCAAACCACAACTGCACAACTGCAAACGGCTACGGCAGCACTAAGCCAGGCACCGGAAAATCATCTTCCGGTTAAATACGCCCAGGAACTGCAAATGATCTGCCAAGAACAGCGCGGAATTCTTCGCAAAAGCGAGGCAATCGCAAGATTTAAATCTTATCAATTAGCACATCTGCTTTCTCGGATGAGGAATCAATTCCTTCATGGATCCTTTGCGCAGAAAAAAGCGTTTATATCGTGGCTGGTCCATCATTTACAGGGAAAAACCTCCTCTGACCATCAATATAATCCCATTTATGCGATCATCGGCCCCATGGAGGATCTGTCCCAGAAACTGATTGCGCTCAGTAATGAAGCAGCAAACAACGACATGGCTTCCAGTGCGACACTCTATGACGCTTCCACATCAAACACAGATGCTGCTTCAGAAGCTGCCATCGAGCAAATCATCATCCAATATAGCGGACGATATGTCTGCATATTGTGCTCCACTGTTGACTTCGAAATTGAACTGTTCCAGCGCCCGCAGCAAATTGCCATTGCTCTAGCTGAGATGGGTATCCTGACGATCTACATCACTCCCAATCATATGGACCAAGTAACGGGCTTCCGCGAAGAGCGCTCCAATCTCTATATTGTTCCTGATACGGTTCCGGTCAGCCTGATTCTTAGCATCACGACAAAATGGCAAAAAGAATCCATTGTTGAGATCTTATCCACGGATAACCGCACAACCATGCAGGACATCCTTCAACTTCAAAAGCAGGCCAACCATGTGGTTTATGAATACATTGACGAAATTTCCGAAGAGATTACTGGAAAAATACCCGAAGCTACTCTGGTCCGCCACAAAGCAATACTACAATCTCCGGAAATCAGCGTACTTTGCACGGCTGAGAAGCTTTATGAAGATGTATGCACCGCAAGAGAAAGCGATAGCAACGTCCTTCTTTCATCCAATGGCGTAAATGTGGAACACTTTCAACAGGAAAAGTGCAAATTCTCAATGCTGCCGCCTCGCATGCGGAAGGTTTGTCAGAAGAAAAAACCCGTAGTCGGATACTATGGGGCTGTTGCCACATGGTTTGATTTTGAATTGATCAAACAGGCCGCATCCCGTAGACCTCAATATGAATTTGTAATCATCGGACCGGTTTTTCATGACCAGCTAAAGCAAGAAATCGCTACAGCCTCCGCGCTGGATAACATCACCTTCTGTGAATCGATAGCCTACAAGGAACTTCCTGGCGTAGCACAGTACTTTACTATTGCAACAATTCCGTTCCTAGTAAATGAAATCACTGAATCCACCTCGCCCATCAAACTGTTTGAATACATGGCAATGGGTAAGCCTGTGGTCACTACCGAAATGCGTGAGTGTCATAAATACCCCGTATATGTAGCGCAGAATACCGAAGAATACATTGAAATGTTGGATCGCGCCATCCAAGATGCGTCCGATCCGGAAAAGGTCAACGAATTGGAAGCGTGCGCAGATGCTCACTCCTGGAATGCCTGTGCAATGGATGTGTTGCGCGTGGCTTATCCCATGTTTGAGCAGCGCATGGAATGGCTTGTACTAGCCGCCATTGATTGGGATTTCCGCTTTCAGCGTCCACAACAGCTTGCCCAGAAATGGGCACAATGCGGCGATCATGTGACCTATGTGAATCCAGATCTTTGCGAAACAATCGAAGAGGACAAACGTGGAAATGTCGATCTGCTGAAACTGCAACGAACCACTGACAATACGTACAGCATTTTCCTTCTGAACAAGGAAAACGCTGCCATGCAGCTATTCAAGCAGTTGGACGACTACCTAACCCGTCACCACATACGAACAGCCAACATTCTTGTTCAGTATCCCACCTGGTTTATGCTCGCAAAGCAACTGCATGAGAAATATCATTTTCATGTATTCACGGACTACATTGATGAGTACGAAGGATTCAACGGCACCAACAGCAACCCATGGATCCATACCGGCATGAACTGGTTGCGCAACAACAGTGAAGTATTTTTTGCATCATCGCAATACTTGTATGATCATATTGGCGAAACTGACGCAAAACGATGTCTGATTCGCAACGGCACAGAGAGCGCTCACTTCGAAGCAGCAAGAGGAGAAACACACAACGGGAAAAAAATCATTGGGTATTATGGAGCGGTAGCAGATTGGTTTGATCAAGACCTGGTGATTCGCGCTGCTCAGCTATTGCCTGACTGCCAATTTCAAATCATCGGCGATCATTCCACCGTGAACGTTTCCGCAATGGAAAACATCCCGAATATTCAACTAATTCCCGAGGTCGCATACAAGCGGCTGCCTGAATATCTTAGAAACTTCGATGTTGCCATCATCCCATTCAAGGCTTCACTGGACTTAATCAAGGCAACAAACCCCGTCAAATTTTACGAGTATCTCAGCGCAGGCAAGAAGGTTGTCACAACCGAGATCAATGAGTTGATGCCCTACCGAGATCAATATGTGCTCATGTCCAATGATCCTTCAGAATTCGCCAATGCCATTAGACGCTGCCTAACAGGGGAAGACCACCTGGAAGAAGAAGCAAAGCGTGTAGCTTTTGCAAAAACGAACGATTGGAAGCAGCGTGCACAGGCCATACGTGAGGAAGTGATTCAACAATACAAAAAGGTGAGCATCATTATCCTGACCTGGAACAACGCAAAGTATAACATTGATTGCATTCGCAGCGTGATTGATTACTCTGCGTATCCCAATTTGGAAATCATTGTGGTCGATAACGCTTCAACTGATGGAACAGTAGAAAGTCTAAAAAAATTGGCTGCCAGCTCTGCAAGCATTCAGCTGATACTGAACGATGAGAACCTAGGCTTTGCGACAGGTATCAATCAAGGAATTCGAAAATCTACAGGCGAATACATCGTCATTCTGAATAATGACACGGTTGTTACGCCGGGTTGGCTTGATGGTATGCAAAAGTATCTTGATAACAGCACCATCGGCGCCGTTGGCACAACGACAAACATGATTGCCAACGAGGCCCGCGTAGATGTAAATTACCAGCAGCCAGCAGAAATCATTAGCTTTGCACTGCGACGCTCGCAGAGCCAGGCAGGGAAAAACCACGATATTAAGGTCCTTGCTTTGTTCTGCACAATGATAAAGCGCAGTACCATAGATAAAGTGGGATTGCTGGATGAACAGTTCAAAGTGGGTATGTTTGAAGATGACGATTATTCCCTGCGCCTGCACCAGCACAACTACCGGACCGTTTACGCAGAAGACGTTTTCATTCACCACTATGGCATGGGTGGATTCAAAAAATTAAGCACTGAGGAGTATACGAAGATCTTCAACGCAAATCGAGAACGTTTCGAACAAAAGCATAAAGTTACCTGGGAGCATCATGTACACGACACTATGAAGTAACCGCTCAATAATCCCGCGCCGTGACAATTGCCCCTAATCGTGCGATACTTATCCATAGCAGTTGAAAAACTGGAATCCAGAAAATCAAGTGAACTTGAAAAACTATGGAGAGAAGCGCATGACGATAGCGGAAGCAAAGCGAATCACAAGGATGAACAAGTGGAGACAGCTGATTCATGAGCAGCAGCAGAGCGGACAAAGCATACGAACATGGTGCCTGCAGAACGGAATCCGTGAGAACAGCTACTGTAACCGCTCAATAAACCTGCGCCCTGACAATCCCCACGAATTGTGCGATACT